>JAQICD010000223.1 GCA_027858715.1 Prolixibacteraceae bacterium
AGTCAACCATTTGCTTAACCAAACGCACGGTTGCACGAATTTCTGGTCCGCGGTTAATAAAGTCGCCCGTAAATATTACTTTCCGTTTAGAATGCTTGAATGAGTTGCCATCTGCCTCATATCCCATTTTTTTAAGAAGCCTTACCAACAAATCGTAATGCCCGTGTAAATCGCCAATTATATCGTACATATCTTTTTATAATGACTGCAAAGTAAAAAAAGGGCTGTAAAAATACAGTCCTTTAAACAAAAAAAAATGTTCTTTATCTAATTATTTTGCATTGTAATGAATAAGCGATAATTCACGAAGCCTTTTTGCACTTGTTTCGGCAGTAATGTCACGCTGCGGATTCGACAACATTTCATATCCTACCATAAACTTTTTTACGGTTGCCGAACGCAACAATGGTGGGTAAAAATGCATATGAAAATGCCATTCGGGATGTGCTTTTCCATCTGTCGGTGCCTGATGAATACCGGCACTATACGGAAAAGACACTTCAAACAGGTTGTCGTACATAATAGTCAGTTTCTTATAAATATCGGCCAGTGCAGTTTTCTGGTCATCATCCATCTGTGCTAACGACGGCATTGCTTCCCTACTTATAATCATTGCCTCAAACGGCCACACAGCCCAATATGGAACCAAGGCCACAAAGTGCTGATTGCTGGTTAACAGACGTTCTTTTTTCGAAACTTCCTGCAGCAAATAATCGCCTAACAATGTTCGTCCGTTCTTTTTGTAGTATGCCAGTTGATTTCTGCTTTCCTTCTCCTGCTCAACAGGTATGTTGCTCGACGACCAGATTTGTCCGTGCGGATGAGGATTGCTACATCCCATCACTGCACCTTTGTTCTCGAAAATCTGCACATAATTTATAGAGGGGTTTGCACCAAGTTCATTGTACTCCTTTTGCCACAAGTCAACCACATCTTTTATGGCTTCAACCTCCATTTCGGGGATAGTAAGATTGTGTTTGGGCGAAAAGCAAATAACTTTGCAAATTCCGCTTTCACTTTCCGACTGAAACAATTCACCCTCGGAAAAACTTCCGGCAGGTGTATCGGGCAACAACGAACTAAAATCGTTTATAAACGAATATGGTTTGGTGTAATCCGGATTTTTGTCGCCTCCAGTACGGGTATTTGTAGGGCACAAATAACAATTGGGGTCGTATTCCGGACGATTATCGGCAGTTGATTTCTCAACCTGCCCCTGCCACGGACGTTTTGAACGATGTGGCGACACCAGCACCCAGTCGCCTGTCAATGGGTTGAATCGCCTGTGTGGATGTTCTTCAGGATTAAACAATGTATTACTCATTGATATACTGTTAATTATATTTGAAAAATTAAAAAAATAGTGGGAGCAACTACAATTAAAAAACTTTGTGACCGCCCTTGCCAATTTCGGCTACATAAAATTCGGGTTTCAAGCCTGTTCGGGCTTGGTAGTTCTTTCCTACATTTTCGATAAAAGTATCCACCGCTTCGTCTTTCACCAACGATACTGTTGAACCACCAAAACCGCCACCAGTCATACGCGAACCTATAACACCTTCGATCTCACGAGCCTCTTCAACCATGGCATCTAACTCCTTACCGGTTACTTCATAATCGTCGCGCAGCGAATCGTGCGATGCATTCATCAACTCACCAAAATATTCAAGTCTGCCCGCTTTAAGGGCATCAACAGCCTCTACGGTGCGCTCAATTTCAGAAACTACGTGCCGCGCACGTCGGCGGACTGTTTCATCTTCGATTTTATCTTCAAGCTTTTTGAATTCGTCCCACGAAATATCAGCCAACTGGTTTATTTTTGTATAGGGCTTCAATGCATCAACAGCTGCCTGACATTGAGCAACCCGCTCGTTGTATTCGCCCGAGCCCAATGAATGCGGGCTGTTGGTATTGCTGATCACAATTTTTACACCATCGAGCTTAACAGGTACCAGCTCATATTCAAGTGTGTCGCAATTCAGAAATATAGCACTGTCGGCAGCACCCATGCCCGATGCAAACTGATCCATGATACCACAGTTTACACCAGCAAATTCGTGTTCGGCTTTCTGCCCCATTTTTACCAACTCGACCTTCTCAACACCAAAACCATACACATCATTCACAGCTACAGCAGTAGCAATTTCGAGCGAAGCAGACGATGAAAGTCCTGCACCATTTGGCACATTTCCGTAAAACATCAAATCGGCTCCAGTTGAAATATCAAAGCCCTGCTTAACAAACTGAGCAATGGTACCCAAGGGGTAATTTGCCCAATTTCCCTTTTTTAATGGGGTAGTTAACTCATCAAGTGATAATTCTTCGCGATTTTTCACATTAATGGATGCGAACCTGAAGACAGGCTTGTTGGTTTTACGAATCAAACAATATGTTCCGAAACTAAGTGCACATGGAAAAACATAGCCTCCGTTGTAATCGGTATGTTCACCAATTAAGTTAACACGTCCGGGTGAGAAAAAACCTGAAATTTCTCCTTCACCATAAATATTCACAAACTCCTGTTTAAGTTGCTCAATGTTCATATTGCTTATTATTTAAAATTTCAAAACGCACCCAACTGGTGGGTACTGGTTGGGTGCAAATGTAAAAAAATATTCATTTATACCAAACATGTATTTGTGCACACCCTAAACCGAACCTCTGTTTTGAAAGATCCAGGGATTTCGTACCGAAGCACTAAGCTTATAATTAATAGCTGCGGCAAGCGTTTTTCCCATTTCAACAAAGTTTGTACTAATGGTCGAAATACCGTTTGCCACAACTTCTTTCAGCATCGTGTCGTTAAACGAAACAACACCAATGTGCAATCCAAGCTTAAGGTCATTTTCCAATGCGACTTTAATCAGCCTCACCAAATCGCGGTCGGACGGAAGCAAATAGCAGACACCTTTCTCAACCATCGTCGGAATAAATTTCTCAACAACAGCGAATTTTTTTTGATATTCTGCACAAAATTGTTCAACGCCTCTTACCCTTTCAAATGGCTCTTTTCCGCCAGGATGAACCATAACAAATCGACTGTATTTCGTAAAAAAACTTTCGTTTTCGGTCATTGCTTCAAAAACATCACTTTCAAAATCCTGATATAAAGCTCCAAAAGCAGACAATTCATTTTTCAACCTGTCGAGAACAATTACCCTTCCAGCTGACAGAAGCTCCATAACACCTTGAATTTTATCAAAAGTGGCCGGCATTATCACATAATGCGTATAATTCCCTGCAGCTTTTTCAATTAATTCAGTAAAAAACTGGAGGTTGAAATGGTGAAAATAGATGTCAACATCGATATTCGACTCCAGGTTATTGATAAAAGAATTGTAGATATCTTCCTTAAACGCATTCATTTCATCGAACAGTACAAAAACCCGTTTTTTCACATCAACCTGCGTGTTTATAACAAAATATCCCTTCCCGGGATGCGACATCAATACGCCGCGCGTTTTCAACTCGTTCAAAGCCATCATGGCGGTGTCACGCGACATGCTACAGGCTGAACAAAGCTCATTCAACGATGGAATTTTATCGCCTTTAACCAACTGTCCGGTTTCGATTTTAAGCAAAACGGCATCGACCAACTGACGATATTTTGGCACAGAAGAAGCAGAATCTATCTTAAATTTTAAGAGTTTATGCATCAATTTGATTTTAATGCAAAAATACAAATTATAAAATTGTATGAATCTTCTATTTTAGATAAATTCGCAGCAACAGATAATTGCAATCATAATACGCCGGGTAAAATGAAGATAGCCGTAAACACGCAACATTTAATCAAAAACAAACTCGAAGGAATAGGCTGGTTTGCCCACGAAACGCTCAGGCGTATCACATGCAACCACCCCGAACACGAATTTTTGTTTATTTTCGACCGTCCATGGGACTCGTCGTTTATTTATTCAGACAACATCACTCCTGTACGGACAAAAATTCCATCGAGGCATCCTGTATTGTGGAAATGGCATTACGACATTGACACTCCACGGATACTAAAAAAGCACAAGCCCGATGTATATTTCTCGCCCGATGGCTGGATACAATCGCAACCTAATATTCCTGTAGTTAGTGTAATTCATGACATTAACTTCGTGCACCGGCCTGAGGATTTTCCTTTTTTAGTGCGAAAATATTATCGTCGCTATTTCCCAATATTTGCACAACAATCGACACGCATTGTTACCGTTTCGGAATACAGCAAAAACGACATTGCCATCAATCTTAATATTTCGCCCAAAAAGATTGATGTTGCCTACGACGGATGCAACACAGCCTATGAACCTGTAAGCAAAGACATACAACACGAAATCAGGGCGAAGTTCACCAACGGCGACCCGTACTTTATTTACATCGGCTCACGCAATCCGCGGAAAAACATAGAAGGGCTGCTTAAAGCATTTGAAATTTTTAAGAAAAAAGACAACAAGCGATACAAGCTGTTGTTTGTTGGCGAACCCATGTGGGATAAATCGTATTTGCACGACACCATTTCGTCTATGCAATACAAAAATGACCTTGTATTTACAGGACGTCTTTCAACCGAAGCTTTGCAGATGGTGCTTGGAAGTGCCGAAGCGCTGGTTCTGGCTTCGTTTTCCGAAGGTTTTGGTATTCCGGTTGTTGAAGCAATGTATTGCGATGTACCGGTAATTTGCTCAAATACTGCTTCGCTGCCTGAAGTGGCAGGAAATGCTGCCTTATTTATTGACCCACACAAACCGGAAAGCATTTCTCACGCTTTCGAAACCATTGCAAACGAAAAAAATACCGGACAACAACTCATTGAAAAAGGAAGAGTTCAGCGTGAAAAATTTAATTGGGATAAAACTGCAGAAATAGTGTGGAATTCAATATTAAAAGCAGCAACGAAATAAATGAACGCAAGCCTCAAGGAATATTTTAAAACCGGCGTTATTGAGGCCGGTTGCGACGAAGCAGGACGCGGTTGTTTGGCCGGCCCGGTGTACGCCGCAGCAGTTGTGCTTCCCAAAGGATTTTACAATCCGCTTTTGAACGACTCAAAGCAAGTTAGTGAAAAACAGCGTTATAAACTCAGAAAAATTATTGAGACAGAAGCCATTGAATGGGCTGTTGGCATAGTTGCAAATACCGAAATTGATAAAATCAACATATTAAAAGCATCGCATCTGGCAATGCACAGGGCTATCGACCAGCTCAAAACAAAACCCGAACATTTAATTATTGACGGAAATCGTTTTACAGTTTACCCCAACATTCCACACGAATGCATTATAAAAGGCGACGGCAAATATTTTTCGATAGCAGCTGCATCTGTTCTGGCAAAAACGTACCGCGATGACTACATGCTTAAAATTGCCCATGAATATCCGGGATACGATTGGGAAAAAAATAAAGGTTATCCTACAAAAAAACACCGTCAGGCCATCAGGGAACTGGGAAAAACCCCCTACCATCGTCTTAGTTTTAAACTGCTGCCAGAGCAGCTAAAAATCGAATTTTAATAAGATTTTCTAAATAAGATTCAGCCGTTTCATCACCTCTGTAAAACCATTTTCATTGTTCGACAAATGAATGCTTTGATAATGAAGTTTAAGTTTATTGACTCCATTTCCTAACAAAAAAGGATGCTCCACAAATTCAAACATTTCAGAATCGTTGAAATCATTCCCAACGCCTGCTGTTTCGGCATAATTAATTTCAAGCATGTCGCACAACCATTTCAGCCCATGCCCTTTCGACACTGTTTCAGGAAAAATTTCAATCCAGGTAAATCTCTCATTAACAGGCGAAGTGGCTCTGATAACACGCACTCCGTCGCAGTAGGCATGTATTTCGTTTTTTAAACGTTCGAACAAAGCGTCATCGTTAGGAACAATGAACATAAACTGCCCCGCATCGGCAAGGTGGCGACAATCATTTAAAGGCAAAAAATCGCCGTAGTGTCGTTCAAGATAATTATCAAACTCAACACATTCGCCAGCTCCTTTGTGGTGAAAAAACAAATTGTTATTGGGTATAGGTCTGTAAACGAAAAAATAATAATTCTCCTTGTACAAATGTTTGCAAACATTTACCGCAACCCCGGCATCGAACTGCTCGCTGTGTAATAAGCGTTTCATATTCCAGTTATAAACCCCGGCGCCCGATGAAAAAACAACAAAATCGACGGGAGCACCGGCTTTCAAAACCTCTTCAACCTTATGTAAACTCCTCCCGGTAGCCGCAACTCGAACCACCCCTCTGCGCCCCAGAGAATCGAGCGTGACAGCGTCTTCGTCCGAAATTGTTTTATCGTCGCGCAACAAGGTTCCGTCGAGGTCAACAGCAACCAGCGTTATCGTTTTGCCTAAGTTTTTCTCACTTCGAGCCATTCTTATTCCTTCTTTATCTATTATTTTTGAATTGAGCTAAAATATGAAATATTGTTACAAATACCGATGAAAACAACCATTAAACATAGATTCGGCAATCATTATTATTTCTATTTTTGCAACAAACACAAAAACCATTACTATGGCAAAGGAATACACCAACGAGTTCCAGGTAGATTTTGGTCCCGACGATCAAAAGCTATTGCCCGTTGTAACACAGGATGCAAATTCAAAAGAAGTACTGATATTATCGTTTATTAACAAAGAAGCTTTTGAAGAAACACTGCGTAGTGGCTATGCCACATTTTGGAGCCGCAGCCGCAACGAGCTATGGAAAAAAGGAGAAACCAGTGGCGACATGTTGCGGATAAACGAAGTGCGTGTTAACTGCGAACAAAACTCATTTTTGTACCTGGTAACACCCGAGGGCGAGGGTGCATGCCATGCCAAAAGAGAAAATGGGAAAGCGCACACATCATGCTACTATCGCAAGGTTGACACCGATGGTTTTCTGGCATTTATTGAAACATAGAGGTCGGTTTTAACGGTTGCAAATGCCTTTGTACGGACAGAAACTACACTTGTTCACATCTTTTATCTGCGAAAAAGGAATATCGGGATTTAATAATTCGACAAATATATTTTTCAATCCATTACGAAATTCTTCAACATTAGCCTGAAAAATTAAAGTATCGCTTTTGTTGAGGGTGAAAAACGGGTCAAAATCGTTGGCAAACACAGTCCTTGCGCCATATACGGCAGGCATTAGTGGTAAATCAGTTTTTAGTTTATTTTGTACCGCATCGGCATACAGCATGGTTTGAAAAGCGGCCTTGTTGTTTTTCCCTTCCTTTAAAAATAATTTATCAACATTGCTCAGTTTACTCTCTGAAACGCCGGTTTTATAATCTACAACCCGAATTTTTTCACCAACCCTGTCGAGCCGGTCAACTGTTCCACCAAAAGTAATTTCGAAAGATTTGTCGCGCGATTCAATTTGCATTGTGCTGAAGTATTTTTCTTCGAGCGATAATAATTCAAAAGGAGCAATGCTTTTATCGTACCTAAGCACACGTACAACAAACTTTTTAATAATATCGAAAACCAGTAAGTTGCGTCCGTTTAGGTTGAATTTTCCTTTTTTGAAGTATTCTTTTTCAAGAGCAACCTTCAAACTTTGATTCAACTTTTTTTCATCTACCATCAAACGTGCAATATCATCCTTCGTTATTTCTTTTCCAACAAAAGGTTTGTACAACTCTTCGAGAGCCAGATGTGCAATACGGCCAAAAACAAGGTTGTCGATATCTTCAAGTACCTCATCGGGTTCTTTCACCCCTTCGATATACCTGAAAAAGAATTTAAGCGAACAATGCAGGTATTGATTCAGTGCGCTCGGAGAGATATCTTTTTCCTGTAAATGTTTTTCAATTTTATCGAGCAATGCATCGGTTTTTTCAACACATATTTCGTTATTGGCCGAGGGCTGAAAGTTAAAAACACCCTGGTGTTCGTTAAGGTTTAAATGTTTTGCTTCGTATTTGAGCTGTGTGGCAAAACGACTTACTTCGCCCCTCGAAAGACCTTCTGTTCGCGAATCGTAAACAAGCGTTACATTTTTTGCACGCTGAATAAGCCGGTAAAAGTAATACGCGTACATGGCATTTTTATGTTCGGCTAGTGGCATTTCGAATCCATGCCGCAATGTGAACGGAATAAAAGAATGTTGGTTCGGAATGCCAGGCAGTTTATCGTCGTTAAACGAAAGCAGTATCAGATTATCGAAATCGAGACTTCGCGTCTCTAAAAATCCCATGATTTGCAGACCCGACAATGGTTCGCCTTCAAACGGAATGGCAATACGCTCAAGCTGACGCAGCAACAACTGGTAATAAAGTTTCTTCGACATATCAACGTCGCTATTGTCTCCTTCGGGAAACAAAGCATCGTGCAAACGGTTAATTGCCAGGTGAAGCTGGTAAAGCGATTCTTTTATGAGTTGTTCGTCGTCGGACACCGCATCAAAAACACTACGCACAATTTCAAGCAGATAATCTCTGCATGAAAATGGCTCCTCCGGAAGATTAAACACCCGGGATAAAAAGGGGTGGTTTTCAAAATCGGCAGATTCAAGATAAACCAGGTTTTCTTTTACAATGCGGATGTTAAAATCTTCGACAAAATCACCTGCAGGAATTCTCATGAGCGGGTTATTAAGCAAGCCCATAATGTTCCGGTGATAAAATAAAATCTGCTCATCTTTACCCCGGCGACTATGACGATCGATTTCTATCAAAGCCTTTATCATCGCAAAAACCGGCGAACTTTTCACGGGAAATCCCATAGTAACATTAAATGCCCCGACATTGGCAGGCACTACATTTAAAAAAGGCATGAGCAAAGTTTCGTCGCACAGCACAACTGCTGTTTCATCAAAACGCTCACCAATTACAGCATCAAGGTTGTCAATCCACTGTGCAGCATACGATGCCTGCCCCGAAAATCCGGGCACAGCAAGTACATCAATTGAGCTCAATTTTGTAAAATTATCCGTAACAAGCTGAAAGTCGCCCGGCATTGGAAAACGAACTAAATTTTCGTTCATAAACATTGCCGCTTCATGTCCATCGAAATTCATATAATAATCGTCGAAATCCCAGAAGAACAAAGCTTCGCTGTTATTTTTGAAAAAATCGAACAACTTTGTTTCGCAACGATTCAGGGCATTAAACCCCACAAAAGCAATCTTTGCGGGAATTTTCTCATCAGATGTATCCAATAAATTTTGAATCACTTTCCGGTAAAGCATTCCTTCGTAAGCAATTCCCTTCTCCGAAAGATGCTCTCCAAAAGCTTCGTATATCCCATAAAGCTTTTTCCACAATTCAAGAAAGCGTGCCTTGCTTTCAGAATTTGATGAATTAAGAATATTGACCCAAAACACTGAAAGATACTGCAACTGCTCTTCTGTCAGAAAATCGAAGCCATTATCTATTTCTTTTAGTGATTCGATATTGCTGAAAAGTTGTTTTGCATCGACCAGATACTTATCGATATCATTAAAATCGGACAGCATCATTTCGCCCCAGTAATAAAAATCATCTAGTGTTTCGTTGCTGCCTGTTATCTTTTTAAAAACCCTGTGCAGTTCAACAATAAGTCTCCCCATATCGACAACCTGCAGCGCCGCCATTTGCGAAATTAACTCAGTTATGGTAATAGTGTTGGGGGAAAATACAGGCGAATTAACCTCTTCGCTCAGATACTTCTGAAAAAACAAACCCGCTCTTCGGTTAGGAAAAACCATAACCAACGAACCAATATCTTCTTGATACTTTTGATATATATATGCCGAAACTTCTTTTAAAAACTTATCCATTTGTCCGCTTCCAATTTTAAATCACAATCTGCCCTATTAAATATTCACAAAATTATCCATTTTGTAAAGCAAAAAAACAATCAATTCTACTTTAAAAAGTCAAAAAAACATTTATCATCAATATGCTCATCTGTTAAACATAGAATTAAGACCATTTCAAAATAAAATTGAAAATCATATTGACAGAGATTATGCTTCAGAATTACAAAAAAAGATTAATACGGAAGGTAAAATCAACAAAAAAATGACTTTTCTGTGAAAAAAGATGGAGAAAATGATTTAAAATGGAAAGAATCACATCAATTTTCAACTCAATCATCAAACAATTTATAATTTTTTTTCACATTTTTTCACATTTTCAAAAACCCCGTTTTCCTGTGCATACATTTACATTACAACAAAATAGACAATAAAAAAACGTCGTAAACGTTTGCGACGCACCCTATGAATGTAAATTTTTAGTTATATCTTTTCCTGTTTTTAAAAAATAAAACTATATTAGCCTTGCATTTAAAAAGATGATTATAGCATGTTTTTAAAACATCATAATCTTCCTTTTCTCTTTAAACCATCATCTATTTTCTGATCTAACTAAACTATGAACAGCCGGGTTATCATTACGATAGCCCGCTTTTTTTGTGATTCCTCCATTAAAAAAAGCATCTGAAACAACAGCTAAAGCACTGAATATCGAAGCCTTAACAAACTGATAGCTTTGACTCACATGCATTCATCCTACAAAAAAATTAGAAGTAAATTGATGCAGTTTTCCCACTTTGTAAGAAAACACTTAACCAATAAAAGTCAAAAACACATTTAACAACGCACCTAAATAGCCATGAACGAATTTTCAGAAAATTCTTCCATAAACTCTTTTCCTAAATCAACCTTTTGTGCAATGTAATTTCGAACTCTTAACACATCTTTCAATACATCGTCAATCTCATCATCATAAAGAAAAAATGATTCGGGATCCTTTTTTGACTCTTCTTTAAAACATTTCACTTCATAAACTTTTTCAGTGAACTGTTTAAAATCCGGATCCTTTTGGGCAATGGTATGCAAAACCACATGATAATTCTGGGAAGGCTCAAGTTGATTAAACAGGGCAATTTCGTACGCATCAAGGTATCTCTTAATGGCTTCACAACAGTTACAAGTTGCAGGGCCTTGTTTTTCGTCCTGTGCATAAAACATACCTTTTGCCTCTTTCAGGTATGTATCGCCTTCGCTAAAAAGCTTTTCAATTTTTGTAATCATCGCCTCTTGTTTTTAAGGTTAGTAACTCACATAAATGTAATAAAAAGCCCAGTGGAATGAAAGTTTTCAGAGATATCTATTTATAGTTCTATAACATATCAATATGGTAAAACACCACGCGATATGCCAGCAAAAACTTTAAAACCATAACATTTCAACATCAATAATTCTATTGCACCATATCTTTTTTCTATTTTTGCGCATTAATTTGTTAAACCCTACATATTTAATATAAAATGGATTTTAATTTTTCAGAATTTGAGAAAAAATGGCAGAATCATTGGTTAGACAATAAAGTTTTTTCCAGTGAGGTTGACACAAGCAAACCTAAGTTTTATTGTCTCGACATGTTCCCATACCCATCTGGAGCGGGGTTACATGTTGGGCATCCCGAAGGCTACACGGCTACCGATATAATTTGTCGCTACAAACGCGCAAAAGGGTTTAACGTACTCCACCCAATGGGATGGGACGCATTTGGACTGCCTGCCGAACAATACGCCATTCAAACCGGCACACACCCTGCTATAACCACTCAGAAAAACTGCGACAATTTCCGTCGGCAAATACAATCACTGGGCTTGAGTTACGACTGGGATCGTGAAATTAACACAACCGATCCGTCCTATTTAAAATGGACACAGTGGATTTTTATCCGCCTATACAACACTTGGTTCGATGAAAAACTGCAAAAAGGAAGGTCAATTGAAGAACTTCCGATTCCTGCAGACATCAAAAATCAGGGGCAAGAAGCTGTAACAAAATATATCGAATCAAGACGACTGGCTAATTACGATAATGCACAAGTTTGGTGGTGCAACACCTGTAAAACAGTTTGTGCCAACGAAGAGGTGCTTAACGATGGCTCACACGAAAAATGCGGAACGAAAGAAGTTGAACGCCGATATTTAAAACAATGGATGTTGCGTATTCCTCATTATGCTGAAAGACTGCTCGACGGGCTTGCCCAACTCGACTGGCCCGAAGGAGTTAAAGACATGCAGCGCAACTGGATTGGAAAATCGACCGGAGCTGAAGTTGATTTTGAAGTTGACGGGCTAAACGAAAGATTAAGGGTTTATACAACACGTCCGGATACGCTTTTTGGAGCAACATACATGGTTATAGCCCCTGAACACAAACTAATAAACGAAATTGTAACCGAAGAAAAGAAAGCGGAAGTTGAAACCTACACCAGGACTGCAGCATTAAAAAGCGACCTCGACCGAACCGAACTTTCGAAAGAAAAAACAGGTGTATTTACAGGTTGTTATGCCATCAACCCACTTACCGGCAAACAAATACCTATTTGGGTAGCCGACTATGTGTTAATGGGTTACGGCACCGGTGCAATTATGGCTGTACCTGCTCACGATACACGCGACTTCGAATTTGCCAAAACTTTCGACATTCCGGTGACTTGCATCCTTGATCCTAAAGGACAGGCCGATGCTGAGCTGCGTGAAAAAATTCTAAACGGCAATGATTGCTGGACCGAAGACGGTGAATATATTAATTCAGCAAACACAGATGTAGGCCTTGACATTAACGGACTGACCAAAAAAGAAGGAATAGCAACTGTTATAAAATGGCTCGATGAGCGCAATTTGGGAAAAGCAACCGTAAATTACAAAATACGCGACTGGCTGTTTAGCCGCCAGCGCTACTGGGGAGAGCCATTCCCGATAATTCACTGGGAAGATGGTGAAATCTCGGTAGTTGAAGATAAAGACCTGCCGGTTGAGCTTCCAAAAACAGATAAATACCAGCCAAGCGAATCAGGCGAATCGCCGCTTGCCAATGCTACCGAATGGCTAAAGGTTACTGACGAAAACGGTCGAAAAGGACGTCGCGAAACCAACACCATGCCACAATGGGCGGGTTCGTGCTGGTACTACCTGCGTTACATCGATCCAAAAAACGATGAAGAGCCGTTCAGCAAGGTAAAAGAAAATTACTGGATGCCCGTTGACCTTTACATTGGCGGTGCCGAACATGCCGTTTTGCACTTGCTGTACAGCCGTTTCTGGCATAAAGTGTTGTTCGATTTAGGTATTGTTTCAACCGACGAACCATACCAAAAGCTTTACAATCAGGGTATGATTCTGGCATTTGCCTACGAAACAGCTTCGGGTTCAAAAGTAACTTCGGATATGGTTGAAGAAAAAGACGGTAAATACTTCCATATCGAAACAGGCGATGAACTGAAACAAATTGTGGCGAAAATGTCGAAATCGCTCAAGAACGTTGTAAACCCCGATGATGTAGTGGCCAATTACGGAGCCGACTCGCTACGCTTATACGAAATGTTTATGGGCCCACTCGATGCCACTAAGCCATGGACCGACACCGGAGTTAAGGGGGTTTTTAACTTCCTGAAAAGGGTTTTCTACTTCTTCGCCGATAAAGACAACGTTACCGAAGGAGAAGAAAATAAAGAAACGTTGAAGGTACTGCACCAAACCATTAAAAAAGTTGGACAGGATATCGAGGAAATGAAATTCAATACAGCCATTTCGCAGATGATGATTTTTACCAATCACTGTTACAAAGTAAAAAAGGTAACCCGCGAAACGGCCGAAACTTTTGCAAAAGTACTGGCACCATACGCTCCTCACCTGGCCGAAGAGCTATGGGCAATATACGGTAACGAACCGGCAGTTTGCCAACAGCCTTGGCCCAGGGTCAACGAAAGCTACTTGGTTGAAAACTCCTTCGAATATCCGGTTTCGTTTAACGGCAAAATGCGCTTCAAGCTTGAACTTCCGATCGACATGCCGAAGGAAGATATTGAAAAAGCAGCCACAGAGCACGAGAACGCACAGAAATGGTTAGATGGAAAACAAATTGTAAAAATCATTGTAGTACCGAAGAAAATCATCAATGTAGTTGTACGGTAGCGCAGACATTCCTGTCTGCGATAATATTTTTATAACCATTGAAAAACATATTGTTTTTAACGCAGAAAACTTGACATTTGGAAGGTAAAAACAACAAGACGCATCATAATTAAACATGATTTTTTGTTGTGGATGCCTTTATTTTGTAAGGCGAGAACAACTGACGTAAAGACTCAACGTATTCCATGATAGTTGTGGATGCCTTAATTTTGTAAGGTGAAAACAACGCCATTTTTACGTATATATCCGAGTTGTGCTTCATGCAAGGAGACCTGCTCAGATAGAGTATAACAATATGATAACTGATGAATAATTGGAAAACAAAAAATGGATATGAGATAACACAAGTTCTGTCAGGACGAAGTAATACTTATCTCGTATTGAAAGATAGACTTGTGATTTTGATAGATACTGGAAAAGAATCCGCATTTAGAAAACTCTCAAAAAATATCGACTCATTGGGGTTGTCACTAGATAAGATTACACATTTGATATTAACGCATACTCATTTTGACCATTGTCAATTGGCAAAGAAGATAAAAGATAATAGTTTGTGCGAAATTTTTGTATCATGTATTGCAGAGGACTCGATTAAAAATGGATATACAGAATTACCAAAAGGAACGACTTATATAACAAGAATAATCTCAGGATTAGGTCGGTTAATTGGAAAGAATAAATTTGGATACGCACCTTTCAAACCTGATGTATTTATACACGAAGACCATGTTTTAAAAATCGCAGATAATCGGATAAAGATTATTAAAACATCAGGACATTCTGATGATTCAATCAGTATCCTAATAGATGACGAGATTGCAATAGTAGGTGATGTTATGTTCGGAGTGTTAAAAAATTCAATCTTTCCTCCATATGCTGATAGTACAAATGACTTGATTAAAAGCTGGGGTAAATTATTGAATACTACTTGTAATGTATTTCTTCCAGGTCATGGAAAAGAAATAAAAATAGAACTATTAAAAAAGGAATATGATAAATATGCACGAAAGCACAACACGAAATATCCGTTAGGCAACAGCAAAAGAGACATACTGCAACATTAGAAAAATGGAACAAAGACTTACAATAATAACACTTGGAGTATATGATTTGAGTGAATCCGAAAGTTTTTACTCGGATATACTCGGTTGGAAGAAAACAAACCAGAGTAATGATAATATAGTCTTTTATAATCTAAATGGATTTCAAATGGCTCTTTATCAAATTGACAAACTTGCTAAGGATGCAAATATGACCTGTTCTAATCTTGATTTTAGAGGATTTACATTAGCTTACAATACAAGAACTGAAAAGGAAGTTGATTTGATATTTAACGAATTATCAGAAAAAGGTGTTTCGATAATAAAGAAACCTGAAAAAGCATTTTGGGGTGGATACAGCGGATATTTTGCTGACCCAGATAAGAATTTATGGGAAGTTGCTTATAATCCATATTTGCCACTTGATAAAAACGGAAATATAATTGATTCTGAAAAGATCGAGATATGTCTTGCCGAACTGTCTGATTTGAGTAAAATACTTGAACTGCAAAAGGAAGCATACGTTCAAGAAGCAGAAATTTACAATGACTTCAATATTCAACCATTGACTCAAAACATTGATTCTTTAAAAATTGAGTGGCAAAAAGGAATTGTGATTAAAGCGGAAAAAAATGGACATATTATTGGTTCCGTGAGAGCTGAGTTAGTGGATAATATTTGCAAAATCGGTAAACTGATTGTAAAACCTGGTTTTCAGAATCAAGGAATTGGAAAAAGTTTGATGATAGAAATTGAAAAGGTATTCGATAATTGTTCTACATATGAGTTATTTACAGGTGATAGAAGTGATAAAAATTTGAATCTTTATCGTAAACTAGGATACGTAGATTTTAAAACAGAACAGATTGACGATAACTTGAAATTGATATATTTACAGAAAAGGAATAATGCCGTTGCCTAACACGCGAACGTTGCCTGCTATTTAGGAAACCGAAACATTTTGCAATATTGCGACAAAAAAGATTTGAGATATATAATATAATTTTATACTTTCGACTCGTTGAAAATTAGTTTTAATACATACAAGATTTCTTCTCTGAAAATCCCGACTTTTTTCGAGTAGATACTTTATTGAACAAATCCGATTGTTCACCATGGATTGTTGTATCTAATCGATAAATACCTAAAATTTTTATACTCAATTAATAAACAATAAGATATGAGAAATATATCTTTAGTGTTTTGCATGATTTTAATGATTTCGTGTAAAAC
>JAQICD010000232.1 GCA_027858715.1 Prolixibacteraceae bacterium
TTATTAATTGCTTCAACCAATTTAATTTTCTGGCCATCACTTTCTTCAGGAATGCCATCAGTGTATTTTTCAGGCTTATAAGGCTCAGGAATCACAAAATCGAAAATAGATTTCGGATCAGGATCAGGTGCCTTCAAGGCCTTTTTATGCGCATCTTTTATAATCTGCTTTGCACTTTCTTCAATTTTCTGAAGTTCCTCTTCAGTAAAACGTTCGTAGCGCAGCAACATACGACGTATTTTGTCCATTGGATCATATTCACGCACATAATTACGTTCATGTTCGTTACGATACAACTCATGACGATCGGAATTTGAGTGCGATTCAATGCGAACACAGTTAGCCTGCAACATCACCGGCTCGCCTTTTTCAAGCACATGCTTTTTAGCCTCGGCCATGGCGTTCATCGAGTCGAATACATCTTTGCCATTACAATGAATTACCCTCAGGTTTTTAAAACCGGTAAAATTATTAGCTGCCTTACGGTTGGCTGTTTGCATCTTTTTAGGCACCGATATACCGTAACCATTATCCTGAATAACAAATATTACCGGTAACTTTTCGCGTGTTGCACCATTAATAGCTTCATAAACATAACCTTCGGAAAGCGAAGATTCACCGTGTGATGTAATTGCCACACCTTTATGACCGTAATATTTCATGGCACGTGCAACACCTACCGCGTGTAAATCGTGGTTTCCTGTACAAGACGAAACATTGTGTATGTTCCACTCGGGCTTGGCAAAGTGGTTTGACATATGCCGTCCACCACCTGCTACATCCGTAGCTTTTGATATGCCGTTCAATATAATTTCTTCGGCTGTAAGACCAGCTGAAAATGCCGTCATCATATCCCGGTAATATGGGAACATGTGATCTTTCTCTTTATCGAAGTGCTGTCCTACGGCAAACTGAATACCATCGTGGCCGGCATATGGTGCATGGTATGACCAGCCAATGGCCTGTTTCAGATAATTGGGCGCTTTTTCATCAAGTTTGCGTCCAACCACCAACGTTGTATACCACTCTTTGAGTGTTTTTTTATCAACATTTTTAATTGTATATTTTTTGGGATACGTGCTATTCATAATCGTTATTATATTTTTCGGTTAACGTCAAATTCTTCAAGAATATCGGCAATTTTTCGAAGGAATGCTCCACCCATAGCTCCGTCAACAATACGATGATCGTATGATAGTGACAAAAACATTTTGTGGCGTACAACTATGGCATCACCTGTTGGAGTTTCCATTACAGCCGGTTTTTTCTCAATACTGCCGGTAGCAAGTATGGCAACCTGCGGCTGGTTTATAATTGGTGTTCCTATAATATTACGGAACGAACCAAAATTGGTAATACTAAAAGTTCCACCAGTTATTTCATCGGGCGAAAGTTTATTATTTCGTGCTCGATCAGCCAGGTCATTTAACGACGAAGTAAGTCCTACCAGGTTTTTCTGGTCGGCATCGCGAATTACCGGAACAATAAGATTGCCGTCGGGTTTGGCAACAGCAATACCAACGTTAACTTTTCCACGCAAGATCATCTTATCACCGTCAACCGAAGCGTTTACCATCGGGAATTCTCGCAATGCAGCTGCTACAGCCTCGGTAAATACCGGCATGAATGTAATCTTCTCATTGTACTTTTTCTGGAATTCGTCTTTTACCTTATTACGCCACAGAACGAGGTTTGTAACATCGGCTTCTACTACTGAAGTAACGTGTGGTGCAGATTGTGCCGATTGTACCATGTGGTCGGCAATAAGCTTGCGAACACGATCCATTTCTACAATCTGGTCTTCAGCTCCAACAGAAACGGAAACTTTTGGTTTTTCTTTTTGTAATTTTTCGGTTTCATCAGACTGTTTAACCTCTTTTTCAGCAGGTTTCTCAACAGCCTTCGAAGTCTTGCCGCTCTTTCGATCCTCAATATAAGCCAAAATGTCTTTTTTCTGAACCCGACCGTTTTCGCCACTGCCATCAATCGACTCAAGCTCTTTTACCGAAACTTCGTCTTCTTTGGCAATAGAACGAACCAAAGGAGAGTAAAATCGAGTTGGCTCTGCGTCCCCGTCTTCATCATTTTCGGTGGTTTCTTCTTTAGTCACTGGTTGCGGTTTTTCGTCAGATGAAGTTTTTTCATCGGGCTTTTCATCAGGTGAAGTCTTTTCGTCAGACTTTTCATCTGCTGAAGCTTTTTTGTCAGACTTTTCATCATCGGCCGGCTCATCATCGTCATCATCTTCGCCGTCTATTTTAATAATAGCTACAGTTTCACCTACATCAACTACCGAATCGACCTCGAATAATATTTTTGAAATAACCCCATCTACTGGCGAAGGGATTTCAGAATCAACTTTCTCGGTGGCAATTTCAAAAAGAAGGTTATCTTCTTCAACTTTATCACCTTCTTTCACAAACCATTTCGTGATGGTTGCCTCCTGAACACTTTCGCCCATTTTGGGCATTTGTACCTTAAATTCAGACATGTTCAAAATCATTTAAAATTTATACCATATAAACACAAAGTAATGTAGATTGTTTTTTAAAAGTTGCAATTTCGACATTGCAACTTTCCGATTAAAATACAATTTGCAAATTACAATTATTATTTACTATTGGTTTACAATATGTTACCTTTTAATGAAAACAGATAAGAAGTTAAAAAGTTAATTTTCCAATCATAAAAATGGTAATTATGTCAACCATTATTCCTAATAATAATATATTCTGACATACGTTTTGAACGAAAAATGACAATACGACAGTCTGACACAAATGGCATAGCAATTGAATTAAGCGGTTCGTCTGCATTGAAGCAGTATAATTAAAAATTGATATAAATTAAAAAATAATACTATGGCAAAAGGAAAAATTGGCGTAAGCAGTGAAAACCTATTCCCTATTATCAAAAAGTTTCTATACTCCGATCACGAAATTTTTCTGCGTGAAATCATTTCAAATGCTGTTGATGCAACGCAAAAGCTAAACACACTTGCATCGAAAGGAGAATACAAAAAAGAGCTTACAGATCAGAAAGTATCGGTTAAAATAGATAAAGATGCAAAAACACTTACTGTATCTGATCATGGTATTGGTATGACTGCCGAAGAAGTGAAAAAATTTATTAACCAGATTGCTTTTTCGGGAGCTAACGAGTTTTTGGAAAAATATAAAAACGACGCGGCCGCAATTATTGGCCATTTTGGTTTAGGCTTTTACTCATCGTTTATGGTGAGCGACAAAGTAGAAATTGTATCGAAATCGTATCAGGATGACGCAGAAGCTATTCACTGGAGCTGCGATGGCAGCCCCGAATATACACTAAAAAAAGGCGAACGCGACGAAGTGGGTACCGACATCATTATGCACATCAATGAAGATTCGAAAGAATTTTTGGAAGAACACCGTGTAAAAGAATTGCTTGAAAAATACTGCAAATTTTTGCCCGTACCCATCCAGTTTGGCAAAGAAAAAGAATGGAAAGACGACGAATATGTTGATACCGATAAGGATTTGATTATTAACGACACAAATCCAACTTGGACAAAAGCTCCGGCTGACCTGAAGCCCGAAGACTACAAAGAATTTTATCACAAACTGTACCCGGTTGCCGAAGAGCCATTGTTCAACATTCACCTTAATGTTGATTATCCGTTTAATCTTACCGGTATTCTATATTTCCCTAAACTAAAAAACTCGGTTGAATTACAGAAAAACAAAATTCAACTTTACAGCAACCAGGTATTTGTAACCGACCATGTAGAAGAAATCGTACCCGATTTTCTCACACTTTTGCATGGTGTAATCGACTCACCTGACATTCCACTTAACGTATCGCGTTCCTACCTGCAAAGCGATCACAACGTAAAGAAAATATCGAACCATATTACCAAAAAGGTTGCCGACAGACTTGAAGAAATATTCAAAAACGATCGTGCCGATTTCGAGAAAAAATGGGACGACCTGAAGATTTTTATAGAATATGGTATCCTGTCGAATGAGAAATTTGCCGAAAGGGCTAAAAAATTCTTCCTTTATAAAAACACTGAAGATAAATACTTCACAATCGAAGAATACGAAAACATAATAAAAGACAATCAAAAAGATAAAGACGACAACCTTATTCACTTATACACAAACAATAAGGATGAGCAATTCTCGTTTATCAGCGCTGCCAAAGACAAAGGTTACGATGTGTTGTTGCTCGATAGCGTACTGACTGCTGCTATAATTAACAAATTTGAGCAGGAAAACCCGAAAAATCGCTTTACCCGTGTAGATGCCGATGTGGTTGACAGACTTATTGAAAAAGAAGCCAGTAACAAAGAGACCCTACCGGAAAAAGAACGCGACGATATGGAGGCTGTATTCAGTGCAGTAACACCACAAAGCGAAACAGGTTACTACGTAACTTTCGAAGACTTAGGAGAAAATGCACAGCCCATGGTAATCACTCAAAACGAGTTTATGCGTCGCATGAAAGATATGAGTGCCATACAGGGTGGCATGGGAATGTACGGCAACCTGCCCAACAATTACACGGTGGTTGTAAACATTGCTCACCCGCTAGTTAAGGAAGTTATTGAAAATAAGAACAACGACCTTGCTACGGAACTGAAACCTTTTTCGACACAGCTTAAAGAGAAAAACGAAGAAAAAGCTTCGCTCGAAAAATTAAAAGAAGGCAAAAAAGACGAAGAAATTCCACAGGAAGAAAAAGACAAACTTGCCGAAGTTTCGAAGACCATTACTACGCTTGAAACGGAGAAACGTGAAAAGCTTAAAGCTTACGGCAAGGACAATAAACTTGCAAAGCAACTGGTCGATCTGGCGTTGCTGGCCAACAATATGTTGAAAGGCGAAGCACTCGACAAATTTGTAAAACGCAGTGTTGAACTGATAAAATAAATAACAACACATACACAAAAGCCCGGTTTCATAACGACGAAACCGGGCTTTTCTATTTATTTTAATACTTGCCCAATTACTCGTATTTCGATTATCGTGAGCCAGTTTTGGCCAACCGTTTGTAGTTACGTCCGAATCATGATCGTTTCATTTGATTAAATTTAAAATTAAACCTTATTCACATTTTAAACACACAATTGGTACAGCAACAACAAGTTGCTCACAATCAGTAAAATATCAAAATAATAAAAAAGTTTAATTGCAATTTTTTGTATCAAAAACAAAAAAGTAAGTGTTAATTATCCGTTTTAAGATTAATCAATATCAATTTTTTGCACTAATTCATTACATTTTTATTGAAAATTGTGATATTTGTCAACTCAAATAAATTTTTTATTAAAAATTCACACTCAAAATATAAACAACATGTACAAAATCCAAAACCTAAACAAGATTGACGAAAAAGGTTTACAGTTGTTTCCTGCTGACCAATATGAGATCAACAGTGAATTCACTGAACCGGATGGCATTATCCTGCGAAGTTTCAAAATGCACGATATGGAATTGCCATCCTCTCTGAAAGCAGTAGCCAGGGCGGGTGCCGGTGTTAACAACATCCCCATCGAAAAATGTACCGAAAAGGGTATTGTAGTATTTAACACACCGGGGGCTAATGCCAATGGTGTTAAAGAACTGGTAATTGCAGGTTTGATGCTTACCTCGCGCGATATAGCCGGTGGTATTGAGTGGTGCAAAACATTAAAAGGAAAAGGCAGCGAAATAGCAACTATAGTTGAAGCCGGAAAAAAGAATTATGCCGGACATGAAGTGAAGGGGAAAACACTTGCTGTTATTGGTCTGGGAGCTATTGGCGTTTTGGTAGCCAATGCAGCACAAGCTATTGGCATGGATGTTATAGGTTACGATCCGTACATGTCGGTTAAGGCTGCTTTAAAACTCAGTCGTAACGTTAAGGTTGCTCCAAGCATCGAAAGTCTTTTAGCCGATACCGATTATGTAACTATTAACATACCACAAATGCCAGACACAATGGGTTACATTAACAAAGAACGTATTGCCATGATGAAAGATGGTGTACGTATTCTAAACTTTGCCCGTGGCGGACTGGTAAACAATGCCGACATAAGAAAAGCACTCGAAAATGGTAAGGTTGCAAAATACATTACCGACTTCCCCGATGCTGAAGTACTTGAAATGCCTAATGTTATTGCAGTTCCTCACCTGGGTGCATCAACTGAAGAATCGGAAACCAACTGCGCCATTATGGCTGTTGAACAAATGCATGAATACCTCGAAGACGGAAACATTACCAACTCGGTAAACTTCCCGGCTGCACAAATGGAACGCCACGAGGGAGCACGTATCTTAATTGCAAACAGGAACATTCCAAACATGGTTAGTCAGATTACCTCTGTATTGGCTAGCGCCGACGTAAATATTGCCGGAATGCTTAACCGTAATCACAGCGATATTGCCTACAATATTATTGATGTGAACCGCAAAGAGGTAGCAATAGACATCATCGACAAGCTAAAAACCATTGAAGGTGTATTTATGGTTAGGGTTTTACCCGGAAAATAAAAATACAATGTCAGTACATAAAGAAATACGCAAAGTGACCACGCACGTTCTTTCGGAAATGAAACTTCGTGGAGAAAAAATTTCAATGCTAACAGCATACGATTTTAGTATGGCTCGATTGGTTGACGAAGCAGGGTTGGATGTGGTGCTTGTGGGCGATTCGGCCTCGAATGTAATGGCCGGAAACGAAACAACACTTCCTATAACGCTTGATCAAATGATTTACCATGGTAAGTCGGTGGTTAAAGGCGTGAAGCGGGCGTTAGTAGTAGTGGATATGCCTTTTGGAACCTACCAGGGTAATTCTAAAGAAGCGGTACAATCGGCCATTCGCATTATGAAAGAAACACATGCCGATGCGGTGAAACTCGAAGGTGGAAAAGAGATTATTGAATCAGTTAACCGAATCATTTCTGCGGGCATACCGGTAATGGGACACTTGGGACTAATGCCTCAATCGATTCACAAATATGGTACATACGTGGTACGCGCCAAGGAAGACGTAGAAGCCAAAAAACTAATTAGCGATGCAAAACTGCTTGAAGAAGCTGGATGTTTTTCAATTGTTCTGGAAAAAATTCCGGCATCGCTGGGCGAAAAGGTTGCATCGGTGCTCAAAATACCAATTATAGGTATTGGTGCGGGAAGCGGTGTTGACGGCCAAGTGCTTGTTATACACGATATGCTTGGGATAACTCAGGAGTTTTCTCCACGTTTTTTACGTAGGTATCATAACCTGGCAGCCGAAATTAAAGGAGCTGTGGGAGCATATATCGATGATGTGAAATCGCGTGACTTCCCTAACGATAAAGAACAATATTGATATAATTTATGGTATGACTTGCAACGATCCAAAAACAATATTTATAAGAAAAGCCTCGGGGGAAAAAGAACCTTTTTCGCCTGAAAAGCTGAAAAGTTCGCTTGAACGAGCGGACGCCGATTTGGAAGTAATAGACCAGATTGTTTGCGATATCGAATCGTGGATTAGCGATGGAATTAGTACGAAGAAGATATACGACCGCGCATTTCAGCTCTTGCGTTCGCGCAAATACACCACAGCATCGAGGTACAAGCTTAAAAAAGCCATTATGGAGATGGGCAATACAGGTTTTCCGTTCGAACACCTTATCAGCAGGGTTATGGAAACACAGGGCTACAGCACCGAAACAGGAATTGTAGTACAAGGCAGGTGCGTAACACACGAGGTAGATGTAATTGCCACCAAAGGAAACCACCAGATACTTGCTGAATGTAAATACGCCCAGGACGCTGGCAAACCTGTAAGTGTTAAAGTGCCCCTGTATGTCCATTCGCGGGTTGAAGACATTGTAAAGAAACGCGAACAACTACCCGAGTTCAGTGGCTTTAACTTTACCGGATGCATAGCCACCAACACTCGATTCACCAGCGATTCCATTGATTACGGCAAGTGCAACGAAATGTATTTACTGGCCTGGGACTACCCACGGGGCAACGGTCTGAAAGATATTATCGACCGAAACAAGATTTATCCCATTACGGTACTTCATAATCTTACAAACGAACACAAGCAAAAGCTAATGAACAAAGGCATTGTGATATGCCGCCAGGTAACCGCCAGCCCCGATGTACTAAAGCCCTTGCAACTGACCGATAAACGCACCAACGACGTACTCAGCGAGATACATAAGCTGACCAATGGCGAGTTGTAAAAATGACTCTTCAAAAAAGTTTTGTATTTTTAAACTCTTTCTGAAACTCCGAATGTTATGGGCAAGGTTAAGAACACGGCGTATTTAAAGATGTCGCTTTTTTCCAATTTTGTTTATAAGCAACTAAATACTTTTGCAGAGATAATTTTAATATTAAACTTAAAAAAAGTAAAAATGCAAAAGCTAATTTCCTGGGTAGAAATACCCGCAGTCGATTTCAACAGAGCTGTTGAGTTTTATAACTCTGTATTTAGACTTAATTTTCATAAAGAAGATTTTGGAAAAGAAAAAATGGCTTGTTTCCCTAATGGTGAAGGAGCAATTAGTTGTGCCCCAAATTTTAATCCTTCCGAAAGCGGGGTGTTGGTCAGTATGAATGCACCTGATACAATTGAAGCAACAATTCGAAGGATTGAAACCAATTGCGGTAACATTTTACAGCCTAAAACAAAAATTGAAGCTGAAGGAAGAGATTATTTTGCAATTTGTACCGATTCGGAAGGAAATAAAATCGGCATATACGGCAAATAAAACTATTAGAGAAGAGTTGAATATTAGCAACAGACCGCTAATATTAGGAAATAAAAAAAACTTTGAGGACAATTTTATTCTAAATAGACACCAAAATGAATTCTATGATTTACAAATTGATAAAGGATTGTCTGTTTTTTCAATTGTATTTCAGCCACAAGGATTAATGACCTTTTTTAACTTCCCTCTCAATGAACTTTATAATCAAAGCGTTCCATTGAAATACCTGAACAGAAAGTTAGAGCAAGAAATTTTACCACAATTAATAAACGTGCAGTCTTTTGAACAAAGAGTTCAGATTGTCGAAGGCTATTTTTCTGTTATGCTGAAAGAAGAACATAACCGATTTAGCTTATGAAAGTGGACACTATGACCAAGCACATTTTATTAATGATTTTAAAAAACTGACAGGAATTACACCTAAACAATATTTTTAACATAATGAAGCTTACTCAGATTTTTTTGAATAATAACACCCAGCCCATAAACAAACGATAAAAACAGGGTTTCAATTATACTTTGGCTTCAATTGATCCGAAGTAAATCGCTATAAAATAGAAAAGCTCAGCCTTTACGGCTGAGCTGTTTCGTTCCCCTCTTAAACTAAAACACCACCAAAAATATATTCAAGAAATATACTCTTGTATATGTTTACTCTGCAAATATATGTGATTTGAAGTTACCCACCAAATGTTTTTACACTTTTATCAAATAAATTTGCACTTTTATCAACTCAAACATGACGTTCGTCAATTATTTAACACATTTTCGCATTTTCAGACTCCTACCTATTGCTTTTGGTCAAAAAATTACTTAAGCCATTTATCTAACCATTTAAAATAAGTGCGATGCCACAGCAATCCATTTTGCGGTTTTAGTATCCAATGGTTTTCGTTGTGATAATGCAAATACTGAGCAGGAATTCCGCGCATAACTGCTGAGTTGTATGCTGCCATACCTTGTGTAAAAGGAATACGGTAATCATTTTCACCATGGATAACTAAAATTGGCGTATCCCACTTACCGACAAATTTATGGGGTGAGAAAGAATACGAGTGCTGGGCAGTTTTATTTTCTTTATCCCAATATGAACCACCCAAATCCCAGTCAACAAACCACATTTCTTCGGTAGTGGCATACATTTGTTCAAAATTGAAAATTCCGGCATGAGAAACAAAAGCACTAAATCGCTTTTGATGATGGCCGGCCAGGTAAAATACTGAAAACCCGCCATAACTTGCACCAACTGCACCCAGACGGGTTTCATCAACATATGGTTCAGCCGAAACGGCATCAATGGCCGAAATGTAATCGTCGATATTCTGGCCACCATAATCTGTACTGATTTGTTCGAGCCATTCCATTCCAAAACCGGGTAATCCCCTTCGGTTGGGTGCTACAATAATATAGTCGTTGGCAGCCATAAGCTGGAAATTCCAGCGGTACGACCAAAACTGACTAACAGTTCCCTGTGGCCCACCCTGGCAGTACAGCAATGCCGGATATTTCTTCGAAGGGTCGAAATGTGGCGGGTAAATAACCCAAACCAGCATATCTTTATTGTCGGTAGTTTTCACCCATCGTTTTTCAACCACTCCCATCGTTAGTTGCTCAAGTATTGGCTCATTCACCTGGGTTATGGCTGTATCTTCCCCATTATCGATATTAACAAGGTAAAGTTCATCAGGTTGTGACATCGACTGTTTGCGGGTTAATATTTTTCCCCTTGCAAATTGTACCGACTTATAATTATGAATCCCGTTCGTTATGCGTTCAATTTGTGCAGTTGCCATGTCAATTTTAAATATCTCGTCGCTAGCCTGAATGTCGCTGATAAAGAAAATTGTTTTTTCATCCTGCGACCAGGTAATCGACGCAGCACTTTCTTCAAAATCGCTAAATAAATTGCGGCGTTTCCCTGATTCTACATTAGCAACAAACAAACGTGCCTGGTCTGATTCGTAACCATCACGCTCCATGCTTTTCCAGGCAAGGTGCTTGCCAGTAGGCGAAAATACCGGATTTACATCGTAACCCATAATACCCTCGGTGAAATTTCGAGTTGTTTTCTTTTCTATATCGTAAAACCAAATTTCCGAATTGGTTGAAAATGAATATTCTTTGCCGGTTTTTTTCTTACAGGTATATGCAATTGTTTTGGCATTGGGGCTCCATGCTATCTGCTCCATACCACCAAAAGGTTTCATGGGAGAATCGAAACGTTCGCCCTCCATTATGTCGGCAGCTTCGTGTATTCCACTTTCGTCGTAATCGGCCACAAAAATATGATTATAAGTATAATCGTGCCACGAATCCCAGTGCCGGTACATTAAATCGGTTTCAATACGCGCGTTGGCCTTGGGCAAATCAGGATACAAATCGTTCACTGTATCATCAAGTTTAACAGCTTTCGAAAACAACACTTTCGAACCATCGGGCGCATATTTAAAATCATTTATTCCACCTTCCAGAAAGCTTATTTGCCGGCGTTTACTGCCATTGGTGTCCATTTCCCACAACTGATTGCTTCCCGACTCGTCACTTATAAAACCGATTGTTTCGCCACCGGGATGCCAAACTACACCCTGCTCGTTAATGTTGGTATTTGTTATACGTTGGATTGTTTCGTCTTCTATATTATATATGTACCAATCCTTGTAGCCCTTATTATCTTCAATTTTGTAATTGGTAACCGAAAACAGCACCCTGCTGCCATCGGGCGAAACATTTTCGCCACCAATACGACCCAATTGCCACATAACTTCAGGAGTAAGTCTGTCGGATTTTAACTCAGGAATCTCAGGGGTTATCCCCTTCTGTATTTCATTTTTCTCGTTACATGAAACCATAATCATTGCAGAAATAATTAATAAAAAGATGTACGTTTTTTTCATCAGAATAATAAATTTAAAAGAATACAAAAATATCAACATAAATGCGAATAAGAACTTCGTTGTTTTTTATCATGCTCTATTCTAATTCTCGCATCAACAGCAACAATACTGTTGCCCTTGGCGAGCAATGGATTAATATCGAGTTCTTTTATTTCGGTAGCAAAGCGCAATAACCCCGAAAGTTTTACCAATTGTCGGGCAAACGTATCGATATCTACAGCCGGAGTGCCTCTAAAGCCCTCCAGAATTTTGCGTGCCCGTAAATTTTTAATCATCGAAACAGCCTCGCGCATGCTCAATGGCGCCAGTCCGGAGGTCACTTCACCGAGTACCTCCACAAAAATACCTCCCAAACCACAAAGCATCACATGACCAAAATTATCTTCATACTTAGCACCAATAAACAATTCGGTTCCGGCATGCATTTCGGCCATTAAAACAGCAGTAGTTTCTTCAATATTAATTAGTCGGCTAAACTCCTTTTCAACCGTCTCAATCGATTTAATATTCAAGCTCACTCCGTCAACATCTGTTTTATGCAGCGGACCAATAACTTTCATAACCATCGGAAAACCAATTTCGCTGGCAGCCTTCATGGCTTCGTCTTTTGTTTTAACAATTCGCTCTTTGGCTCGTTCAATGCCAGCAAGGTCAAGAATTTGTCCAACAACCTCGGGAGATTGAAATCCGACTGGTGCTTTACTTACTAATTCGCGAACACGCTCAACATTAACCTCGTTCAGAAACTCGGGCTTGCCCGACGGAGGAGGCGTATTGAAAACTTTGGTAAGCGCCTTACCCAATAAAACTTCATCGGGGAAATTTACATTCCCGTGTGAAATAAAATACGACACATCGTCCTTAACATTCACAACCGATGGAAGTATGGGGTAAATCGGTTTAGTGCACGTTTTCATTTTTTTATCGAGTGTATTATACACCTCGCGCACCGGAAACAAACCCGGACTACCATATATCACAGCCATCGCGTCAATTTCGTCAAAATCGTTTTCGCATGCATCAATTACTGCCTCAAGATGTTCGGCGTTACCGGTTGCCAAAAAATCGATCGGATTTTCGACCGATGAACCAGAAAGTAGTGCATTTTTCAAAGCTTGCTTTTTGGGTGAATCGCTGATTCGTGGAATTTTAAGCCCGCCCGACTCTAGCGCATCGGTCAGCATAACGGCCGGACCACCGGCATGAGTTATAATGGCTATATTGTTTCCTTCGAGCATTTTCGTACTAAAAATACAAGCTACCGTGGTAAGCTCTTCGCGACCATAACATCTAACAATACCTGCTTTTCGGAATAAAGCCTCTACGGCAAGGTCGGAACTGGCCAGTGCCCCCGTATGCGACGAAGCAGCTCTACTCCCGGCTTCAGACGAACCAGCTTTAATTGCAGCAATTCGACACCCCTTACGAATAAGCGATTTAGCATGATACAACAAACGGTCGGGATTGCTGATATTCTCAATATACAAAAGCTTAATTTTCGACGATTCATCGTGGTCGAAGGTTTCATCCATATAGGCTAATACGTCTTCGATGCCGTGCTGAGCTGAATTTCCAACTGAAACAACGGAATGAAAACGCAAACCTTTAGGGATAGCCGACTCCATGATAAATACAGCAGTTGCTCCCGACCCTGAAATAAAATCGACACCGCTTCGGCTCAAGCCAGGAACAGGGGTTGTAAAAACGCTGGCATGATAGGGCGCCAGCACACCTATACAATTGGGACCTATCAGGCAAGCTTTATTATTGTTGGCAATATCAACCAGTTGCTTCTCCAGTTCACCGCCGGTTTCGCTTTCTTCGCTAAATCCGGCCGAAATAACAATAAACGCTTTCACACATTTCTGTTCGGCCAAAACACGCATTATTTGTGGACAAATATGAGCAGGAATAGCCAAAATAGCCAAATCGACACAAGGAACATCCATCACATCGGCATAAGTTTCAACCCTCTGCACTTGCTTATCACGCGGATTTACTGCAACAAGTCTGCCTCTGAAATTGGTATCGATAAGGTTTTTTAGTAATTTCCCGCCCGGTTTTTCAATATTGTTTGAGGCTCCGACCACCACAATGCTTTCGGGATAAAACAATTGTTCGTTTATCATTGGTTTCCATTTTTTACGAAATTAAAAATTTTGAAACATTGCAGCGATGACATATTACAGCAAAAACATTAGTAAATACCATACACAGGCAAAATAATATGGCTAAAATACAAAATCAAAAAATACTAATTTGGTGCAAAAACCTCAAAAGTTTAAACTCAACCGTAATGGATGCACTTCATTTAGCATCAGCACTTGAGCTCGAAGTATGCCTATTTGGTAATTATCACAACAAAAAACAACATGAAAAGTTACAAAAAACCATACAATTTTATTCTACACTTATTTCAAAAAATGTTCCTTCGGCTTCGTTGTCAGTTTTACTGCTCGAAGGAAAACTTCAATATCTTGTTCACTCACTAGGCGAAGAATACAACGCGGTACTGTTTTGTGCTGGCCCTAAAATGAACATTGAAATATGGAATGCATTTTACCGGTCAAAATTTCCGTTTTTCTTTTCAGATGGAAATTTACCCAATACAGAAAAGAAATTCAAACAGGTAACAGTTCCTGTGGATTTTCGAAATAGTACTAAAGATGCAATACTTTGGTCAACTTATTTTGCCCGTTTTAACAACTCAGCTGTAAAATTACTGGCTGCAAATGACAAAAACAATCATAAAGAGGCCAACCATGTTAATGACAATCTGGAATCGGCGTTTAAACTATTTAGTGCCTTTAACTATACACCCAAAGTAGAATATGGGGAAAAAAGCAGTTATGGCATACATAAAGAAGCATTAAACCAGCACAACGACCTGCTTATATTTGCAGCCAGTGCCAATGTAACCCTCCCCGACAAGATTTTTGGCACTTTTGAAAAAAAAATTATAAACCGTGGGGCGAAAGCTGTTTTGCTCACTAATCCCAGAAAGGAAGTTTATGTTTTGTGCGACTAATTTCCTCGTCAACAAAAATCAAACCTTCGTCACAAGAAATAAGCCATTCATCAAAAAACAATGCAAAACACTAAATATCAATCGCAAATACAGCTTTTATATTTTTTTTGTACTGAAATCTTTCATACTTTAGCATAAGTTAAGAATTATTTCTCCCCTCCCTGTTTTACAATTTTACACTAAAAGAAATGATTGCGCCCTGCGATCATTTCTTTTTTTTAACAAAAAATGCAAGAACAATTCAAATTATTTCTACTTACAGTTAACAAAAAGAGTTAAATTCGTACACTTTTATTTGACGATAATTTTACATTTACGTAATATTATTAGTCATGTTTGAGAAAAATAATCTATTTAACAATATTGTAAAAATTTTAAATTTAACCACAATAAAATGAAACAAAACCAACCAATAAAAGTATTTTTGTTGTTTTTACTTTCAGCAGCCTTGTTTTCCTGTACTCAGGAAGAAGGTATTGGAGGTAACGGACACATAAAAGGTGTAGTTATTGAAAAGTATTACAACCACGATTTTACAGTTTTACAGCATGAGACACCAGCATCAGACCAAAATGTTTACATACAATTCGGCGATAACAATATAGTTGACGACGACATTGAAACCAGCTACACTGGGAATTTTCAGTTCAATTACTTATGGCCGGGTAATTATCGTATTTTCTACTATTCTGACGACACATCACGTCAGACCACTGATGACATAGCAATGGTGCACGAAATCAACCTAGATAAAAGTGAGACCTATACAATGGACACACTATACACCTACAAGGCTCTCGACTGGGACGAAGGTACATCAAAAATAAAAGGTCGTGTAATGCTAATAAATTACAAAAACAGTTCAACACCCGACAACCTCATAATAAAAGATACACCCCCTGCACAAGAACAAGAAATTTACCTCACTTGCAACGACGAAGATTTTTATAGTGAAAGAATACGCACACAGGGAGACGGTACGTTTGTTTTTTCAAATCTGTTAATAGGTAAATACACAGTATTTGTGTATTCCGAAAATGTAGAAACCGGTGACACTGAAGATATTGTTATTGAAATTGATGTTGAGATAAGCGAAGCAGGACAGACGATCACCATTGAAGACGACATAATCATTAAAAAGATATAAAACACTAAACCATGAAACATTTATTTATTATAGTCATTTTAACAATTGTGGCATTCCAGGTTTCGGCACAAAGCAAATCCGATATCATAACTAAAGGGATTGAAGTCAGAAAATATTATGAACAAGACATCGAAGATGGCGACAAAGAATTGTACATTTTCAAAGAAGAATACTTCAATCATCAAGGTGAAGTTATAGAGATAAAAACATACAAAAACAGTGGCAAAGAACTTGACGAATGGTTTAAATACAAATATGACGACAATGCTAATCTGATTGAAGAAATTGAATTGGACGAAAAAGGTGAACAAATTGAACGCATGGTTAGTATTTATAAAAATAACCTTAAAGTTGAAAAACTTTATTACGATCATAAAGACAGGTTAAGACAGAGACGAACTTATGAATACGAGTATCGAAAATAACATACGAAAAGCAATTACAAAGTTCAAGCCCATTTTGCTTAACCAAATGGACGGTGTGCGATTAATGCGCAGAACCGACACAAAGTTCGTATTCCCAGTAGTGCATTTACCCGAGCTATTAAATAGCGTAACGGATTTATACTATATGGTTGAAATTGAAAATGAGCGCGAACAGATATACAAAACCACATATTTCGATACCAACGACTATATGATGTATCACATGCATCATAATGGAAAACTAAACCGTCATAAAGTGCGGATTCGTAAGTATGTTTATTCGAACCAGGAATTTCTTGAAATTAAAAATAAGAACAACAAAGGCGAAACCATAAAAAACCGAATCGAGAATCAGCAAAAACATCACCAAAAAATAGGAGAATGTGCTTTTTCGAAACGTTTTATTGGTAAATATACGCCTTACGACCCTGAATTGTTATCGCCTACCCTGGGGAATAATTTTATTCGTCTAACGTTAGTTAATAAAAACCTGAAGGAACGTATCACACTTGACTATAAAATTAAGTTTACCGATTTAAAATATAACAACGAGATAATCAGTAACGATACTTGTATTGCTGAAATAAAAACAGATAGAGACAACCGTTTGTCGTCGCCTTTTATTACCCAATTGAATAAAATGCGAATAAAATCTATGGGATTCAGCAAATACTGCATGGGACTAGCTTTATTAAACCCTGAGGTAAAGAACAATATTTTTAAACAAAGATTAAGAACCATAACAAAACAATAACAAACCACAATGGAAATTTTCAACATTGATATTATTGATACCGAAGCTTTTTTTGAACTTCTGCTTCGTTTCGTCCTCAATTTTACAGTTGTTTTTATAGCTGTCCGCTTCCTTTACTACAGAGTAAGGCAACGCCGTGATTACTTATTCACATATATTTTAATCTCGACAGTTGTTTTTCTACTCTGCTTCCTATTGGAAAATGTAAAACTCGAACTAGGTTTTGCACTCGGACTATTTGCCATTTTTGGCATAATAAGATACCGAACCCAGCAGATTCCCATAAAAGAAATGACTTATCTGTTTTTAGTAATCGGAATCTCAGTAATTAACGCGTTATCCAATAAAAAGATCAGCTATGCCGAGCTTTTCGCAACCAATGCTCTGTTGCTATTAGTTACTTATGGACTCGAACGCATGATGATGCTTAGGCATGAATCGCGGAAAGCAGTTGTTTACGAAAAAATCGAAATGATTAAACCTGAAATGCATCAGGAAATGCATCAGGATCTGGAAGAACGCACAGGACTAAAAATTAATCGTTTCGAAGTAGGTAAAATTGATTTTTTGAGAGATACAGCACGGGTAAATATTTATTATTACGAAGATGAAAACTACGAAAATTTAGCCGACGATGAGGACACAGGTACGGATGACGATGATGATTAGATTACAAGAAATTTTGCTACTGATTTTATTGCTTTTTATCGCTACAGTAATATCTGCACAGAATTACGACACAAAACTCAGGTTATCGGGGAGCATTGACAAAGATATTACCAAAAAGCTAAAAGCATCTTTTGAATACGAACACCGATTCGATACAAATATTAGTAATTTTGATAAAGCTTTTATTGAGCCTGAAGTTGAATATGAAATAATGAAAGATGTAGATGTCGGTGCAAAATATCGTGTCGGTATCAACCAGAAGAAATCAGGAATGACATACCAGCAACGTTTTACTTTTTATGGCAACTACGAATATGATATAGAAGAATTTGAAGTTTCAGTACAATCGCTTCTTCAATATGGATACGACGATATTGAAAATTCCTCTAATATGTTGGAAAATGCATTAGTAGCACGATATTCTATATCAGTTGACTATGATTGGTTTGGAACAAAAATGGAGCCTTACTTTAAATACGAGCTACACCACCATTTGAATCATCCAAACGGCCATATATTAAATGAATGGAAATTGCGAGCCGGGTTAAAATACGATCTTACCAGAAAATCACGACTGAACATTTTTTATATGTTTGAAAATGAATTCAATGTTGCAAAACCTGTTGATGCGCATATTCTGGGTATAGGATATTCCTATTCACTATAAACTTAAAAAAGGGTATTCTTTCGAAAACCCTTTTTTAATTGATTACCTTTAATTTATATTATTCTTCTGTATCGTCAACCTGATCGATAATTCTAATTTTTTCTTTCAAGTATTCGATTTGCTCTTCAGCATTAGTGATTTTTCGTTGCACATCTTTTATCAAACTTTCAGCATTTTTAGAGTTGGCAAAGAACCCAACATTGTTTTTTAGTGTCAAAAGGTCGCTTTCGAGATGTTTTAGCTTGACAACATGCTTATCCCTTTCGGCATAAACTTTATTTTGTGCACGGTCGTTGTTTTTCCAATCAGTAACCCTGCTTTTAAACCTCAGTAGATTTTTTTCCTGATCATCTACTTTTAGTTTGTCAAATTGCTCGTTAACAGCTTCTCTGAAGCGCTTCTGAACGTCGTTTTTATCGGAAATTGGCACATGACCAATTTCAGTCCAGCGACGTTGAAAATCGCGCAGTTTTTCAAAATCAGCCGATTCATCTTTTGTAGCCTTAAAAGCTTTCACATCTTCGATGAGTTGATTTTTAAGCTTAAGATTTTCTACCTGTGTTTCATCAATTGTGCTGAAAAAATTTGATTTACGATTAAAGAAATAATCACAAGCTGTTCTGAATCTTTTCCAAACAGCATCGGAATGTTTACGAGGTACCGGACCAATTTCCTTCCACTTTTTTTGAATTTCAATGTACTCGTAGGTCGTTTTTTTCCAATCATCGCTATCTTTCATCGATTCGGCCTGAACGCATAAATCAATTTTAAGCTGCAAATTGTTCGTCTGAATTTCTTTATGCTTTGCATAAAACTCACGTTTTTTATCAAAAAATGCATCGCAGGCATTGCGGAAACGCTGGTATATTTCGTTATTATTCTTTTTAGGAGCAAAGCCTATAGTACGCCAAAGCTTTTGCAGTTCAATAATATCTTTCGATTTAGCCTCCCACTGCTTGTGATTTTCAATTCCGGAAACCAAAATTTCTTCTACTTTCTCGCATAAAGCTGTTTTGGCTTCAAGGTTATTCTTTTGTTCTTTTTTGCGATTTTCAAAATAATTCTGGTGGTTCTTGTTGATTTTTGTGGTTGCATCTTTAAAACGCTCCCACAGCTCTTCTCTTTTATCACTGGGGACAGGACCAATTTCCCTCCACGAATCGTGCAGTTTCTGCAATACATTAAACGCCTTTAAAACGGATGGTTCGAGTAACAAAGCTTCGGCGCGTTCACAAAGGATAATTTTTTCCTCCAGATTCTTTTTTAGATCAAGATCGCGAAGTTCTTTGTTAATTTTAATGTAGTCGTAGAAATTTTCAACGTGGTGATGATAATTCTCCCACATATCTTTCATAGCAGCCTGGGGAACAAGTCCTATTTCGTGCCATTTTTGTTGTAGAATTTTAAAATCCTGAAAAGTTTTATTTATTGATTCCTCGCGGTTAACAAGGTTTTTAATCTCCTCAATTATTTCGTATTTTTTCTTAAGGTTGTCATCTTTTTCAGCCTCCAACTGTTTATTATGTTGTGCTTTCTTTTGTCGATATACCGACATTAATTCTTTCAAATCTTTTTCGTAAGGATCTGATTCGGGCTTGAATTCTTCTTCGAAACCGCCGTTGTCTAAAAACAATTTCTTTTGAGCCTGCAGGTTCGCTTTATGCTTTTTGTAAAAGTTAGATTTTATAAGATCAACCGTATGGTGAATCTTCATAAAATCATCCTGTTCGAGCATTTTGCGCAACTCATTAATCAACTCAACTTCGGTAAACTGCGAATAGTCAATCTCACGAGTTTGTTTATCAGAAGCAACTACAGAGTCTTGTTCTTTGGGCTCAGTCTTCTCTTCTGGTTCTTGCTCCTTTTCTTCAACAACAGGTGTCTCAGCTTCAGCTTCTGAAGTATCAGTTTCAGTAGTTTCAGCTTCTGAAGTTATGGTTTCATTAGCTTCAGTTTCAGTAGTTTCAGCTTCTGAAGTTATGGTTCCATTAGCTTCAGTTTCAGGAGTTTCAGTTTCAGAGACTTCAATTTTAGAAGTATCATTTTCAGAGACTTCAGCTTGGTCTGCCTCCGGCTCTTTCTCCGGTTCATCTTTAGCCAATTCTTCATCGTTGTTTTCTACAACTTCGGATACCGTTTCTTCCGGTTGGTTGTTAACTACCTCTTCATCGGTTTCGGGAACTGAGCTAGTTGTTTCATCTGCTGTTTTTTTTTCGGCTACAGCTTCTTTAGGTGCATCCACATTAGTATTTTCAGATTGATTTTCTGAATTTTTAATCTCTTCTTGAGATTCTGAGTGCATTTTGTCTTTAGGTTCCATACATTAATATTTGATTACATACCTACATAAACGTAAGAACTATGCTTAATTCTTGCAAGTTACGAAAGTAGCTATTATAAAATAATCGTCAAAAATTTTAAAAAATATTTTATAGTTCGAGTTAATTAATCTTAATAATTTTATATACAACACTGTTAACCTGGCTATTACCTCTTATGAAATGCACAAAATAAACGCCCGGTCTTACATTGCCAGCTTCCCATTGCCATTGGTTTAACCCCGCATTTCTAAAACCTTCTCTCGATTGAATAATCTCACGACCGCTATAATCCATCACTTTTAATGTAACAATGCTTGCCTCATCAAGGATGTAATCAATATAAACAACATTATTAAATGGATTGGGAAATACATTCACTTGCATTTCAGCACTTGTCTTTCCGTCGTTAAAGATACCAACTGATGTTGGCAAATCGTCGCGACCTGGTGAGCCGCCAATATCCAAAGAATTCTTCCAATAAATAGCCGAGTTTTGATCATTATCGGGATTCATATCTACAGGCACCAGCGAAGAACCAACTCCATCGGCAAAAGGTGACCAATTACCACTATCGTCGTATTCGAAATGTATAATGGTATCACTGTAAGCTGTTGTTACTGTTATCCATTCTCCGCCATTGTTCAATTGCCCTTCATAAGCATCGAAAGGTAAAAATCCATAGCGGTTATAAAAAGCATCCATATCCGATGTAAGAACAATAAAACCACCAGATTCTATAAGGCTGCCCTCAGGGAAAGTATAACTTATCCCGTCAACAAATTGCACACCTCCCAAATAAAGCGTTGACTGGCCGGTATTTTTAATCTCTATAAATTCATATTGGTTACCATCATCATTATCATCACCCAAAGGGTTATAGTGAATTTCGGTGATTTTCAAATCGTTATAATCTTCTCTTATTATCAGTGACACTTCGTTTAAGGCACTCCAATCTCCATTGTTATAGGTGCGTGCTTTTACTATAGCCGAATAATTAACAGAAACTGGATTTGAATAAGCTTTTGCAAAAGATGAAACGTTTTGTCCGTCAGCCGGATCTGTTCCATCAAGAGTATAATAAATAGTTCCTTTAGCAACTTCCATACTTAAAGCATCGCCTACAGTAACTTCACCTCCGACAAACTGTTTGGAATTAATCATAACCACAGGCGCGTCGGTATTTGGAAATAAGCCAGCCTGTTTTAATTGTGATATGAAGATTTCAGTGCGATCGGGAAAATAAGAATTCAATAAATATTCTTTTTGTGGCAAAAAGTGATTTTCACGTGTGTACAGATCGAACGGACCAGACGTTTGATATCGGTGTACATCGCGGCGATAATCACCCCACCGGGCTGATTCGGCACTAACCACGTTGTCGGCAATGGCTGCAAGTTGCTGCCAACGCTGAGATGCAACTTCGGGGGTTAGTGCTCCATTATTAAAGCAGTGTTTATAAGCGCGATCTCCAACTAATCTTCGGAAGCTCGCATTACCCTTTAAGTTTTGAAAAATTTCACTCGGACAATTGTTGTTTTTTTCATTTACCATATTCTCGCCACGCGATTTCAACACATGCTCCGAATCCCAGCAAATAAACTTAAACCCTTTACCTGGATTCACCCGGCTTCTCATTGCGGCCCAGTTGTGATGATCCCAGTCGGTATTTCCGCCATACATATTAATCAACATGTAATCAATCAGATTATCAACATCAAGATAATTTTCAAGATCATAGTTGGGTGTGCCATCGGGATTATTTCCCTGAATTTTCTGAAAATTATCATCAGCATGCATACTTTGTCTTGAAATTGATATCATTCTATTCCAGGCATCAATTGAACCATTGGCCACTTCGGTATAATCTTTAATTACATCATAATCTTCAGCTTTGCCTCCCAGATGTGAACTAGCATAGTCGCTATCCATCCTTTCAGTTGGATAATACAGCCCCCAATAAATACCATTCAGATACAAATGGGCATAATCCTGTCGGGCATATAAATGCCCCATATCGCGCTGAGTGAGACGAGCCCAGTGATCACGCGAATAAACTGCCCTATTACGCTCAGACGATGAATGATGTACCCACGAATTACAAAAATCAGAACGAATAATTAACTTGTTAAAATCACTTACTTCGTCTTTTCCAAAAATTGGGTATTCAAGTCTCGATGGCCCGTACATGCTTTTGAACTCGAGTCTGAACGAATGCTTAGGTGATTTTTCGGGTAGCCTGCTATGGCCTCCATGTATTTCAACACCACAATTTATTTGTAAAGAATGATCTTCCCCTGCATCAAAATATTCAAATGAAACAGGTCGTTCCCATCCTCTTCCAGTATCATCGCCCCGTGGTGGACCGGTATAAATATATATCCCTCCTGTTTCTGAATCTTTTTCTTTACCAAAGAAATTATTTTTATCGGTTACTAACGAAACAGTTGGTATTTCAAGTAAAGCTTTCTTGACATTTTCTGCAAAAACAGGATCGGCCATCAACTCGGGATCCATCTCGTAGTCGGCTTTAGCAACGCCTGATATTTGGGCATACGACCCCCACTCCGCTGGGTAACCAGCCGGGGTATTGGTTTGCCGAATAACATCATCGGTAAAAATAAATGTTCTTGTAACGACTTCACTTTGCGTATAACCACCGGCAAATGCCGTAGCTCGAAGAACCGTTGTAGTAGATATTTCAACAGAACCGGAATATAAAGTTCCATTATTCGGTGATGGCTCACTGCCATCGGTCGTATAGTATATTTTTACATTATCAAGCGAATTCGATAATTCTAATTCAAAAGGGTCGTAAAAAAAACCATGGGTTACAGAAAACATGGGCGGAGTTAAACGAAGATTACCCGTTTGAGTATTTTCATCACCAGGTGTGGAAATCGAGAAAAAAGTATATCCACCATCAATAAAGCCAAACGATTCGTCGGTAGCTTGCGGAGGATAAAACGGAGCAAAGTCACTTACGGCCTCACCACCAGAGTTGTATAAACCAAGATATTCTCCCGAACCTTTCAATTTGAAATTAGTATGCAACTCTTCGCCAGCAACAGCATTGGGATTTCCGGAAGCAAACACAAGCAGATAATCTCCTGCTGCAATGCTAATATTCGGGAACAGCCATTTACCCGGCTCATCAATATTATCAGTTAACGACCAGCCCAATAACGAAACCGAAGAATTGCCATAATTATACAGTTCAATCCAATCGGAATACTCAGAATTTTCATCGGTTAATCCTATACTATTCAGAGTTAAAAATTCATTAATTCGAACCGAATTATTTTGTGCAAAAACTGAAATTATTAAGAAAAGGGAAAGAACGGTAAAAAATGGTTTCATAAAGTTTGTTGTAAATAAGTTAAGAAGCTGTAATATTAGAAAAAAAAATGGTATCGGCAAATTAACCGACACCATTTAACTTAAGGTAACACTGTAACTTGTTACTGAACTTTAATATCTACCTGCTTATTAATTTCTTCCTTTTCGCGCTTCGGAATTACTACTTCTAAAATACCATCACGATACGAAGCCGAAATTTCATCAGAATTTACATTTTCTGGAATATTAAACATACGCTCAAACGAACGAGTGGCAAATTCTCGCTTACGATAATCGTTTGCAGTTTCATTTTCATCAACTTCGGCTTTTACTTTCAATATACCATTTACGACCATAAACCGAAGCTCTTTTACAATTCCGGTCGGTACTTTTTCGTTAATCCCTGAAGAATATATCGTAGTATTTGGTCTTTACAAGGTCTGAATTGGCTCTGGGTTGGTTTACGGAAAAAGGCGCTTAACTCGTGTTTGCTGATTTTAAAATCTACAAGACCAAGTATTTCTAGCATATCTTCGTCCTTCAGGTTTAAGGCAATTTTAATTTTTCTTAAAACAATATTGTTGGTTAAACGCTTTTCGGCAACAGGTATTTTATCGTCCTTTTG
>JAQICD010000013.1 GCA_027858715.1 Prolixibacteraceae bacterium
GGGGTTCAAAGAACGTCCTTTTGTTAGGAAATCAAAAGTGGTGACCCAACAATAATTCTCAATTTGGCTAATGACTGATATGCAGATGTTTGTGGAATTTTATTTGCAAGTTGGGTTAATGAGCTCCCGGGTTGCTTCAATCGGATTAACAGCATTTGCGATGGCCGATGAAATAGCGATGCCGTACATGCCGGTTTTTAATAAATCTTCAACATCGGCATTGCCAATCGAGCCAATGGCAACCATCGGGATGTTAATTTTTGCTTTTTGGCATTGCTCAATACGTTTGGCATATCCTTCGAGGCCGATGACCGGGCTCAGGTTTTTTTTGGTTTCGGTGAACCGGAAAGGACCAACGCCGATATAGTCAACCGGCTGCCTGATGATTTTTTCAATGTCACCGAATGTGTTAGCTGTAGCGCCAATGATAAAATGGTTTCCCAGTATTGCCCGTGCTTCGGGTGGTGCAATGTCGTTTTTGCCCAGATGAACGCCATCGGCCTTAACGGCTTTGGCAATGTCAACGCGGTCGTTGATAATGAGTGTTGCACCAACTTCGCGTGTAAGTTCGCGGGCATCGCGGGCAACTTTGAGTATCGTTTCTTCATCGAAATCTTTCATGCGCAGTTGCACCCATTGGCATCCACCTTCAAGAGCCTTTTCAACCTGGTTGATGTGCATTTGGGCAGTTTCACCCTGTGTAATGAATTGTAAACGTGCTATTTGTATTTGCATATAACTTTCATTATTGTACTGAATTTTTGTTTAGTCTTTATTTTTACTTTGACTTCGTCGACCTACTTTATTGTTTCAAGACAATGGTATGCCAGCAATCCATGATTACTAAGCATTACCTTTTCCACATATTTTTTTCCCTTTATACAGGCTTCTTTTAGCTCACACCCTTTTGCAATATTTGCAGCAATGGCCGATGATAAGATACAGCCTGTTCCGTGCTTTTCATATCCTTCGAAAGGTTCACCAGGGATTATTTCTGTTTTATCATGACTCATCAGCAAGTCGGTACCTTTATCGGAAGCATGTCCGCCTTTTAATAAAATTGAAAGGGATGGAAACCCGTTGCATTGTGTTGCCATTTTTTGGGGATATGTGCTGCCAAATAGTTGCTCTGCTTCATATATGTTTGGTGTTAGCAGTGTCATCAGGCGAAGAAGTTCGCTCAGCCCTACAGTGTTTTTATGAAAACCAAATCCTGTTGTTGATTTTAAAACCGGATCCCAAATGATTTCAACCTCCGGGTTTTGTTGTTTGAGCCACTCTGCAATGGTAAGCAGAAGGCTGAACGATTCAATCAAGCCAATTTTTACAAACGTAGGGCGATATTCATTATACAGAACTTTAACCTGTTGTTTAACCAGCTTTTGATTTACCCAATTAACCGATACAAACTCACTTTCGGTTTGTACTGTATTAGCAGTGCATACCGAAAGCCCAACCGTTTTGTGCTGTTCAAAAGTTTTGCAGTCGGCAGTGATCCCGGCACCTCCACTTGGGTCGTGCCCCGCTATGGTCATTACATAAGGTCGCATTGTTCCAGTTGTTTTTTATAGATGTTATAGTTTGAAACCACTTCATTCAGTGTTGTTTTTCCATTCCACAATCCACCTAAAATTGCTGCCCCGTGGAATCCCAGCTCGCTGGTTTGCATTAATTTATCCGGAGATACTCCGCCGAGGGCAATGATGCCAGTTTGGTGTGACCTGCTCAGTTGATTTTTTAACTCGCCGTAATCGAAAGCAGCTTTATAGCCACATTTCGATATGCTGTTAAATACCGGACTTAAAAACACATAGTCACAAAATGCAGAAACTTCGGGAATCGCGCTAAACGAATGGCAGCTACAACATTTTGAAATCCCATTGAACGGTGTGGTCAATAAATGCCTTGTTCGCCCGCTAAAATGAATTCCTTTAATGTCGTAATGATCAGCCAGCTCAATGTGGTCGTTTACCACAATTCGATGATGAAATTTGCTATCAATAACATTCAACAACGAAGCAATCGTTTGGGCATTCATCCCGGGTTTACGTAGGTGTAAGCACGGCAAACCCTCACGAAAAAGGGTATTGATGATTTCACCTTCGTCTTTCAATTTTCCGGGATATGTTATAGCTATAAACTGCATTTTTAAATAATAATATTCAATAGTTCGTTAAGTATATTTAAGACAATGACAATGAGTTGTTTGTGGTTTGACGGAATATTTATTTAAGTTGTTTGTATTTAGCATATTATGGAATAGGTCTATTGTCTTGTGTCTAAAATCTAACGATCTATTTATACTATGACGGCACATAAATCTCCCCGCCGCTCTCCATAAACTCGCGTTTC
>JAQICD010000118.1 GCA_027858715.1 Prolixibacteraceae bacterium
TGGTGTTGGCCTCTATCATTTTTCGTAAAATGGCCCCTTTGCCCACTAAATGCTCCTGACCAATATAATTGTCAAGCGTTGTAGGACGAAGCCTTTCTGCTAATGGTTGATTTGCCATAGCGCAAAAATATAACAAATATGCATAATACCATTAAAAGTATTGGCAAAGACGCAAGCCTGATATGCTAAACAATGCAGTTAAGCATGATGCATATAATTTAAATTATTATGATTTTAGATAAAAAAGCAGAAAATGCTGATGTAAGGGAGCAGCAGGACTTAATCAACTAATAACTCAGTTACTCAATGTGTGTGACCTGACAACACCCTTGGCTTAAGCCAAACTTTTTTTGTTTTTTCCCCCGTTTCCGATTCCCGTGACAGGATTCAAAAAAGCCAAATCACACCGTAGCATGCTCCTGTGTTTTTCTTTGAAAGGTTAAATGAAGTTGCTGTGGAGTGATAATTGAACTGAAAATATTAAATGTTTACTTGCCAATCGATTTCATTTTAAATCCGATGTCGTTCATTTTTAATACATCTAAAATGTTTCGGCCATCGAACAGGAACGCAGGTTTTAGCATGCTGTCGAATATTTGCTGCCAATCGTAGCCTGTAAACTCGTCCCATTCGGTTAGCACAGCAACTGCATGTGCTTTTTCAGCTGCTTCGTAAGGATTTGTATAATAAAAAATTCGTTGTTTGAACTGTTCGTAATCGTCTTTAGCCACATGTTCTAAATCATTGTGGATTTGCTTTTCACTTACTTTTGGGTCGTAAACATGAATTTCGGCCTGGTCGTCGAGCAGGTCTGTAGCGATGTACATTGCAGGTGTTTCTCTTGTGTCGTTCGTGTCTTTCTTGAAAGCCCATCCAAACAAAGTGATTTTTTTTCCGGAAACTGTATTGTACAGTGTTTTGATGATATTATCGGCAAAGCGATGCTTTTGGTAATCGTTCATTTTTAGAACTTGTTCCCAGTAATCGGCAACTTCGTTCAGATTTTGGCTTCGGCAAATATAAACCAGGTTCAGAATGTCTTTCTGAAAACAGCTTCCACCAAAACCAACCGATGATTTCAGAAATTTATTTCCAATTCGCGAATCCATGCCAATTGCATTGGCAACTTCTTCGACGTTGGCACCTGTTTTTTCGCACAATGCTGATATTGAGTTTATCGACGAGACCCGCTGAGCCAAAAATGCATTGGCAGTAAGTTTTGACAATTCACTTGACCATACGTTCGTTTTCAAAATGCGCTCAGAAGGAACCCAGTAGTTGTAAATTTCGGCTAAAGAATCAATTGCTGCCAGTCCTCTTTCATTTTCTTCGCCGCCAATTAATACCCGGTCGGGGTTCATTAAATCGCTAATAGCAGTACCTTCGGCCAAAAATTCGGGATTCGACAAAACGCTGAAATTGCAATTATGCCCAATGTTGTCTAGAATGTTTCGTATCGCTTCGGCAGTTCGAACCGGTAAGGTTGATTTTTCCACAACAATTTTATCGTCGGTTGCTACATCCGCAATTTGGCGGGTGCATAATTCAATGTATTTTAGGTCGGCAGCCATGCCTTTTCCTTTTCCGTAATCTTTAGTAGGTGTGTTTACCGAAATGAAAATCATCTGTGCATCATCAATGGCTTTTTCGATATCGGTTGAAAAAAACAGGTTACGTCCGCGTGCTTCGTTTACAACTTCTTTCAATCCGGGCTCGTAAATAGGGAGGTTCTCCAGATTTATATCATTCCAGGCTGCAATGCGTTCGGGGTTGATATCGACTACATTTACTTTGATATGAGGGCACTTTTGTGCTATAACTGCCATTGTAGGGCCACCAACATATCCGGCGCCAATGCAACAAATGTTTTCAATTTTGGATGTCATGTTATTTGTTTTGGGTTAAAAATCTGAATGTTATAAAGGGAATATCTTATTCTGGTTAAGATATTGTATAATGAACTCAGGATTTTTACCATTATCTTCGGGTTTACATACAATATTAGCCTTTCCGGGCTTTTCGTATTCAACATCGAACCCGGGTAATCCGTTAAGTTTTCCTTGTTCTGCCAGTTCGTACAGATCGGTACGGTTTTGCTTGCAATAATCTAACGAAGCATCCATATGAATAAGGTGGAAACGGTCTTCGCCAATAATATTGGCAACCTGTTCGCGGATGTTGTTGTCGGGCGAAATAAACGAACAGATAGTAATTATTCCCTGGTCATTAAGCATTCGCGCTATATGTGCCACGCGGCGTAAATGTTCGGCACGGTCGGCAGGTGAGAAGTCAAGTTCGCGCGATAAACCTGAACGAACAGTGCTGCCATCGAGCAATACAACAGTCGCTCCCATATCGAACAGTTGCTTTTCGAGATGATAAGCCAGCTCGTTTTTACCTGAACCGTGCAGACCGGTTAACCACAAAGTAGCTCCTTTTTGTCCGTAGCGCTTTTGCCTTTCTTCTTTTAGAATCAGGCATTGACCTTTGTCGATTTTATCGCGGTGCAATTCAAGCGAAATGTTTGATGATAAGCTGTTTGCATCGAGTTTATCGATTATCATTCCTACGGCACAGGTATTATGTGTAACCGGGTCGATAAGTACAAATGAGCCCGTGCTTTTATTTCTTTCGTATGGGTCGAAGAAAATAGGTTTAACAGTTGTAATTACAGCCCGACCTATTTCGTTAAGCTCAAAAAAGTCAATTGCCGATTTTTGCAGCGTATTGATGTCAACTTTGTATTTTATTTCGTCGAAACGAGCTTTTGTTGTATTGGTATTGTGTTTAATGTAAAACTGCGTAGCAGGGTTCATCGGTTTTTCGTCCATCCATACAACCATGGACTCAAAGTGCCTTTCAACATGAGGAAGATTATCGGGATGTGTAATCATTTCGCCCCGAGAAATATCAATTTCATCTTCGAGGGTCAAAGTTACCGACTGAGGCGGGAATGCTTCTTCCAGTTCGCCATCGTAGGTGACTATTGATTTTACTTTTGAGTGTTTTTTTGATGGCAGTACCATTACTTCGTCGCCTTTTCTTACAATACCTGAGGATACTTTAGCTGCAAACCCTCTGAAATCGCGATCGGGACGGTTAACATACTGTACCGGAAACCGGAAATCTTCGAAGTTTCGGTCACTGGCTACATGCACGGTCTCAAGAAATTCAAGCATGCTTTTGCCGTGGTACCACTTCAATTTTTCAGAAGTTTCTACCACATTCTCTCCCTTCAATGCCGATAAAGGAATAAATTCAACATCGGGAATATTTAGCTGAGAAACAAAAGCCTTATAATCTTTGCAGATATCGTCAAACACATCTTGGCTGTAATCAACAAGATCCATTTTATTTACGGCCAGTGCCACGTGTTTGATACCAAGAAGTGACACCAGGTAGGTGTGCCTGCGTGTTTGAGTAATTACTCCTTTGGTAGCATCGATAAGAATAACTGCAAGGTTCGCAGTTGATGCACCTGTAACCATGTTGCGGGTATATTGCTCATGTCCTGGACAGTCGGCAATAATAAACTTACGTTTGTTGGTGCTGAAATACCGGTAAGCCACGTCGATGGTTATACCTTGCTCACGTTCAGCTTTAAGCCCGTCGAGCAGCAGGGCATAGTCGATATCTTCGCCGGCGTGACCAACGCGTTTGCTGTCGCGTTCAAGAGCTGCCAGCTGGTCTTCGTACAACATTTTACTGTCGAACATCAGTCGTCCGATAAGCGTCGATTTTCCGTCATCTACAGACCCCGCAGTAAGGATGCGTAACAGGTCTTTTTGCTCATCCTGAGCAAGAAAAGTCTGAATGTCGAGTGTGCCACGAGTGTTACCTGTTGGCGTGTTGTTGTTATTTTGTCGTGAATTTGTTGTCATTGTTTTTGTTATTGAACCCCTAACCCCCGAAAGGGGGCTAAATCTTATCAATTAAGAAAGGGGTTGATTAAATGTTACACAAAGTCCCCTAAAGGGGATTTAGGGTGCTTTTAGAAATATCCTTCTCTCTTTTTTTGTTCCATACTGGCTTCCTGGTCGAAGTCGATAACACGGGTGGTGCGCTCTGACACAGTAACGGTCATCATTTCTTCCACAATCTCTTCGATAGTTTCAGCATTCGATTCAACAGCTCCGGTTAGCGGGTAACATCCTAAAGTGCGGAAACGAACCATTTTCATCTCCGCTTTGTCGCTTAGTTCCTTTGGCATGCGTTCATCATCAACCATAATAAGTGCACCATCGATATTTACAATTGGACGTTTTTTGGCGAAGTATAGTGGTACAATTGGAATGTTTTCGAGACGAATGTATTGCCAGATATCCAGTTCTGTCCAGTTCGAAATAGGGAAGACCCTGATTGATTCACCTTTGTGAATTTTGGCATTGAAAGTATCCCATAATTCGGGACGTTGATTTTTGGGATCCCACTGATGAAATTTATCGCGAAACGAAAAAATACGTTCTTTAGCTCGTGATTTCTCCTCATCGCGACGTGCACCACCAAAGGCAGCATCGAATTTATATTTGCTAAGGCCTGCAAGTAAGGCTTGTGTTTTCATTACATCGGTATGTACCTTACTGCCATGGGTGAATGGTCCTACACCTGCTTTATGAGCTTCGTCATTAGAATTAACAATCAGATCCCAGTTGTTTTCTTTTGCGTAATTGTCACGAAACTCAATCATTTCTTTAAATTTCCACTTCGAATCGATGTGCATCAACGGGAATGGAACCTTGCCGGGATAAAAAGCCTTTTCGGCCAGTCGAACCATAACCGAAGAATCTTTCCCGATTGAATAAAGCATGACAGGATTCTCGAACTCGGCAGCTACTTCACGTATAATTTGAATGGCTTCAGCTTCGAGCTCTTTTAAGTGACTAAGATTGTAATCTTGTTGCATATAGCGATATTTAATTTTTGACTGTTATTTTCTGTTTTGTGACACAAAAATAATGGTTCTTTTATAATACCATCAAAAATGCCAAATTTTGGGTATAAATATTATTGAAAGAATAAAAACAATCAGATTCAACGGAAGACCTACACGTATATAATCAGTGAATTTATAATTGCCTATCGATTGTACAATCATGTTGGTTTGATAGCCTATTGGGGTTGAAAAACTAGCTGATGCGGCTATGCAAATTACAATAAAAAACGGTTTTGGGTCAACACCCAACTGGTGAGCTGCTGATAATGCAATAGGAAAAGCTATGGCTGCCGCTGCATTGTTGGTAATAATTTCGGTGAAAACCATGGTTAACAAATAAATAATGGCCAAAACTGCTCCGGGGCCCATGTGTTTTACCGAATTGATGGCTGTTTGTGCTATTTGTTCGGCAGCACCCGAGTTGAACATGGCTTTGCTTATGGCAAAAGCCGAAGCAATGGTAATCAACACGTCCCAGCTAATTGCCCGCGAGTATTTTTTAGGCGGAAATATCCGAAGGATGGCCATCATAACCGCAGCTATAGATGCAAAAATAAACATGTCGGGCACATTGCCTTTAATGGTTGGTAAATAACGACTAAATGTTGCTCCCAGTATCATAATCAGAACAGTGGCAATTGTCCACCCGATTTTGTAAGTTTTAATTGGTTTTTCTACTTCACCTTTTGCAGAAATGAGAAAGAAAATTTTTGATTCTTTCCAGCTTTCGATAAATTCTTCATCGGCCAAAATAATAAGTGAATCGCCGGCTCGTAGTCGTTCGTCCGAAAGGTTTGACAGAATGCTCGAACCATTACGGTGAATGGCCAGAACTATTCCGTTGTACCGGTTGTAGAAATCAAATTCTTTCAGCGTTGAACCAATGCCCGGAAAACGTGGAGCCAAGACAACCTCAATGCGCTGAAGGTCTTCGTTTTCAATTACTTTTTCGAGATCACCGTGGGTTATAACATCCAGCCCTTCAAGCGATAACAAGTTATCTATGTTCTCGTCGTAACCACTAACCAGTAATTTGTCTCTTTCCTGCAAAACGATGTGGTCGTTTCGGGTATAATTCATTTCTCCGTTACGTTCAACACCAACTATCGAAATGTTTTTGCTGTCGCTTAGCTGCCCCTTTTGGATGACTTCGCCAATATATTTACTATTTGGCGTAACCAATAGGTTGAAATAATATTCTTTGGAATCGAGCCGATCTTTACCTGTAGCCCCTTTTTTGCGGTCGGGCAAAAGATAATGTCCAACGAGCGAAATGTAAATCCAACCGGCAAGGGCTATAATCAAACCTATTTGAGCAAGCTCAAACATGTATAATCCTTTGAAGCCGGCTTCCTGCATCATACCATCAACCACCAGGTTGGTCGATGTGCCGATAAGTGTACATACTCCTCCGAAAATTGTTGCGTATGACAGGGGAATCAGAAATTTAGAGGGCGATATATTCAATTTTTCTGCCCAGCGCTTAATAACAGGTGCAAATATTATAACTACGGGTGTATTGTTCAAAAATGCCGACAATGCAGAAATTGGCAGCATAATGGTTGCCAGCATTCGGGGCATGGAGCGTCGTTGTTTGGGCAACGATATTGCTGCAAGTTTATTTAGGATTCCGGAATATCGAACGCCCTCGCTCACTAAAAACAACACACCAACGGTCAACATGCCTTTGTTTGAGAAGCCTGCGGCCATCTCGGACGGAGTAATTATGCCGATAGCCATAAAAAAAACAGCTCCCGAAAAAAGAACCAGTCCGGGACGCATGGCATCTTTGGCAAGCGCCACTATCATTACAATAATGACAAATAAAACTATGTAGCTTTCAATGGTCAAAATATTGTGGTGTTATTGTACAATAAAATATGGATTAAGAAGGTTCTCTTTGTTATACTTCAAACTTGTCATCGTGGGATATTCAAGTACCGTTTTGCCGGCAAACAGGGCAATGGCATGCCCCGCAGCTGTATCCCATTCCATTGTTAGCCCGAGTCGGGGATAGCAATCTGCTTTTCCCTCGGCAACCAAACAAATTTTTAACGAGCTTCCTTTAGAAACAACTTTTAATGGTTTTCCTTTACGGTCTAACCTGTCGATATATTCTTTCGTTTCAGAACTCATGTGAGAGCGTGATCCTACAACAACAAAATCAGTTCGCAAATCGGTTATGGGGAGTTTAACCGCTTGCATTTCGATGTTGTTAGCTGACCGAACGTTTTCAACCATAAAAGAACCATTTTTATCGGCATAATATACGCTTTTTGTGGCGGGTACATAAACCACACCTGCAATAGGCGTACTTTTCTCAATAAGAGCAATATTCACCGTAAATTCATCATTCCTTTTTATGAATTCTTTAGTGCCGTCGAGCGGGTCAACCAGCCAGAATTTTTCCCATTCTTCGCGTTCTTCGTATGTTATGTTTCGGCCTTCTTCACTTAAAACAGGAATATCGGTTTCAGTTAAATATTCCATAATGATATTATGCGCTTTTTTGTCTGCAACCGTAAGTGGCGAATCGTCTTTTTTGTATTCAATACCGAAATCGGCGGTATTGTAAACTTTCATAATCTGCTTGCCAGCTTCGATTGATGCTTCTATTGCTATTTTTAGTTCTTCGGATATCATGAAATATTAATTAGTTATTTGTATCAGGGTTACATACTCCAAGGTTCAGACTTCATGTCAACTTCATCGCTCCACTTGTGTTGAAGTTTGGTAATTGCATCAATAATATCAGGGTGAAGTGGTTCGATATGCTCAGATGCCATCAGAAATTCGTTGAAATGTTCGGCATCAATAGTTGAACCAACGGTTGCCCTTACTTGTGAAAAACTGTGTGCAAAACGAACACAGAATTCAGTCCACGAAGCTATTCCCGATTTTTCGAAAATTGGTGCAACTTCCCGGGCTCTTTCCTTTAGATATTCTTTCCAGGCAAACCCATCTATATCACGAAGGTTATGAACAGGGCCTCCGGCAATTGTCCGTAATGCAATAATTGGTTCTGATTTTTCTTTAATCAAATCCCATAGTTTGTTGCTTACAAAACGTTGTAAGGGATTAAAGTAAAAAATAAAACCGTCGATCAATCCTTCTGTGTGTCCGTTACTCAATGCTTCGTAGGCAATATCTGAATTCCATGGAAATATTTCCAAAACGAAGCGTTTTACCCATCCCTTTTGTTTTAATTTACTAAGACTTAAAATAGAATCTCCTCCTTTTGAAAAATCGCGGGCTAATTCGCCATCAAGACACAGCTGCCCAATTTGAATTGTTCCGATATCAAGTGCCTTTGTGTTTTTTTGAAAATCTATCTTGATATCATCTATGGTTTTCCCTTCAAGTTTTACAATTAATTCCGGAACTTTATTTCTGTCGGAATTAAATGCTTTATTAAGCACTTTAAGTGCTGAGCCGTACTGTCCGCTTGTATGAAACCATATTTTGGTATCTATGGCAGCTTTAGCTATTTCAATCCTATTCTCAATTGGTATAGAATCATCACCAAGCCTTGTTGTGCCATAAATAAATGGTGATAAATCGTTCAAAAATACTGATTTCTCAGAAAAGTTAATAGCATTCATTTTGTTCCCCCCTAATTTGATCCCTTTTTAAAAATTATGCATATATGCTTCAAATATATTTAAAATCTTAAAAAAACAAGTGCTAAACATGAGTTGATATTAAATAAAAAAGGGATAATTTTGTTTCATTATCCCTAAATATGATGGCAATAGTGGTATTTCTTATTTGTCTTTAGGGCCAATCAAATCATTAATATTTTCTTCGGCTTTGGGACTAATACCTGTTTTGACGTTAATGATTTCAAGGAATGAAGCCATGCCCCTAATGCCGTAACTGCTTCCAACATATACAATTGTGTCATCAATATTAATACATTTTCTTTTCACTAAATCCTGCAGGCTAGCCTGTATGGTTTCGTCGCGATTGCTGTGTGCCTGAATGGTTGAAGAAAAAACACCATACGATAGAGCCAGTTCGCGCATAACCCTGGGGCGATAGCATTTGGCATAAACAGGCATTTCGCCTCTGAATGCTGAAATATAACGTGCATTGTGACCCGAAAGTGTGTCAGTTACAATGGCCGTAGTATTCATTTCACTAGCTGCTTCAATGGCTTTGGCTGCCAGGAACGATGAAGTGTCGAAGTTGATAGGAGGTAAAATATCGTTTCGTTTGTCTTTGTTTTTTTCTACCTCTTCGGCTACTTTATGCATTATTTTTACAGCATCGACACCATATTTCCCGTATGCGGTTTCGCCACTTAGCATAATTGCGTCGCAACGGTTGTAAACGGCATTGGCAATGTCGCTAATTTCAGCACGGGTAGGGCGGGGGTTTTCGATCATTGAATGCAGCATCTGAGTTGCCATAATTACAGGGCGCTTATGAGCAATACATTTTTTGATGAGCATGCGGGCAACTGATGGTATTTTTTCGGCCGGAATTTCAATTCCTAAATCGCCTCGGGCAATCATAACGCCGTAAGCATAGTCAAGTATTTCATCAATTTTATCAACACCTTCCTGATTCTCAATTTTTGCAATAATTTTAATCGGACTGTTGTGTTTGTCGAGAATCTTCTGAATATCTATTACGTCTTGCTTGTTGCGAACAAACGAATGTGCAATAAATTCAATGTTATTTTCGATTGCAAACAGAATAAAATCTTTGTCCTTTTCGGTTAACGAAGGTAGTTTTATACTAACACCCGGGATATTAATGCTTTTGCGGTTTTTTATTGCTCCGCTATTTGTAACCTCGGTGTATAAGTAATCTTCATCTTTATCTTTTACCTCAAGCTCAATTTCACCATCGTCAACGAGTAGCTTTGCTCCTATTTGAATGTCGTTTACAAAGTTGGGGTAGTTAACATGAAGACAGTCATTGAGCTTTAGATTCCCTGTTATTTTGATTTTATCACCATAGTCGACTATTAAATCATCTTCAAGGTTTATTGTTCGTACTTCGGGGCCTTTAGTGTCTATTAGCAAAGCAATTTTATCGGAAACCGAACGCACGTCATTCATTATTTTAGTTGCACCTTCGCGGTTTATATGTGCGGTATTCATCCTAACCACATTCATGCCGTTATCGTAAAGTGATTTTACATATTCCGGACAGCTTTTCCAATCGGAGATGGTTGCTACAATTTTGGTTTTCTTCATCGTAAAATAATTATTGATGCTTAATGTTTAAATAATTTTGCAAAAATAAACTTTTGATACACCGGATGGTTGTATTTTTTATTAATTTAAAATTATCAAATAATACATAAACTATTGAATCCTGTTTTTGTTAAAAAATCAAACAAAAAAATATGGACAAATTAACTTTAACAACTCCAGCACTATTATTTTCTGCAGTTTCGCTTATTTTACTGGCATATACAAATCGTTTCCTGGGTTATGCACAGTTGGTTCGAAATTTATACGAAAAGTTTAAAACCAATCCCGATAGTATCTTACTTGCTCAAATAAAAAACCTTCGCAAACGAATGTATTTAACCAAAGCGATGCAATTGCTGGGCGTTTTAAGCTTGTTTTTGTGCGTCGTATCAATGTTTTTGATTTACATCGATCTGGAACTTTCGGCTGCATGGATTTTTGGTTTTGGGCTTTTGTCGTTAATCATGTCGCTGGCTATTTCGGCCTGGGAAATTCAAATATCGGTACGTGCCATCGATTTGCACTTGACAGATATGGAAAGCCACAGATAAAAACATTGGTTTCACCATTGGCAATATAAAAGATATTGTTGCAGGTGAAACCAATGTTTTTTAAATTTTTATGTTTACTTGTTCTGTCTTTTTCTATCGTGCTCTTTTAGAGAGATTTTTCTTAATCGAATTGATTTAGGTGTAATTTCGACAAACTCATCACTCTGAATATATTCAAGAGCTTCCTCTAGACTAAAAATAATCGGCGGAGTCAACTTCGCTTTGTCGTCGGAACCAGATGCCCGCATATTACTAAGTTTTTTAGTCTTGGTAATGTTTATGGTTAAATCATCTTCCCGTGTGTTTTCACCAATAACCTGACCTTCGTAAACTTCATCTCCGGGCTTTACAAAAAACTTGCCTCTGTCCTGCAATTTATCAAGGGCATAAGCAATGGCAGTGCCTGTTTCGAGGCAAACGAGCGAACCACTATTGCGCTTTTCAATTTCGCCTTTATAAGGTTGAAATTCAATGAAACGATGCGATATGATTGCTTCGCCCGCAGTGGCTGTAAGTACGTTATTTCGAAGTCCGATAATGCCACGCGACGGAATAGTGAATTCGAGTACAGTGCGTTCGCCTTTTCTCTCCATGGTGAGTAATTCACCTTTTCGGCGTGTAACAAGTTCTATAACTTTTCCCGAATAATCTTCGAGAACGTCGATGGTTAGTTCTTCAACTGGTTCGCTTTTAACACCGTCGATAAGCTTTATAATTACCTGTGGCTGTCCAACCTGCAACTCAAACCCTTCGCGTCGCATGGTCTCTATCAGTACAGATAAGTGCATTACGCCACGTCCAAAGACATTCCACGAGTCGGCACTGCTGGTTTCTTCAACTTTGAGTGCAAGATTTCGTTCAAGCTCTTTTTGAAGCCTGTCGTATATGTGGCGCGATGTTACATATTTTCCATCCTTTCCAAAAAATGGAGAGTTGTTAATTGTAAATAACATACTCATCGTAGGCTCGTCGATCGCAATTGGTGGCAGTGGCTCGGGTTTATTAATATCGGCAATTGTATCACCTATTTCAAAATTATCGATACCTACCAAAGCACAAATGTCGCCAGCCGAAACTTCGCTAACTTTTGTACGTCCCAATCCTGAAAAAACGTTTAACTCTTTGATTTTTGTGCGTACAATTGAACCGTCGCGGTGGCAAAGACTTACTTGTTGTCCTTCTTTTAATGTACCACGATGGAGCCGTCCTACGGCAATACGACCAACGTAAGGCGAAAAGTCGATTGATGTAATCAACATTTGTGTTGTGCCTTTTTCGATTCGAGGATTTGGTATGTATTTGATAACAGCGTCAAGAAGTGGGGTGATATTGTCGGTTCTTACAGTCCAGTCTTCCGACATCCAGCCTTCTTTAGCCGAACCGTAAATAGTTGGAAAGTCTAATTGGTCTTCTGTAGCATTTAGGTTGAACATCAGATCGAAAACCATCTCCTGAACATCTTCTGGGCGACAGTTGGGCTTATCAACCTTATTGATTACAATAATAGGTTTTAGTCCAAGCTGAACAGCTTTCTGAAGTACAAAACGTGTTTGCGGCATGGGACCTTCAAAGGCATCAACCAGCAGCAATACACCATCGGCCATATTTAGTACTCGTTCAACTTCCCCACCAAAATCAGCGTGTCCTGGTGTATCTATAATATTTATTTTTGTATCCTTATATATTACTGATACGTTTTTAGCGAGAATAGTTATGCCTCGTTCACGCTCTTGATCGTTGCTGTCCATGATAAGTTCACCGGGCGTTTCGTGGTCTTTGAAAAGTTTTCCGGCAAGCAGCATTTTATCTACAAGAGTTGTTTTTCCGTGATCGACGTGTGCGATTATTGCAATATTCTTTATTGACATGTGTTATGTGTATTTAAAAAGTGGCGCAAAAGTACTGTATTTTGTACCAATAAAATGCTATGTCCCTATAATGTGATTGAAATTGGAAATGATACAACAATAAATTAACAATGTTGTGTGCTAATCCTGATAAGTAGGGGACGAAAAATTAGAAAAGTTTTATTCCTGCCGAAATAAGAAAAACTCTGTTTTTTGCTTCGTACTCACTCGAACTGTTGATAATATTAGCACTTTGCTCGAAACGAGCATCAAGTGTAAGAAACAGGATGTCAATGCCTGCACCAAATTGCATACCCATGTATTGCGACTGAAAACTTTCTTTGTCAAGTGCTGAAATATCTGAGAAGAAGTTGTTGGCAGTAATATAAGAAAAAACTGGTCCTCCTGTCAGTCTAAATTTAAAATGTTTACGGTTTATAACACTAAATCCAGCAAGAACAGGAACATCTACGGTTTGATATTTAAAGGAAACAGGGGAGAGTGAAGAACTAGTAGATGATGCTGGTGCTACAATTCCACCTTTGTTGTTGAAATAAATTTCGGGCTGTAAGCTGAATCGTTTTAAATTCAACCTGGCAAATGCGCCTACATGGTAGCTGTCGTATTGTTCTTCGTTAAACGGGTATTCAAGTAGTTGTTCTATATTGGTAATCATAACAGAACTGTTTTGACCGTATTTAATGCCAAGGTTCACATTCGATTGCGAATAAAGTGCATACGTAAAAACAAGTAGCCCAGTTATGAGAATTATCCGTTTCATGCGTTTGTAATTTTATACAAAAATAGTAAAAATCAACACTCATAGCTTTTTATACATAAAAAAAGCCGGGATTCTACGCCCCGGCTAATACAACGAATAATAAAACTTGTTTATTATACAAACTCTTTCAATGTCGAAGTCAATTTTTTACGAGTAAAAAATATTCTGCTTTTTACTGTACCTAAAGGCAAATTTAGTTTGACTGCAATCTCTTTATACTTATATCCGTCAAGAAACATCTGGAATGGTATCCTGTATTCATCTTCAAGTGATGAAATACTTTTTTCGATTTCATTTGTTGAGTAAAACGAATCGGGTGCAGGATAAGCTTTGTTACGGGCTATATGCAAATGAAATTCGCTATTCGAGCCACTTAAACTGTTTTTCGATTTTGAAGCTTTGCGGTAGTCATTTATGAAAGTATTTTTCATAATGGTATAAACCCAGGCTTTAAAATTTGTGTTCTCAGCAAATTTATCTTGATAGGTGAGTGCCTTTAAAAATGTTTCCTGTAGCAGATCATTTGCTTTATCAATGTCCGATGTTAGACTTAATGCATAATATTTAAGACTATTCTCCAGACTCAATAATTTGTTGCTAAATTGTATTTCTGACATAACTTTTCGGTTTTTGGGTAAAACAATAATTCAAAGATATGAAATATAAAAGATATAAGCATCTTTTAATGCTAAAAAATTGTTAAATGGATAATTAAATGTTTTTCATAATGAAGAAACTTAAATTGTAAGTTATTGAATTTATAACGGTTTGTCAAGTTCTAGGTAGATTGATTATAGATATAATGTTTTTTATCTTTTTAATTTAACAAACTAAAATTCGAATAGTGAAGGCATATTAAATTAACATAGAGGTAAATGATTGCGTTATTTTGATGAATTATCGTTAAAAAAAATACTTTTGTGCCACCAATTCATTGAAAACTGGTGAATTTTTTAAATGCTGTTGCAATATTTTTCACATTAAAGTTTTATAGTTTCCGGGTTATCCGGGTTTTGGGGGCAGCAGCTATTATTAACAGGTTGACTTGTATTTTGTGGTGATGACAAAACAGGAAGGCCTAAAATTATAAAATATGTTATTTTCAGAAATGGGCCTTTCGCCAGAGATACTTCGAGGTGTTTCTGAGCTTGGCTTTGTTGAACCAACTCCTATTCAGGAAAAAGTTATTCCATTATTATTAAATGAAGATCGTGATGTTTTAGGGCTGGCTCAGACTGGTACCGGTAAAACAGCTGCTTTTGGTTTGCCTGCACTTGGCAAAATAGATACAGCAACAACAACTCCTCAGTTACTTATTTTAAGTCCTACGCGCGAGCTTTGCATGCAAATTGGACGCGACCTTGAGAATTATAGTAAATTTATCAACAATTTAAAAATTGTTATGGTTTATGGTGGTGCACCTATAGATAAGCAAATTATGGCTTTGAAAAGGGGAGCTCAGGTTGTTGTTGCAACTCCTGGTCGTATTCGCGACCTTATTAACAGGCGCAAAGTAAACCTGTCGGAAATAAAAACGATGGTACTTGACGAGGCCGACGAAATGTTGCGCATGGGATTTAGAGAAGAAGTAGATGAAATTTTGAAGGAAACACCCCGTGAGAAAACCACCTTGCTGTTTTCGGCTACAATGAGTCCCGACATTCTTAATATTGCAAAAAAATACATGAATGATCCGGCCGAAATTACCATCGGTAAGAAAAATGCAAGTGCTGAAAATGTGCGTCATATTTACCACATGGTACACGCACGTGATAGGTATATGGCTTTGAAACGCGTAGTTGATTTCTATCCCGAAATTTATGGCATTGTTTTTTGCCGCACACGTAAAGAAACAAAAGATGTTGCAGCCTCCCTGATGAAAGAAGGTTACAATGCTGAAGCTTTGCACGGCGACCTTACACAAAGTCAGCGCGATTACGTGATGCAGAAATTTCGCGAACGTACATTAAGGGTTCTTGTTGCAACCGATGTGGCTGCGCGTGGACTCGATGTGACTGATTTGACTCACGTAATAAATTACAACCTTCCCGATGATACCGAAAACTATAATCACCGCTCAGGCCGTACTGGCCGTGCCGGGAAAGATGGCATTGCGGTATCGATAATTAATATGAAAGAAAAGGGTAAGCTTAAACTTATCGAAAGATCAATAAAAAAGAAGTTTGACTATCAGCCTGTTCCCGAAGGAAAAGTTATTTGTGAAAGACAATTGTTTAACATGATTGAGAAAGTAAGTAACTCAACGGTAAATCATGAACGAATCGACCCTTACATGGATAAAGTTTATGAGATGTTGTCTGATTTTTCGAAAGAAGATATAATTAAACGTTTCGTTTCGGAAGAATTTAACCGTTTTCTCGACTACTACAAAAATGCAGGAAGCCTTAATGTTGATCCCTCGAAGGCGGAACGTGAGGACAATGATGGTGCAAAATTTTCGCGAAGCAAAAAGGGAAAGAGCATGTCGCGCATTATTTTCAATCTTGGAAAAGGCAAAGGCCTGAGTAAAAAGGATGTAATTGATTTGTTGGTTAATGCTTCGGGGCGTAAAGACATTGAAATTGGGCAAATAGAAATCTTTAAACGAGCTTCGTCGGTTGAAGTCGAAAGCAAATTGGCTAAAAAAGTTATTGCTGAACTCAATCGTCGTACATTCAAAGGAGTAAATATTGAAGCTGAAGAAAATTACGAGTTTGTAGGCAACGATTTTCGCGATCGCAACAAAGGTGCACGTGGCAAAAAGAAGAAAAGACAACGCATAGCATCATAGTTCACAATGAAAAATGATTTTTTTCAATGGATAAACCTGCAATTTCAGTTGTAATACCGACTTATAACAGAGAAAAAACCATTAAGAGAGCAATTGAAAGCATTATAAATCAGTCGATCTCAAATTGGGAGCTGATTGTTGTTGACGATTGTTCTACTGATGAAACTGTTCCGATAATTGAAAAAATATATTCAAATGAACCTCGTATTAAAGTATTGGTTCAGCAACAAAATGGAGGGGCTAACAAATCCCGTAATAGTGGTGCGCGTGTTTCAGGTGCACCACTTATTACTTTTTTTGATTCGGACGACGAACTGCATCCATTGACTCTCGAAAACCATATAGAAAAATTTAAGGCAAATCACAAATTAGGATTGTCTTATGTTTTTGCAACATGTGTAAAAAACGGACAGGAAGTAGCTACTTTTAATCAGAAAGTCAACACCGATGCTGAACGATCTCTGCTGCGAAGTTTTCATGGAATAGGCTCAAGTACTTCGGGCTTGTGTGTTCGCAAAGATGTGTTTAATGAAGTTGACGGTTTTGATGAGCTTATGCCCTCGCACCAGGATCTTGATTTTTTTGTGAGAATAGCTCGCCTTTACCAAATTGATTTTATCGAAAACAGCAACACAACGATGTATTGGGATGCGCAAAACCGTATCTCTGATAATCCTTCAGCTGTTATCGACGGCGGAGCGTACTTTTTCAACAAACACGAGCAACGACTTAAAGAATTAGGCATTTATCATCACGTAGCACGAAAGCTTACGCGCAAATATGCGCTCTACGGTAAGAATTTGAAAGAAGCCTATCGCTACTTGGGGAAGGCTATAGCAAATAAACCATTGTACGTTTATGCATACGTTTACGCGCTGAAATTGCCTTTGTTGTATCGCCGTAAAATTGATTAAGGCTGTCCTGTATAATCTAAATCAAAATTATATATTTGCATATTGTTATTAAAGAGCATATTACACTTATTTTATAAACCGATTTTTGTGAGTGTACAAGTAAATAAAACACATTATCTATTTGACAGATACGTTGATAAGAAACGTTGGGCTTCGTATTACAGTCAAATTAGCGAAGTAGTTGAAGTATCGCCACAAAAAGTACTGGTAGTAGGTGTTGGTGATGGTATAATAGTTGAAATTCTGAAAATGCAGGGAATTGAGGTTCTTACAATGGACTTTGACGCTGCATTAAATCCTGATTTCGAACTTGATGTTAGAAATATTAACGAAATATCTACTCATTTCGATGTTATTATATGTTGTCAGGTGCTGGAGCATTTGCCTTTTGGTGATTTTGAACAAACGCTTGATAAATTGATGGATAAAACCAGTCGGCTTGTTTTATCTTTACCTATACAACATTCAAGACCTTTCTCCTTTTTCAAATTTCAACGCGCATTTTCAAAAAATATATCTTTTTCGGTACCCCGGTTTAATAAGAAATTTCAATTTGATGGCGAACATCATTGGGAAATGAATACCAAAGGCTATCTGAAATCTAAAATATCAGGGTTGATAAACAAAAAACATCTAATACTGAAAAGTTATATTCAACCTGATAATGTGTATCATTTTTATTACATACTTGAACACAAAAAATAATTTTGCTTGCAGCGTATGCTGAATTAGAAACTTGACATTTAAGGCAGATGAATGATAAAAAAATATGTTTTGTAAATACTTCGAAAACATGGGGTGGGGGCGAAAGCTGGCAGCTGGAAACAATATTGTCATTTCGCAACAAGGCAAAGGTAATTTCAATCACATCTGAAAAAAGTGAGCTTCATGCTAAAATAGTCGAACATGGAGTTGAAAACTACACCGTTAAAGCCGGTAAATTTGCATATCTGAACCCTTTTAAATTTTACAGCATTTACAGGATGTTGAAAAAATTAGCACCTGATACCATTTTATTCAACACTTCGAACGATTTCAAATTATTTACTATGCCGGCAAAAATGGCTGGCATCAAAAACATAATTTACAGGCGCGACAACGGTCGGCCTTTAAATCCTCACCCATTAAACAAATTATTGCTGCGTCGTGGAATTACTCATTTTGTACCATGTTCGCAATATATTGCCGATGTAGCCCTGAGCCGCGATCCTGGTTTATTCCCTAAAGATAAAATACGAGTGATTTACAACAGCATCGATATCGATAAGTGGGATAAACAGTCGATTATTGTTGAGAAAGAGGAAAATGATGATTTTATATTTGGTTGTGTTGGTCGTTTGTCGGAAGAAAAAGGAGTGCTTTTTTTACCCGAAATTGCGCGTAAGCTTAAAGATAAAGGACTAAAATTTAAAATAAAACTTGCCGGTACCGGACCGCTGCATCAGGAGTTGTTATTGTTGATGGCTAAACACGGAGTTGAAAAGCATATCGAAGTGCTTGGGTTTAGAGATGACGTGAAATCGGTTATGAATTCTATTGATTGTTTACTGATACCTTCGCATTGGGAAGGTTTACCAACAGTAGCCATTGAGGCAATGGCAAGCCGGAAACCTGTTATTTCGTTTGGTGTTGCCGGAAATCCTGAAGTAGTTAAACACGATGAAACCGGGTATTTAGTTCCTGCTTTCGATTTAGATCATTTTTCACAAAAAATGGAGCATGTAGTTAACAATCCGGAGTTGAGTGTAAAGCTGGGTGTTAAAGGTCGGAAACTTGCAGAAACAGTTTTTTCGCGCGAAGTTACCAATCTTCAATTGCATCCTTTTTTAGTGGGATTGAACTGATTGTTGGACAGGTAATTATTCCTTTTCGCTTAATTCAAGCCAGCGTAGCTCTTTCTCGTCAAGTTCTGCTTTAACTTGTTCATATAAGTCCGATTGTTTCTGCAGATCTTCGTGACCATAATCTCCGGAACTCATTTTCTGTTCGAGATCTATCTTTTTAGTTTCGAGCTCTTCAATATCACTTATTAGTTGTTCAAACTCTCTCTTCTCATTGAAAGTAAGCTTATTCGGGTTTTTCTTTTTAGGTTTTTCGGTAAGCGGTTCTTTTTTGTTGTCATTCAACTCCTTGCGTTCGGCTTTATCTTTTTCATCTTTATAGTTCCGGTATATCGAATAATTACCCGGGAAATCTTTAATCTTTCCATTTTCATCGAACGCAAAAACATGATCTACTATTTTATCCATAAAATAGCGATCGTGACTAACGACTACTACACAACCGTTAAAGTTTTGCAGATATTCTTCCAAAACATTAAGAGTCATAATATCTAGATCGTTGGTGGGTTCGTCGAGGATAAGGAAATTGGGATTTAGCATTAAAACGGTACAAAGATATAACCGACGCTTTTCGCCGCCGCTAAGGGTTTCAACCTTGGCATATTGTGCATCGTGCGAGAAAAGAAAATGTGTAAGTAACTGCGAAGCATTCCACTGTTTTCCTTCACCAAGATCGATGTATTCGGCAATTTCCTGAATAATGTCAATTACTTTATCCTCCGGATTAAAAATGATGCCTTCCTGCCGATAATAGCCAAATTTAACTGTTTCGCCTATTTCAACATGCCCCGAATCGGGTTGCATGCGTCCGGTTATCAGATTCATAAATGTTGATTTGCCAGTTCCGTTTTCTCCAATAATTCCAATTTTTTCGAAACGCGAAAATTTATAACTGAAATTGTTCAGAACCTGTAATTGTCCAAAGCTTTTGTTCAGGTTATGAATGTCGATAATTTTTTTCCCCAGCCGTGAGGCTTTAATATTCAGGTTTAATGCTTCTTCCGACAGGTTTTTAGATGCTTTTTCTTTTAATTCTGAAAATGATTCAATCCGGTACTTGGATTTTGTTCCGCGTGCTTTGGGCATTCGTCGCATCCATTCTTGCTCGGTACGCATCAGGTTACGGGCTTTTTCAACTTCAGCCTTTAACTGATTTTGGCGTTCGGCACGCTTTTCAATAAAATATGAATAGTTGCCTTTGTATCTGAAAATGATTTTTTGGTCGAGCTCAAGAATTTCGTTGCAAACACGGTCGAGAAAGTATCGGTCGTGTGTAACCATAAACAACGTCTGGTTCATTTTCTGAAGGTATTCTTCGAGCCATTCAATCATGTCGAGGTCAAGATGGTTGGTAGGTTCATCGAGAATAAGCAGATCGGGATTGTTGATAAGCACATTGGCCAGTGCTACTCGTTTTTGCTGACCACCCGACAGTTCACCAATTTTTTGTTCAAAGTTGGTGATTTTTAGTTGTGAGAGGATTTGTTTTATCTTAACATCAAAATCCCAGGCATTTAGCCGATCCATTTTTTCGGTTGCATCCTGTAAATCAACTGCACCTGGATTGTGAATTGCCTTTTCGTAATCGCGAACAGCCTGCACCACTTCGCTGGTAGAATGGTATATTTCTTCCATTACAGTGAGGTTTTCATTTTGTATGGGGTATTGGTTCAGATAGCCAACAGTAATGTCATTTTTAAATGTCATCGTTCCCGAATCGGGCAAATCGGTGCCCATAATGGTATTCAGCAGGGTTGTTTTACCGGCACCATTTCGGGCAATAAGCGCTACTTTTTGTCCTTGTGAAATGGTAAAGTTCAAATCTTCGAACAAAACTAAGTCGCCCCAAAAACGTGTTAAACCTTCTACTTGTAAATATGGAATCATGCACTTTATCTTATTTTATTGCAATCGCTTCTATTTCGATTAAAGCCCCTAAGGGAAGTTCTTTTACAGCAAAAGCTGCTCTTGCCGGTTGTTCGGTCTTAAAATAGGACGCATAAACTTCATTCATAGCTTTAAAGTTAGCCATATCGGTAAGTAGGCAGGTTGTTTTTACAACATTTGCATACGAATAGCCGGCTTGTTCAAGTATAGCACCAATATTCTCAAGTACCTGCGTGGTTTGTTTTGATATATCGGCTTCGACAAGTTTTCCGGTTTGTGGATTTAACGGCACCTGACCTGAAATAAAAAGCATTCCATTCATTTCGATAGCCTGATTGTAGGGGCCGACAGCCGCAGGCGCTTTTTCGGTATGTATTATTTGTTTCTTCATTGATTCTAAATGTTAGAAATCGTAACTGGTTTTATTGATTTTTAAGTCTTGCAGCATCGAAGCATTCGCCCGAATAGTAAATGTATAATACGATCTGGTTCCAAATGGAGAGAAATCGAATGACATGGTCCAGCAGTGCAGGTCACGAACAATCGACATCTGCGTGTTTGTCATTTTCATAGCCGAAACATCGAAACCCGACGAGAAGGTTGCTTTCCATTTTGGTGTAATGTCAAAATTTCCATTCAATCTTATCGATTGCATAAAGTTTGGTTTACCTGATGTATTTGAATAACGAAAAGTATAGCTTGTACTTACTCTCCATTTCATTTCAAAAGGAACATAACCATTGGTTTGGTTTGGCATGCCATTTACGTTGCCATCATTTTTATTATTATTGCTCGTGTTGTTTAATTCGTCGTTAAGGTTAGTGTCTCCTAAGGTTGAGTCAGCTGGCATACTGTTTTGTTGTTCTGACTTATTTTTTTCCTGTAGCATCTTTTTTAACTTATCGGAACTATAACTAAAGTTAAAACCAGTACTAACACTAGTGAGGCGTCCCAAACGAGCCATGCCGGTTTTTTTATTCCATTGAAATTCATCAATTCTTTTACCTTTTTCATCTAATGCATACGGATCAAGTGTGCCGCTAATGTTTATTGAGTTGCCAGCAATCTTTGTACGTGCATTCAGCGAAAATGTCGAAAGGTTAAACGATTCTGCCGCCAGGTTGTATGAACCGCTTACACCCAAATTATCAAAAATAGGGATCTTTTTAAAACTGTTTTCCGAGGTTGTATCTTTAGTGTCGGCTATTTTCATTTCAATATTGTTGTTCAGGCTAAAGTTAACCGAACCGCTGCGCCGACTGCTGGCCGAACCGTACATGCCATTCTGAAACCGGTTATATTGTTCTTCGTTACCTAAGGAATCAACCTGCACCCAATCCCAAAAACCAAACCGTTCGTCTCTAAAGTCGGGGCTGTAACTAAATCCAAAGCTCGGATCGATTTTATGCCTGATTGCTTTCAGCTTTGAGTTAGGATTTCTCATTGTGTACATTCCGTATAATGTAGTACTTGAACTAACACTGTAGCGATATTCGTAATTACGTTGAAACCCCTCTTTTCGCACTTCTTCAACATGCCCGTTAACCCGTTTACTCATTCCGGTTTGAGGATCAGTAACTGAGTAGCCTTCGATCCAGTATTTTTCAATATGGTCGAAATACCAACGCTCGTTATAGCTAATAGACGGTACAACATTAACATGGTTAAATAATTTGAATGAGGGCAGGGTAATTGGTATGTTATGTTTGATTCCTTTTTTCCATTCAGAATAAGGGGTCGTGAATAAAAGCGATTCTTTAGTGCTGATACGGCTTTCCAATTGAGCGCTATACGATATTTTAACATCTTCGTAAAAACGTTTTTTCCCAACACGCTTCTTCCGTTCAAGTGGGTTTATGCTTCGCATATTAATATTCAGGGAGGGTAGCGAAAGCGTTACCGTGGAGTCGCGTGTGTTTTGCCGTGCACTAACCGAAGCCGATAAGCTGAATGGCGAATTGGGGAATGTTTTCCGATAATTTACAGTTGAAGATTTACTGTTTTCAAGAAACTTCTGTGTATCGTATTCGTTTTCTTTATTGTAACCACTTGAAGAGAAATCGACAGATGCCGAAAAAGTTTGAGTGGGGTTGGCTTTTGAATCCTGTGAATGGCTCCATCTAAGACTATAGTTGGAGCTTTTAGTTTGGTTTATACCTCGTTCGCCCCTTGCCGACATTGTATAACTAAAACCAAAACTCCCCGAAAATTTATAACGAAGTCGATAATTGGTTCTCATGTTAATGCCCCATTTACCTTTAGAATATACATCACCGGTTATTCTGAAATCAAAATAATCGTTTGCAGCCCAGTAAAATCCACCGTCTTTCAGGTAAAAACCATAATTTGATTCTTCGCCGTATTGCGGTATTATTACGCCCGACGAGTACGTTTTATCGTATGTGGGAATGTAGCCGTAGGGAAGAAATGGCGCGTATATAGGAAAATCTTCAAGAACCATGTAAGCTCTACCAGTTATAATTGCCTTATTTCTGATAACTTTTCCCTTTGTCATTCGGAGATAAAAGTGTGGATGTTCAGCATCACAGGTAGAATATTTCCCATCAACCATGCAATATATATCTTTACTCATCATTTTCGCCTTGTCGCTGCGAACAATACCGTCCTGCTGTTCGGTTACAACATTTTCAACAAAGCCTTTTCCGGTTACAAAATTGTAACGTAACGATTTGCAATCGAACTCCTCGCTGCCTTCCGAAAAATGTGGCTTTTGAATGAGATTACCCAGCGAATCTTCAATTCCGGTAGCGTATATTTCTTTTGTGGCAAAATTTACAGAAATATAACCTGCATCAAGCTTGATTGTTCCGTATTCGATATTTGCACTGCCATAAAGATGTACAATCTGCTGTCCGTTTTCCATCAACACCGACATTGAATCGACTGAATTGTAGTCAATAGGAGCTTCAATAATCTGTTTCGATTTCGTTTTTTTTGTAGCTACAACAGCCGAGTCGGCAATAGAGTTGTCTGCCGTTTCAGAAATGAATGATGAATCGATTGCCATTGAATCCGTATCAATTATACTGCTGTCGGCATTTTTTTGATTGGGAAACAGGTTGATGTCATTTTGCGCATAAATGGTTAACATGCTTGTTAACCAAATAAATAAGGCTGATATGTATTTAGCGTATTTCAATAGTTTTTAAAATTTGGCCTCAAAAATAATTTAATTATCCGTATGCATTATAAGAAATAGAGGTTTTTCGGAAATAAACCGTTGCTTTGGTCTAAAATAATATTTTATAATTATCATCGTTTTTTTAACTATATATTTGTCGAAATATTATCACAAAAACATCAAAAAATGTTAAGAATTTCATTCATACTATTAATAATTACATTAACAACGGCCACTCTGCACAATATTCGTGCTCAAGATAGTGGATTTGAACTAAAAACTGTTGTTATTGATCCGGGGCATGGTGGAAAAGACCCTGGAGCAGTTATTAGAAATATAAAAGAAAAAGATATAGTACTTGATGTAGCTTTAAGAACAGGAGCTGAAATTAAAAAGGTTTTTCCGAGTGTAAATGTTATTTATACCCGCGATAAAGATGTTTTTGTACCGCTTGATAAAAGAGCTGAAATAGCCAATAAAAACGAAGCTGATTTATTCATATCTCTACATGTTAATTCATTTCGAACAACATCGATACGCGGTGCGGAAACATTTGTTTTGGGACGACACCGTACCGAAGAAAATCTCAAGGTGGCTCAAATGGAAAACTCGGTGATATTACTTGAGGATGACCATACAACACGATACGAGGGATTTGATCCAAATTCGGCAGAATCATATATTATGTTCGAATTGATTCAGAACGAATTTCTTGAACAAAGTTCTTTCTTTGCCGATCAAATTCAAAAAAGCTTTGTCTTTAAGGCAAGCCTTAAAGACAGAGGCGTTAAACAAGCAGGTTTTTTAGTGTTAAGGCAAACAGCAATGCCATCGGTATTAGTTGAATTGGGCTTTTTAAGTAACAATAACGACAAAATTTACATGCTCAGTAACGAAGGCAAGACAAAAATGGCTCAGTCTATTGCCAATGCGTTTGCAAGTTACAAAAAGCGAATTGATGCAAGATCGGCAGTGACTGTTAAAAAAACAGTCGATCCAGAAGTGGTCGCTTCCAAGAAAATAGATGAAAATTTAGCTGCAACTGCACAAAAACCTGCTGAGGCAGGTATCCATAAACTCGATGAATACACTGCGAATGGAGTGTGGTACTCGCTTCAGATACTTGCCAGCCGCGAAGAACTTTCTGCAAGTAATAAGGCTTTCAACAGATTTGAAACAATTTTTGTATATAATGATGATGGTTGGTACAAGTACTACGTTGAATTACTATCTGATTACAATAAAGCTTTAGAAAGACATGGCGAAATTAAAAAAATAAATGGTGAAGCTTTTTTGGTACAGTTCGAAAATGGGAGAAAAATAAAAGTGCTTAAATATTGAAGGTTTTTCAATCAATATCAAACATGTAAATACATCTTTTACAACACAAAGGAGTAGAAGTTCTATTTATTTATGTATTGAAATAAAGAAACAGTTTACTATTATATATTATTTCATTGCTGAATAAATCACAATGTAAATATGATGTTAGAAGAGGGGGGTATTAACAAATTTAAAAGCTTAACCTAACCTTGAAATAATCTACTAAAAACAAGTAGTTGAACTCATCTGTTAAAAGTTTTTTGATGCATGTTATTGACAACCGGTTATAATAATACATTCAAATATTGTATTTAATTATACACATAGAAGTTGCATTTTAAACATAATGTGACTGTAAAAAATTTGAAAATGTTTTTATTTTAGTCATGTTGATTAAATAGGTTATATATCAACTCATTAAAAGAATTGACATTTGTTTAATAGCCACATATACAGTATTTTATGTGTTTTAAATGTTGAAGAAAAATATTGTCATTGAAAAACAAATGATTAAAACTTCTTTTTAAAAAACAAGTGTTATTAAATTTTTTTTTCAGCTATTTTTTTCACACTTTTGTTTTTGATAACACAGCAACCCTAATTATTAATAACAAACTTTTAAAATTCCAGCAACCCAAAATGAATAGAAATCATAACCAAATATGGAATGATTGCCTTACTGTAATTAAAGACAATGTACAACCCATAAGTTTCCGTACTTGGTTTGAGCCGATCAAACCCCTCAGGATCGAAGGTAATGTATTAACAATACAGGTTCCAAGTCCGTTTTTTTACGAGTACTTAGAAGAGCAATATATAGATATATTGCGAAAAACATTGCGCAAAGTAATTGGCACACATGCAAAACTTGAGTACAATGTTGTTATGAGTGACCAAAATGAGCAAACAAGAAATCCGCTCACTGTTAATTACCCCACAAATAATAATTCAAAACTGAATAATCGCCCTTTATCTGCGCCGATTAAAACAGATACAAAATCAATTAAAAATCCTTTTGTTATTCCGGGAATACAAAAATTGCATATCGACCCGCAACTTAAGCGTGATAATACCTTTAATAATTTTGTAGAGGGAGAATGTAATCGCTTGGCTCGTTCTGCCGGTTATGCTGTAGCACAAAATCCCGGAGGTACTGCATTTAATCCATTGATGATTTATGGAGAAAGTGGACTTGGGAAAACACACCTTGCACAGGCAATCGGTATAGAAGTGAAAGAAAGTCTTCCAGATAAAATAGTGCTTTATGTAAATGCAAACAAATTTATTACCCAGTATTCCGAAGCAGCAGTGAATAACACGCGTAACGATTTTTTGCATTTTTATCAAATGATAGATGTACTTATTATAGATGATGTACATGAATTTGCAGGTAAAATAAAAACACAGGAAACCTTTTTCCACATATTCAATCACTTACATCAGTTGGGAAAACAATTGATACTAACATCTGATAAAGCACCCATCGAAATTAAAGGAATTGAACAACGCTTGCTGTCAAGGTTTAAATGGGGACTAACAACCGACTTGCAGAATCCCGATTACGAAACCCGATTAGCAATACTTCGAAACAAAACCTACAAAGATGGGCTAAATATGCCTGATGATGTGCTGGAATACATTGCAAAAAAAATTGATACGAATGTACGTGAACTTGAAGGTGCATTAATTTCGCTTTTAGCACAATCAACCTTAAATAAAAAGGAAATTACTGTTGATTTGGCAATTGAGCTAATCAATAAAATTGTGAAAAACAGTAAACATGAAATAACTATCGACTATATTCAAAAAGTTATTTGTGAATTTTTTGATATGCCTGTCGATTCGTTACAATCGAAAACGCGCAAACGCGATATTGTTCAGGCTCGTCAATTAGCGATGTATTTTTCTAAAACAATGACAAAATCATCGCTGGCAGCTATTGGTGCTCAAATTGGGAGAAAAGACCATGCAACTGTTTTGCATGCATGCAAAACAGTGAGCAATTTAATTGATACCGACAGGCAATATAGAAACGATGTCGAAGAAATTGAACGTCGATTAAAAGTTTAGAATGAATTTTAGATAAAACAATAAAGAAGCAGATTATAACGATCTGCTTTTCTTGTAATTATACTTATGATTTATCTTTGGTTGAGTATCTTATCTTCTACCGGAATTTATTTTTTATTTAAAATCCGGAATAAAATGAAAGCCGATTTGCATGGAATAATTGTCGTGAATTATTTTGTTGCAACACTTTTAGGTCTTTTAAATCAAGATATTAACAAGATAACATCTGTTCTCCAACAAGCTGCCTGGTTGCCCATTGCTGTAATAATTGGTTTTTTATTTGTAGTAATGTTCTTCCTTATAGGTAATTCAACACATAAAGCCGGAATTGTAATTACAACGCTTGCAACCCGCATGTCGATGGTTTTTCCCATCTTCTTTTCAATGTTTTTATTCGACGAAGATGTTACGGTAATCAGGCTCATAAAAATTGCTATAACTTTAATAGCTGTAGTTATGGCCATTTACCGTAAACCCGATAAAAGTATTAAACGAATAGCTGTAATAATTCCGTTTGTTTTGTTTGTAGGGTCGGGTAGTGTTGATACATTGGTAAAAGCCGCACAGCATTTGTTTGTACCCGATAACGAAATATCAATTTTTTCGTCGGTATTGTTTGCCACATCATTCATTGGGGCTTTGTTGGCACTTTTTATCAAAAAACCGGTGAAAAACTCGATATCTTTACAGACACTTATTATTGGAGTGGCATTGGGCTTTGCCAACTGGGGGTCGTTGTTTTTTATAATGAAGGCGCTCAATCATAGCCAAATGGATAGTTCATTGGTGTTTGGAGTGAATAACCTGGCCATTGTTAGTTGTTCGCTAATTCTGGGCTATATTGTTTTTAAAGAAAAACTGAGCCGTTTGAACTGGTTAGGTATTTTTCTTTCAATTATATCTATAATTCTATTAATCAGATATTAATGAGAGCCGAAGACACTTATAAAACGATAGCATCACCGGCCAAAGGACTTTTTAAAGATAAAGGCAGTAAGTTTATAGCTTATGCATACCCTGTAAAAAATGAGAACGAAGTTAAAGAGCATATTCGTGTTCTGAAAGAGCTGCATTATAAAGCTCGGCATCACTGTTATGCCTTCAGAATAGGCAAGAATGGCGAGCAGTACCGTGCAAACGACGATGGAGAGCCATCGGGAACAGCAGGACGACCTATTCACGGTCAGCTGCTTATTTATGAACTCACCAATATTCTGGTTGTAGTAGTGCGTTATTTTGGTGGAACATTGCTGGGTACCAGTGGCTTAATTAATGCATATAAAACAGCAACAAGCGAAGTGCTGGAGCAGGCTGATATTATTGAGAAAATCGTAACCGATATTTACAGTGTACGTTTCGACTATACCGTACAAAGTAATGTAGAGCGTATTATAAAAGAATTTGATCTTACAATAGTAAAATCGATTTACGAAATGGATTGTACCTACGAAATTGAAGTGCGAAAAAATCATACGGATGTTGTAGCCGAAAAACTCAAAAAAGTGGAGGGGTTGAAATTAACTTTAAGGTGCGAAGGATAAATTTCAATATAAAAGCTGAAAAGCATAAAAAAAGTCATGTCGAGTATGTCGATTATTATTAATTTTGAATTTTGATGAAATCATTGAAACAACGCATATATCACCCACTGGAAACTATCGCACATAGCAGTATTAATATTCATATTTTCAGATATTTACGAAGCCAGCATTCTTTATTGTTGGCTTTTTTTATGCACCATAACAACAAAAACAAGATAACATGCACCCAAAAAATTTAATTTCGATTACCGATTTTACCAAAGACGATTATTTGCGAATAATGGAACTGGCTGCTGAATTTGAAAATGAACCCAACCAGAATCTGTTAAACGGCAAAATCGTTGCAACGTTATTTTACGAGCCATCTACACGCACTCGAATCAGTTTCGAAACAGCCATAACCAGACTTGGAGGAAGAATTGTTGGTTTTACAGATTCATCATCCTCAAGTGTGAGCAAGGGCGAAACTCTGCATGATACCATTCGTATGGTAAGCAATTATGTTGATATGATTGTGATGCGCCACCCTTTGGAAGGCAGCGCCCGATATGCCAGTCAGATTGCTGATGTGCCGGTTATCAATGCCGGCGACGGAGCCAATCAGCATCCAACCCAAACCTTGCTGGATATGTATTCAATTATGAAAACCCAGGGAAGGCTCGATAATATAAATATTTTTCTGGTTGGCGACTTGAAGTACGGACGTACGGTACACTCTCTATTACAAGCCTTGTCGGTTTTCGAAAATCCAATTTTTAATTTTATTGCTCCGCCAGAGCTAGCTATGCCCATCGAATATAAACGTTATCTCGACGAAAAGGGAATAAGGTATTTTGAGCATAATGAATTTACCAATATAATTTCCGAAGCCGATATAATTTATATGACCCGGGTTCAGAAAGAACGATTTACGGATCCGATGGAGTACGAAAAAGTAAAAAATGTTTACATCCTCAGAAATAATATGCTTGAAAACACCAAACCTACTATGAAAATTCTGCATCCGCTACCAAGAGTTAACGAAATACATACCGACGTTGATGCCAACCCAAAAGCCTATTACTTTACACAGGCTCTTAACGGTATGTACACCCGAGAGGCGATAATTTCACATATAATAGGACTTAAATAATCTGATATTATGGATAAAGCATTACAAGTTAGCGCAATAAAAGATGGTACTGTAATTGACCATATACCTGCAGAGAGGCTTTTCGATGTTATAAATATTCTTGAACTCGACAGCTGCCGCGATATGATTACATTTGGTACGAACCTCGATAGTAAACGTTTAGGGTTAAAAGCTATTATCAAGGTTGCCAATCGGTTTTTCCAGGGGCAGGAAATTAATAAAATTGCTCTTATAGCACCAAATGCAAAACTCAACACCATAAAAAATTATCACGTGGTTGAGAAAAGAGTTGTTGAAATACCATCGGAGATAACAAACATTGTTAAATGTTTCAATCCTAAGTGTATTACCAATCACGAATCAATAACGACTCGCTTTAAGGTTGAATCAAAAAAACCAATCGAACTTCGTTGTATGTATTGCGAAAAGATCACCAGCGAAAAACAGGTGGTTATCAGATAATTATAAAATAATTATTTAGATATGGATTCAGAAAAAATACTTGCAATAATTCAAAGTCTGCTAGATAAGCAACTAACACAAGATATAACACTTTTACAAATATGTAAAATTCTTCATTCGAATGTGGCTCACTACGATTGGGTTGGTTTTTACATTTTAGATGAAAGCAAAAAAAATCTGATTTTAGGATCTTACGTGGGCAAACCTACCGAACATGTAAATATTTCCGTTGGAAAAGGCGTTTGTGGACAGGTTGCTGAAAGTGGTTCAACGATGATTGTTCAGGATGTTTCAAAAATGGACAACTATATAGCTTGTAGCCTCGATGTTCAATCCGAAATTGTTGTCCCGGTAATTAAGAACGGCCGCTTTGTTGCCGAAATAGACATCGATTCGCACGCTTTTGCACCATTTACTGAACGCGACGAAGATTTACTTAAAACAATTGCAGCAAAAATCAGCACGCTGTTTTAGATTATTATAAGGGTAACTTGATTATAGTTGTTGTTTAAGTGGTTCGGGATATTGCATTGTAATACAGTGTAATGACCCATGCTGTCGAATGAGAACAGAGCAATCTATAGGAACTATTTCTTTATCAGGAAAAGCTTTTGAAATTGCTTCAATAGCTGTACTGTCGGTTTTTATATTGTAAACCGGAAATAAGACAGCCTGATTAATAATTAAAAAATTGGCATATGTTGCCGGCAAACGATGGCCATCATCTGGGTCGAATACAGCTTCGGCCATGGGTAAAGGGAGGAGATCGTAAATTGAACCGTCGGGTTGTTTTAATGCTTTCAGTTCTTTTTCCATTGCCGATAAAGCTTCAAAATGTTCATCATTTTTATCTTTGCATTTAATGTAGGCAATTGTTTTTTCGTTGCAGAAGCGAGCTAGCGTATCGATATGGCTGTCGGTATCGTCGCCTGCCAGATATCCGTTTTTTAGCCAGTGAATCTGTTCAACCCCAAAAAATTCTTTTAACTGATTTTCTATTTCTACTTTAGAGTAGCTATCGTTTCGGTTAGCCGATAACAGGCATTGTTCAGTTGTTAGTAAAGAACCACAGCCGTCCGATTCAATGCTGCCACCTTCGAGTATAAACTGTTTTTGATTCGAATATAGAAAGTTCTTAAAAGCGCCTTCTTTATGAAGCTTGTGTGTTATCTGGTTGTCGAGGTCTGCCGTAAATTTTTCACCCCATCCGTTGAAGCAAAAATCGTAAAGAACAGGTTTTCCGTTTTCAAAAACAGTTATTCCACCATGGTCGCGTGCCCAGGTATCGTTGCTTTGAATTTCAAAAAACGAAATGTTGTTGATATTCGTATGCTTTAAAAGCTTTGAAACATGCGATTTTTTGGCACATACAACAATAAGTTGCTGTCTTTTTGATATTTCAGCAGCTATATTAACGAAGCACCGCTCAACCTCTTCGAGCAGGTAATTCCAATCAGAGTTGGAATGTGGCCAGGTAAGTTGAATCGCCTGTTGCTTGTGCCACTCGGCCGGTAAGATGATATTTTTGTCACTCATTTGTTAAAAATAAGTGCGAAGATAAAAAAAGAGTAATTAGTTGCCTTCAATCCAATCAGTAATATCTTTGTCAAATGGCTTTGTGCGCGGTTTCGACCATCCGGCGATAGTGCCGTCGGGGTTAATCATGAATTTCTGAAAATTCCACTTAACATCACTTAATGTTGATGAAGTAAGCCACTCGTATATAGGGTGAATGTCGTCGCCTTTTACTGATATTTTTTCCATCATTGGAAAAGTGACCCCATAATTCACCTGGCAGAATTCGGCAATTTCTTCGTTCGATCCGGGTTCCTGATTCATAAAATTGTTTGCTGGAAATCCAATAATCACAAAGTTTTGGTCTTTGTAAGTCTGGTATAGTTTTTCCAAATCTTCGTATTGTGGGGTTAGTCCACATTTCGAAGCTGTATTTACAACAAGTACTTTTTTACCTTCGAGTTGGCTCAATTCATATTTATTACCCGAAATGTCGTTAACAGTAAATGAATGCAAGGTTTTTTCGTTTTGCGAGAACCCTAAAATGCTTATTAGAAGCGCTGCGATGATTATAATCTTCTTCATTATTGATAAAATTTTATCTTATTAGCTGCATTATTGCTTCTATTAAACATTGGTTTAATGTGATTGTTTTCGCAGACACAAAAAAAGTTGTTGAAAAGTATAAAGGTTTCTGTTCCTGTTTTACCCGCCGATTTTTTATATTTGAACCCAAATAAAGAAAGAAAAATGAACGAATTTATTGTATCGGCACGAAAATACAGACCTTCTACATTTTCGACAGTAGTTGGGCAAAAATCGATAACATCGACACTTAAAAATGCCATCAAAAACAATCAGATGGCTCATGCTTACTTGTTTTGCGGCCCACGTGGTGTTGGTAAAACAACCTGTGCACGTATTTTTGCCAAAACAATAAATTGTCAAAATATAACCGATGACCACGAACCATGTAACGAATGCGAATCGTGTAAGGCTTTTAACGAAAATCGTTCATACAATATTCACGAACTTGATGCAGCGTCAAATAACTCGGTCGATGATATCAGGGTTTTAATTGACCAGGTGCGTGTTCCGCCTCAATTGGGGCATTACAGCGTGTATATCATCGACGAGGTACACATGCTGTCGTCATCGGCATTCAATGCTTTTCTGAAAACCCTTGAAGAGCCGCCAAAGCATGCAATTTTTATTTTAGCAACTACCGAAAAACACAAAATTTTGCCAACTATTTTATCACGTTGCCAAATTTTTGATTTTAACCGGATTACTGTTACCGATATTACAGAGCATATTTTGCATGTCGCTAAAAATGAAAATGTGACCATCGAAGAAGCAGGTGTTAATGTAGTTGCGCATAAAGCAGATGGTGCAATGCGTGATGCGTTGTCAATTTTCGATCAGATTGTGAGTTTTTCGGGAAATAATATTAGTTATCAGGATGTTATTTCGAACCTTAATGTGCTTGATTACGATTATTACTTTAAATTAACAGATTACTTCTTAACCAACCAGATTCCTGAAATTCTTAACACCTTCAACGATATTCTGAATAATGGATTCGACGGACATCATTTTATAAATGGCCTGAGTACTCATTTTCGCGACATTTTGGTAAGTAAAGACACATCAACATACAAATTGCTTGAAGTGGGAGGGGAAATCCAGGAAAAATATAAAACACAGGCTACTTCGTGCGAGCAGGACTTTCTGCTTCTGGCACTGGAAATAGCCAATCAATGCGATTTGAGTTACAAAGCCAGTCAGAATAAGCGCTTGCTGGTTGAGCTTTCGTTAATAAAAATTGCACAAGCAGCGCAAAAAAAAAAGCCGTAAAGGATGAGTCGGTAAAAGAACTTGACCCTATTTTTTCAGATTCAACACCAAAAACTGAAAAACCGGCCTCAGCACCTTTGGGCAGTAGTACACATACCCAGCCAACTACCCGGCAGCCAAAAACAGTTGTCCGCAAGCGTACTTCCGACATCGGTACACCATCAATTACACAGGCATTGAACGGTATTGCGAAAACGGAATCAAGTGAACCCCAAGCTACTAAAATCAATCAGGTTCAAGATAATCCAACTCAACAGGATAAGCCATTTACTAAAGTAGATGTACACCAGATATGGCCACAAATGGCAGAAAGGTATAAAGAACAAGTTCACTTGTTTAAAACGCTTGAAACTCTTCCAAATGTTAATGGAAACATAGTAATAATTGAAGTAGAAAATTCGGTACAACAAAACAAAATTAAGTTGATTAAACCCGAAATAATAGGATATTTGCGCCGCACGCTTCAAAATTCGAAAATTGATGTTCAGGAAGTGCTCAACAAATCGATAACCGAGAAAAAAGTATTGACGGATGAACAGAAGTTGAAAATGATGATGCAGAAAAACCCTGCGCTAATGTTATTTAAAAATAAATTTAATCTCGATTTTAATTAGCAAATGATATTCCATTAGTTTTATTTGACGAGAATTTATTAAATTGTTGATTCTTGATTTAAATTAAAAATTGATATACCATGTTAAAAGAAAAAATGGAAAAAGCTCTGAATGAGCAAATTAATAAAGAGTTATTCTCATCATATTTATACCTGTCGATGAGTGCATATTCGCAAACGCTTGGTTTACCAGGAGTTGCAAGCTGGATGAAAATTCAAGCCCAGGAAGAATTAACTCATGCTAACAAGTTTTTCGATTACATTCACGAACGCAATGGTAAAGTTACGCTTACTGCTATTGATGCTGTTGACAATGAATTTGGTAGTGTAACCAACATGTTCAAGAAGGTACTTGAACATGAACAGTTTGTTTCTGAGTCGATTAATAAACTGGTTGATATTTCAATTGAACTTAGTGACCATGCAACACGCAGCATGCTTATGTGGTTTGTTGATGAACAGGTTGAAGAAGAAGCTTCGGTTCAGGATATTTTAGACCAGTTAGCAATGGTTGATGCAAAAGGTCATGGACTTTTCATGATAGACAAAGATTTGAGTACAAGAACTTTTGTTGACAATACTCAAGCTAAATAAAGCATTTAATAGACATAAAAAAAGCGGCAAAAGCCGCTTTTTTTATGTCTATTATTTTGTTTGTAACACTTTCATTTTGATTTTCTTGTTCTTTGAATCAAAACCTATTGAAATTGTATCACCTTCCGAAAGATTCGATTTTAGTATAACTTCTGCCATTTCATCTTCAAGCAGTTTCTGAATAGCCCTTTTCAACGGACGTGCACCATATTGTGGATCATATCCTTTTTTGGCAATAAAGTTTTTTGCAGCAGGTGAAATTTTTAGTTCGTAATTCAAGCTGCGTACCCTGTGAAATAAACCGGCCAGTTCAATATCAATAATCTTGCTGATGTCGTTTTCGGTTAACGGGTTAAACATTACAACATCGTCAACACGGTTCAAAAATTCGGGTGCAAAGGCCTTTTTAAGTGCTTTTTGTATTACATGGCTTGTTTCACCTGGATCTCCGGCATCGGGTGCTGTAAAGCCAACACCACGACCAAATTCACTGAGTTGGCGCGAACCGATATTTGATGTCATGATTACAATAGTATTTTTGAAATCAACCCTTCGTCCCAGACTGTCTGTTAAGCGCCCTTCGTCCATAACCTGGAGCAGAATATGAAATACATCGGGATGGGCTTTTTCTATTTCGTCGAGAAGTACAACCGAGTATGGTTTTCTTCTTATTTTTTCGGTAAGCTGTCCACCTTCTTCGTAACCTACATATCCCGGAGGAGCACCTACCAGTCGCGAAACAGCGAATTTCTCCATGTATTCGCTCATGTCGATACGAATTAAGGCATCAGTTGTATCGAATAAATACTTTGCCAAAATTTTAGCCAGCTGAGTTTTTCCCACACCGGTAGGGCCAAGAAAAATAAAAGTTCCGATAGGTTTATTTGGATCTTTCAATCCTGCACGGTTGCGTTGTATTGCTCTTACGATTTTTCCGATGGCCTGGTCTTGCCCAACTACCAAACCTTTAAGGTCTTTTCCCATGCTCAGTAGCTTTTTGCTTTCGGCCTGAGCAACGCGTTGCACCGGAATTCCCGACATCATAGCAACTACTTCGGCAACTTTATCATCCGAAACAGCCTCACGCTGGTTAATAAGCTCACGTTCCCAGTTTTCTTTTTCCTGTTCGAGCAACTGTATCAGGTTTTTTTCTTTATCGCGGTAGGTTGCGGCAAGTTCGAAATTTTGATTTTTCACCGCATTAATTTTTTCTTCGCGGGTTTCTTCAATTTTATGCTCCAGCTTAATAATCGATTCAGGTACATTGATATTGGCAATATGCACACGCGAACCAGCTTCGTCCATTGCATCAATTGCTTTGTCGGGTAGGTGTCGGTCGGTAATGTACCGTTCGGTAAGCGTTACACATGCAGCAATTGCTTCATCGGTATAATAAACATTGTGGTGATCTTCGTATCTGATTTTAATGTTGTTCAGAATCTGAATGGTTTCATCTACAGAAGTTGGTTCAATAATTATTTTTTGAAACCGGCGTTCAAGCGCACCATCTTTCTCAATGTTTTGTCGATATTCGTCAAGTGTTGTTGCTCCAATGCATTGAATATCGCCACGTGCAAGAGCTGGCTTAAGCATATTTGCAGCATCGAGCGAGCCTGTTGCGCCACCAGCTCCAACAATAGTATGAATTTCGTCAATAAACAATATCACATTGTCAACTTTAGTCAGTTCGTTTAAAATGGCTTTCATTCTTTCTTCGAACTGTCCACGGTACTTCGTTCCGGCAACTATTGATGCCAAATCGAGTGTAACCACTCTTTTATCGAACAAAACTCTTGATACTTTTCTTTCGATTATACGAATGGCAAGGCCTTCGGCAATTGCCGATTTTCCGACACCCGGTTCACCTATTAAAATTGGGTTGTTCTTTTTGCGGCGACTTAAAATCTGTGCAAGTCTTTCAATTTCTTTATCCCTACCAACAATAGGGTCGAGGCTTCCTTCTTCGGCCGCTTGGGTAATGTCGATGCCAAAATTATCGAGAACCGGAGTTTGCGATTTAGAAGCTCCGCTTGGCTGGCTTCCACTCTGGGGTGGTTTTGGTGGAAAAAAGTCCGACTGATCATCGTCCGGCTCACCGGGAAAATCAGCTTTGCTCTCCGGGTTTGTTCTGCTCATCTCTTCGAGCTGCGATTTAACCACGTAATAACTAATATCGTATTCCTTTAGCATCTCAGTCAGTTCGGTACCCTGATCTTTTAATATAGCCAAAAGCAAATGGCCAGTATTAACAGGCACATTTCCCATTGAGCGTGCTTCAAGGTACACTAGTTTCAACGTTCGTTCAACCGATTTTAATAATTGAATTGGTTGCCCCGGGGGCAAACTGCTGTTTTCCTTGAATTCCAAGTCAATTTGTCTTTTAAGCTCCGAAAGATCAATGCCTATACTTTTCAGTAGGTTGTATGCAACACCGTCGCCGTCTCTTAAAATACCCAGGAAAACATGTTCAGGACCTATATATTCGTTTCCAAGCCTAATGGCTTCTTCGCGGCTGTAGTTTAATACTTCTTTTATTTTTGGTGAAAATTTTGAATCCATACTTAACATTTTTTTATAGCGAAGCTAATATATATAAAATCCGCCCTTTAATTTAAATAAAATGCTTTAAATCTCTAATTGTTAATATATTTTTCAAGTATGTTAATATTTTCAATTAATCTCTTTAATAATGACTTCATAATTCTGGTATTTTTGTATTTTTAACCGTTTTTTGAAGTAATAAAGAAAGGATACATTATATGTCTGATAATGAAAGGATAATTAAAATCAACATTGAAGAGCAGATGAAGTCTGCTTATATCGACTATTCAATGTCGGTTATTGTTTCGCGTGCACTGCCCGATGTGAGAGATGGATTTAAACCGGTACACCGGCGTGTACTCTATGGTATGGGAGATTTGGGCATTCTCTCAAATAAATCGTACAAGAAATCGGCCAGAATTGTGGGTGAAGTATTGGGTAAATACCATCCACACGGTGACTCGTCGGTTTATATGACTATGGTTCGAATGGCTCAAACATGGTCGTTGCGATATCCATTGGTTGACGGGCAGGGTAACTTTGGTTCGGTTGACGGCGATAGCCCCGCAGCGATGCGTTATACCGAGGCCAGGCTGTCGAAAATTGCCGAAGAAACACTGGCAGATTTGGAAAAAGACACGGTTGATTTTACCCCGAATTTCGATGAATCGCTTAAAGAACCATCTGTGCTTCCGACACGAATTCCAAACCTTCTGGTTAATGGAGCTTCTGGTATTGCCGTTGGTATGGCTACAAACATGCCACCTCACAACCTGGTTGATTCAATCGATGCAATAATTGCTTACATTAATAACCGTGACATCGAAACAGATGATTTAATCGATATTATAAAAGCACCTGATTTCCCAACAGGTGGTACAATATACGGCTACCAGGGAGTTCGCGATGCATACAATACAGGAAGAGGTCGTATTTTAGTACGTGGTAAATCGAATATAGAAACAACCAGTAATGGACGTGAAAAAATTATCATTACCGAAATACCATACATGGTTAACAAGGCTGAATTGATAATTAAAATTGCAGATCTGGTTAATGATAAGAAAATTGAAGGTATATCCAATGTTAACGATGAATCAGACCGTAATGGTATGCGTATCGTTATCGATATAAAGAAAGATGAAATTTCGAATGTTGTACTTAATAAATTGTACAAGTTCACTCTTTTGCAATCTTCATTCAGCGTTAACAATATTGCCCTTGTTAACGGAAGACCAAAGATGCTTATCCTTAGGCAGTTAATTCATCATTTTGTAGAGCATCGTCACGATGTTGTAATACGTCGTACAAAATTTGAGTTGGATCAGGCCGAGAAAAGAGCTCATATCCTAGAGGGATTAATAATTGCGAGCGACAATATTGACGAGGTAATCAAAATTATCCGTTCATCTTCAAATGCCGATGAAGCTCGTACACGATTGATAGATCGATTCGAATTTTCTGAAATTCAAGCTCGTGCCATTGTTGAAATGCGTCTGCGCCAGTTAACTGGTTTGGAACAAGAAAAATTGAGATCCGAGTACGAAGAAATTATGAAAACCATCGAGTATTTGAAAAGCGTATTGGAAAATGAATGGATGCGGATGGATATCATAAAAGAAGAACTAGAAGCAGTTAAAAAAGCATATCCCGAAGGCCGACGTACTGATATTATTCCTAATGCAGAAGAATTTAATCCTGAGGACTTTTATGCCGACGAAGAGATGGTAATTACTATATCTCACCTTGGTTACATTAAAAGAATACCGCTTACCGAATTTAGAACCCAAAGCAGGGGTGGAGTAGGAGCAAGAGCAGGAAATACGCGCGAGGAAGATTTTATCGAGCACATGTTTATTGCTACAATGCACAATACTTTGCTGTTGTTTACCAAAAAAGGGAGATGTTTCTGGCAAAAAGTATATCAAATACCAGAAGGTACAAAAACCTCAAAAGGTCGTGCAATACAAAATTTGCTTAATATTGAACAGGACGATAAGGTAATGGCGTTTATCAATGTAAAAACCTTAACCGACGAAGAATATATAAACAACAATTATATCATTTTAGCAACTCAGCGTGGTATTATTAAGAAAACCTCGCTTGAAGCTTATTCGCGCCCACGCCAAAATGGTGTAAACGCCATTACAATTCGCGAAGGCGACCAGTTGCTCGAAGCACGCTTAACCGGTGGAAACCACGAAATTTTGCTTGCAGTACGTTCGGGTAAAGCAATCAGGTTCAACGAAAATATAGTACGTGCTATTGGTCGTACAGCTTCAGGAGTGCGTGGAATCTCGCTTGCAGAAGATGACATAGTAGTTGGCATGATATGTGTTGAAAGTGAATCGGAAGATGTAATGGTTGTGTCAGTAAACGGATACGGAAAACGTTCAAAAATTGTTGATTACCGAATTACAAATCGTGGTGGAAAAGGTGTAAAAACAATCAATGTTACTGAAAAAACAGGTGCATTGGTTGCCATTAAAAGCGTAACCGATGATGACGATTTGATGATTATCACCGAAAATGGTATAACCATAAGAATGGCTATAAACACAGTTCGACTTATGGGGCGTGCAGCTCAGGGGGTTAGGCTTATAAATCTTCGTAACGAAGATAAAATAGCATCGGTAGCACGTGTAAGTAAAACCACTAACGATGACATAGAAAATGAATCGGAAATCGAAGAAATCAGCGAAGAGTAATTAAATTACATATTGATAAATATTTAAAGCAAACAAAAAAAATATCATTTGGTATGAGAAAAATTGTAACACTATTTACTTTGTTGTTTATAACTACAGCAATTTTTGCACAAAAAGGTAAAGTTACCAGTGCACTTAGTTATAAAGAATCGGGCGATTTGCAAAAAGCTTGGGAAACTATTCAGGAAACTATTGATCCAGAGAACAGCCGCTCGAAACGATCAATCGACTGGCCAAGAACATGGGAAGGACGTGGAGAAATTTTACACGAAATTCATCGTCAGGAAAAAACTGATATTGTTGATGAACCTTTATTTAAGGCGCTGGAGTCGTATCAGAAGGCCATTGAACTTGATGAAAAGGAACGTTATCTGAAAAGTATTAAAGTTGATTTAACCTTTTTGCAAACAGATTTTTCAAATTATGCTATCAAAGCCTATAACAACAATAATTTTGAGAAGTCGTATAAATCTTTTGAGAAGTATCTTGAAATTTCGAACATGCCTTTAATGAAACAGGAGGATGGTACACAAATAGTCGATACTGCAATTATTTACAATACAGGCCTTACAGCCTTTAAAGCTGAAGAATTTAAAACAGCTTTAAAATATTTTGAGAGATCGATAGAAATAGATTACAATGGTGCAGCAAGTTTTCATTTTATGTTTCAATCATATCAGGCTTTAGGCGATACAGTAAAATCGATTGAAATTTTGAAAGAAGGATTTCAAAAAAATCCTGAAAATGAGGCACTTATTGTGGAATTGATTAATTATTACATAGGACAAGGCGATGCAAATGATGCAATTGAATACCTTGACAGAGCAATTGCACAAAACCCCAAAAATGTAACTTATTATACAGCGAAAGGCAGTACGCTTGAAAAACTTGAAAGACAAGAAGAGGCTATTAATGTATATAAAGAGGCCATTACAAAGGACAGCACCTTGTTTACGCCATATTACAATCTGGGTGTAATTTTCTATAACCGTGGTGTAAATGTATTAAATGAAGCTACTCAGTTGCCACCAAGCGCTACGAAAGAATACGACGAAAAGATAGCTAAAGGGAAAAATCACTTAAAAGAAGCTTTGCCGTATATTGAAAGATCTTATGAGCTTGATTCATCAGAAATAGCTATTATGGAGTCGTTACGATTGATTTACTATCGTTTACAAATGAACGATAAATACGATGAAATTAATGAAAAGGTTCAAAATATATCCAAATAGGATAATTGAATAAATAGAAAAGCCGACTAAAATCGGCTTTTTTTTAAAAATACAATATTTAACTTAATATCAATTATAAGACAAACGTGGTTTGAGTGTATTCTGAATTATTTATGTTAATATTAAATCTTTATACGTTTATTGAATGAAGTTCATTATCAAAAAATAAGTTGAACTGAAATATCCTGTACTTACCAGATTCATAGTAGATTTTTAATGCACTACCACTTCGTTTAATTAACTTATTGCTGATAATTAATTTTAAACAGTCAGATCCAAATTGATTAACAATCTCAGTCTCATTTTCAGTCAGATATTGAAAGCTATCTATTTTTGCTTCAATTGCAAAAGCACTGCTATTACCAATTCTAAAACTCATACAATGCTGGTTGCCGGAATTACCTAAATACATTGATTCAATCAAAAATTCTGTATTATTGAAGTTATTATTCAAATCGAACAGTAAAGACTTGATGATTTGTTTTGTAAGATGCTTATTGCCTACAATATTAGTCGGAATGTTTTGATCTGCTTTAAAATTAATTATATTTTGCTGTGTTTTAAAATTGATTCTTAACGAATCAGAAATGCTGCTAATAAGATTTACTATATCAAATGATTTGTGTTCAGAAGTATCTTTACTTATATTAATTCGACTAATCGCTAACACATCATCAATAATTGACAGAAGCTTATCACCGGAATTCCTCACTATGTTAACCATTTTAAACTGATCATTTGTAAGGTTTTCCATTGACAAAATTTCAGTCATGCCAATTATTCCATTCATAGGTGTACGAATATCATGCCCAAGTTTAGCTATTAGTTGCTCGATGCTTTCATTTTTTATTGCTTTAATAGGATTAGAAATACCTATTATGCCTTTTATTACATTTTTCTCATTTTTAATGGGAATTCTAATTATATTGCAATCTTCAGTTTCAGCTGTACTTATAATACGATCTGAATGTATTTCACCATCAAAGAGCAATTTTTGTTCTGCTGTGAAATATTTTTTTGCAATTTCATTATCAAAAAAATCAAAATCATTTTTTCCTGTAGCATCGTTTAAATTTTCTATTCCTAAAAATTCGGCATACAATTTATTCATAGTAACGTAGCTACACGTAGTATCTTTTATGAAAATTAATTCAGAAACGTTGTCTGAAATTATTTCATTTATTTTGCTGTAATCCAGTGCGTTAGTTTTGTTATCTGACTTTATCTCTGTCAGTTCGTATTTACCAATGATTCCAATAATTATTCCTCCTTTTTTATGAGGGTATTTTTTGATATTGAGCGTTTTCTTTTCATTGTGTTTAAACCTGATTTCCTTCGAAAATTCATAAGTTTCTCCTGATTTTATTATTTCAGAATCGTAAGCTGAAAATTCGAGTGCCGGTTTTTCATCTAAAAGTTGACTGTCGGTTTTCCCTATTATTTCTTTAACATCATTCAGCCCAAAATCGTTGGCGAAAAGTACGTTACAACCGATATATCTGCCGTCTGTATTTTTCCAGAAAATTCGTTGTGAAGAATCGTTAATAATTTGTTCTATTTCGCTTACTGATGAAGAAAATAATTTTCGGGAAAACTCAGTTTTTGTATGACCAAGGAGTAATTTTCGGCTTTGCTTAATGACTGAATATAAGTCGATTGTATTGTAATTATAACTTAGATAAAAATCGGCAGTTTCAGTTACTAAATCATTGCTGATAATTTGTTGCTCATCATTATAGGTGAAAATAATTACATTTGATGTTACCAGCTGCTGAATATGTTCGTGATAATTTTTTAAAGTATCTTCATTAATCAGGTAAATTGTATCTTTTCGGGTTGTATCACAACTTAAAAAATATGGCTCGGCTGAAATTTGTTTTATTTCAATTCCAATGTTCAGCCTGTTTTTTGATAGCCTGATTTTTTTGAATAAGTTATCGTTATCAAAAAGTTGAATTAGTTTCAGCATTTTATTATGATTTTTTAAAAATGAACCTAAAGGTAAAATAATAGTTTATAACAGATATATTCATTCTAAGTTTTTATTTCGAAAAGCGTTCTCTCCATTCGTCGAAGTATTTAATACCAAATAGATAAGTTATTGCCCGACCTCCGTAATACGACCAGCTAATAGATGTTGAAAAAGCGAACATTAGCAAGCCAATAGTTACAATGTATCCATCGATAACAATCATATCGGCTTGTTGAAAGCGATTATCAACTTTTTCAGACCAAACACCTGATGCGAGCAAGGTTAACCCGGTTAAACTACATATAATAATTGTATCGATAAAAGGTTCGAGCAAAGCAACCAATCCTTCCGAAACCGGCTCGTGAGCTCGTGCAGAAGCATGCACAATTGGTGCCGAACCCTGACCTGCCTCGTTCGAGAACAATCCACGGTTTACACCCCGGTTAAAAGCAAAGGCAATACCTGCACCCAAAAAGCCACCTGTAGCAGCCGTTCCGGTAAAAACATCGTTGAAAATTGCCACCATCGATGGCCAGATGATAATTGTAGAAAATAACGGCAATTGCTCCAACAAAATATACAACAGCCATAATTGGAACCAAACGCGAAGTAACTTTGGCAATCCGTTTGAATCAATATTTGCTACTTTTACTTAAAAATGAAATTATGCTCGATATTATTTTAATCGTTTTTGGAATTCTATTTCTACTGGTCGGTTTAATTGGTTGTATTTTACCGGTTTTACCAGGTCCTCCAATTAGTTATTTTGGCTTATTAATGCTTCATTTTACTGATAAACATCAATTTAGCACTGATTTTTTAATTATGTGGGCTGTTATAGCCATTGGCGTTACAATTTTGGATAACGTTGTTCCTGTTTGGGGAACAAAAAGATACGGAGGCAGTAAAAAAGCCATATGGGGAAGTGTGCTTGGCCTGATTGTGGGTTTGATTTTCTTTCCTCCTTTTGGAATAATTATAGGTCCTTTTGTGGGTGCGGTTATTGGCGAAATGATTGCCGGGAAAAGTGGTTACGATGCTTTTCTGTCGGGGTTCGGTGCATTTATGGGGTTTTTAGGCGGTACTATTTTAAAATTAATAACCTCGGGCTTAATAATATTTTTCTTTTTTAAAGAATTATTTTAGCGTTAAAAGTCAATACAGTGCAATTTTAAAACAGATAGTTAAGCCCGATATAAATGCCTTTATCCCCGTCTTGGGGGTCGAGAGCCATACCGTAATCTGCTGCAATTACAAAATTTTCGTTCATGACGATGCGCAAACCGACACCTGTACTTGTGTGTAAGTTGCCTTCGTGGTTAAAGTTGAAATAATTGCTCTCACTAACTCCTGTATTGCCAAAATCAACGTTTTCGATTCTTTCGGCAATATTAATTTTTTGAGTAACCTGTCCAAAATCAAAGAATCCATTTAGACCAATATAAAAATTTTGGTTGATAAATTGAAAATGAACTATTTTCCAGCGTAGCTCTACATTTCCGTAAACAAAACCATCGGCTACTACACGGTTGCGGTTTATCCCTCGAATGGTTTTGCTTCCTCCCAGCCCAAGCTGATCCTTCATTTGTGAAGTTTCGATTTGTGTTTGGTAGTAAAATGGTGCATGGCCGGCAATTGTACTTTGATATCCCACACGATAAGCCAGCGAAAGGTCACGCTCTACCAGAGTGAAATATTGTCGGTGGGTAAAGTTGAATTTCACAAATCCTGATTCAGCACCTAAAAATTCGGGGGCGCCAAAAATGAAAGCTTCTGTCCATATACCTTTCATTGGGTTGGGTTCGTTATCGCGGGTATCAAAAACAAGACCAGCTTTAAGTAATGGTATAAATCCGCCGTTGGCCTCTTCTTCAGATAGCACACCCCATTCTTTATATTTATTGTACAGCGATTCGTTACTCAACATATCTTCTTCTTTTCCTTCGTTCAACTTGTCGATATTAACCTCGTCAATGCTATAATTTTGAAGGTTGAAGCCAGCCAGAACCCTGAATCGCTTGTCGTTAAAAGGAAACTGAATATCGGTTTTGAACCTGAAGTTTTTATTTTGATAGCGGTAAAACATACGTGATTTATAAATATCGCCAGCTTCGTCATTCTCCCAGTCAGAATTGTACACCGATTCGTACCCGTTAAAGCCAAAAAAGTCGTAGGCTAAGTCGGGCAAGTAAGCCAAATCAGATGTGATTCTAATGCCGGGAACCAGAAATTCTGAATCGTAAGACAAACGATAAATGGCACTCCCTTTTGTGAAACGCGAAGCTTCGACATAAATATTGTGCAGATATTTTGGATATTGTGTACCGTCGCCATAATGAAATAAATTGACCAACGCACCATACTGAAAACCTAAATCTGAATTGTATGTAATGGTAGGTAAAGCGCCAAAATTCCATCCTGTTTTTGTATTTATTTCCTGGTTGTCATTTTGAGCCAAAGTCGTTAACGAAAAAACAACAAAAGCAAAATACAGTATGATACGTTTCATAGCAACAATTATTTTGGTAGTTTGTAAAATCATTTGCTAAATTATGATTTTTTACGATTTATTCATTATTTACCAAATAATAAACACCACTGATTAATACATCGGATATTCTTTCTGTTTTAATTTCTATGTATTCCGAATCGCTGATTCCAGTTTCAACTTCAACTTTCTTGAATGATATTCCATCTTTTGTTTTACTTTCTTTCACTAAAACGTAATGTCTGCTCTCTTCTTCAAAAATTGCTTCCGCCGGTAATGACATACATCTATATCGACAACCGATTTTGCCCGTGTTTTCTGGCTCTGATAATACGATTGATATGCTTTTACTCCCATATTGTTGTTTCGTGCAATTTCAACAGCTTTTTCGATGCTAACCGCATTATTTAGTACTGGTCTTAATCGTTCTTTTGTACCGCGTATTATCAGTTCTTTCATATCAGTTACTCCTTCTTTTTTCAGTTCTTTCAGATGTTCAATTAAAACAATACCGTTTAAAACGGCTATACCAAAAAGAGCGATGAATCCGACACCTGCTGATATACTGAAAGGCATTCCCCGTATCCAGAGCAGTATTACGCCACCTACAACTGACAACGGAACTGCCGAAAAAACCATAATTGTTTCGCGTAATGAGCCAAAAGCAAAATGCAGAAATATGAAAATGAGAAGCAAAGCAATAGGCACCGCCAGCTTTAACCGGTTTGTTGCATTATTTAAATTTTGGAATTGACCGCCGTATTCAATGTAATATCCGGCTGGTAAATCGAGATTATCGTCAAGAATTGGTCTGATGGCATCGACAACCGTTTGTAAGTCGCTGTTTCGAACATTTACACTTACCACTACCCTTCGACGGGTATTGTCGCGCGAAATTTTTGCAGGGCCTTTGGTATATTCAATTTCAGCCAGTTCTGACAATGGTACTTGATTACCGAAAGAGCTTCTTTAAAGCGGTTGACCAGTTCTTCTTTAGAACCCGCAGTAACCCAATCTTTTTTAGAAGAACCTGTAAAAGTTATTTTATCCATTAGCGTTTGACGCTCCTCTTTCTTTGCATTATTAAGTTGAACAGATTTTACAGTGAGTGAAACGGCAATAAACTCAACAATAATAACTGCACCGTCGATAATGATTCCGAAGTCGAGCGCTCCAAGACTCATAAGGTTTACATCAATGCCAAATAAATACATCAACGAAATAGTGAACAACATCGAAAGTGGTATAATAGAAGATATTACAATCCCTGAGCGCCAGTTCCCAAGTAGTAAAACAACCACCAGAAAAATTATAATAAATCCTATAATCAGGTTTTCGAAAACCGTAAATGATGTTCGGCCAATCAGTTCGCTCCGTTCAACAATGGGATTAATGAAAACACCTTCCGGGAGATTTTTTTGTATTTCCTCTACCCTACTTTTTACTTCTTTAATGAATTGTAAACATCGAGCAAGGTTATACCAAAGCTTTTAAGTTTTTCTGGGTCAACAGCTACTTCATATTGTTTCAGATGACCACCCCAGGTGTTGATTTCAACTATTCCAGAGATACCGGATAACTGCCGTTTAACCACCCAATCCTGAATGGTACGCAGTTCCATCGTTGAATATTTGTCTTTGTAACCCGGTTTTGTGTCAAGTACATATTGGTATATCTCGCCCAGTCCGGTAGAAATCGGACCCATTTCGGGTGTGCCAAAACCTTTGGGAATATTTTCGGCTGCCGATTTTATTTTTTCGGCTATTAACTGACGGGGCAAATAAGTGCCCATGTCTTCTGAAAATACAATGGTTACAACCGACAAGCCAAATTTCGATATTGAACGAATTTCTTCGACACCCGGAAGGTTCGACTTTTCGAGTTCAACCGGATAAGTGATGAATTGCTCAACATCTTGTGTCGATAAGCTTGTACTTGTGGTGATTACCTGAACCTGATTGTTTGTGATATCGGGCACAGCACCTAAAGGTATTTGGGTAAGTGCATATATCCCGTAGATTGCAATCGTGGAAGTTAAGAGCAAAACAATAAGTTTGTTCTTAATACTTAGTCCAATTATTTTATTTAACATGCTAAGGTTTAATTAGAAGTTAATTCAATATTTAATTTTTGAATATTCTTTAACAAAACACTGTTGCACAATTTTAGTTTAATTATAGTAAATTATTTAGTGAGACATATCACATAACTTAAATTCGACTTGTGTATTGAAGTTTAATTCTTATTTGAGCGGTCGCATTATTCTGAACCCCAGGTATGGGTTCAGTTCGAACTGGTTCAAATAATTACGGTTTGCAACCCTGCAATAAGTTGCATCACTGCTCCAACTACCCCCACGATTTACACGAGTGTTGACTTTATCGCTTACAAGGCACATTGGGTCGGTGCTGTCTCCATTTCGCGCATAAAAATCACTGCGGTATTTGTCGTAACACCATTCCCAAACATTGCCACTCATGTCGTGCAGCCCCAGCTCATTAGGCTTTTGTAATCCGCCTTTCCAAACCATACCGCGCGAATTATCGACAAACCAACCCAATTCGCCCATATAATTTCCGCCTGCGTATAAATAGTCGTATTCAAAATCTGATTTATCTCTGTTGGTTGGGTATTTTCGTGCATATTGTCCTCCACGTGCGGCGTATTCCCATTCAGCTTCACTCGGTAAACGCCCGCCCCCCATTTTGCAAAACATTTGTGCTCCAACCCACGAAACGTTAACAACAGGATGATCTTCCCAACCTTTTACTGGTGTAAAATCGCCTGTAAAGTTATTGCGTCTTGTTTTTGTTAAAGGGTGATAAAGATCGATTACTTTTATACCATCAATATTGCCTAAACTATCGCACTTCATATCGTTTAAAAAATAACAAAATACCTCGTTGGTGATTTCGTATTTACCCAACAAAAAGCCAGTTATTCGAAGGTTTGTAGCTGGTCGTTCGTCATAATCGTAAAAATCACTTCCAATTTTAAATGTTCCGCCCTTTACGCGAACCATTTCCACAAAAACATCAATATCGTCGGGGTAAAAAATTCTAAAAACTACTTCATTTTCCCATAAAATGATATCATCCCGGCTAATCGTATCGGAAAATTCATCACACATCACATCGAATGGCATTTGCGGAATAATTTTCGAAGAGTCGAAAACTTCAACATAAACTGTATCGAGCAAAAGTTTTAAAGTTGAATCGACAAAAACGTTTTCCATATTATTGAAATATGGAATTGAGTCATAAATTTTCCAGGGAGCAAGCTCTGTTTGCATTTTCAATATTGAATCGGCCATAAACAGGTCACGGGTTGTGTCGCTCACAATTTCGTTGTAAGTATAAAAGCCTTCGTAAAAAACAGAATCGGAATGTTGAGTGTGTGTGTCTGTGTGCGATTGCGATAACTGTGTGTTCGCATATAGGCTGTCGGCTAATAATAAGCGAATTGAGTCGGGAATCACCGGGAATAAAATATCAGCAAACTCATGCGAGTAAAGGTATTCGCGTGCAATAAGAAAGGTGTCAAAAGTTGGAGGTTTGGCATTGATAAGTTCAACCGGTACTATGAGTTCGGCATAATCGAAATAAAATTCTTCGGTAATTATAATGGTATCGCTGAAATAATACCTGGTATCACGCAAATTTGACCGGATAAGTACGGTTGAATCAAGCGAACTGGTCGCAGGTAAATTAACCTGCAAAATTTGTTTGCCGGTTTGATCAAAAACAGGTTCATAATAATTGGCTACTGTTTGCTCCTGCTGTTTGCAAAAGGTGAAAATTAAAATGATGAACAAAAAAACGAGTGCTTGTTTCATGATACCTTGTTTGTATTTTTAGATTTTGAATTGCATATGGCAAAGATATTATTTGATGAACTTTTTTATCTTTGAAAACTGAAAAAAAGGAAAGATAATGAGTAAACTACCACAAGTTGAAGGAAAGAGTATTGTTGAAAGCATAGCTCAATTATGTGAGATGTATCCCGGAAATGTAGTTTTTACAACCAGTTTTGGTTTTGAAGATCAGGTTGTTACTGATATTATTTGCAGCAATAACCTGCCTGTTGAAATTGTAACGCTCGATACAGGTCGTTTGTTTGAAGAAACATATAAAGTTTTCAACCGTACTATTGAAAAATATAAAATAAATATAAAAACATACCATCCGTCGGGACAGGCTGTTGGCAAGCTTTTAGAAGAAAAAGGTCCATTTAGCTTTTACAAGTCGGTTGAGAATCGTAAGGGATGTTGTTTTATTCGTAAAGTTGAACCGTTAAAAAAAGCATTGTCGGGTAAAATCGTTTGGATAACCGGGTTACGGTCTGAACAAAGTGAAAACCGACAAACACTGGCTCCTATTGAATGGGACAATGGATTTGAAATATTTAAATACAATCCGCTGCACGATTGGACACTTGACAAGGTAAAACAGCATATTAAAGATAATCATGTACCTTACAATGTCTTACACGACAGGGGATTTGTAAGTATAGGCTGTGCACCATGTACACGAGCAATAAATCCGGGCGATGATTTCAGAGCAGGCCGCTGGTGGTGGGAAGACAATTCAAAAAAAGAATGTGGATTACACACCCAGGGAAAATAAAATTGACGATATGACACCAAAAATTGAAAAACTAAAAAATACAGACAACAGCCAGTTCTTTCTTATTGCAGGTCCTTGTGTTATCGAGGACGAGCAAATGGCTTTGGAAATTGCTGAGAAAATATGCAAGATTACTGAAAAGCTGAATATTCCTTATCTTTTTAAAGGCTCATACCGCAAAGCAAACCGCTCGCGTATCGATTCGTTCACTGGAATTGGCGATGAAAAAGCATTGAAAATTCTGGAGAAAGTACGCGAAACATTTGATATTCCGGTTGTAACCGATATACATTCGGCCAGCGAAGCCGAGTTTGCTGCTGCATATGTTGACGTGCTCCAAATACCTGCTTTTCTTTGCCGGCAAACCGACCTTCTCGAAGCTGCTGCAAAAACAGGCAAGGTAGTAAACATTAAAAAAGGACAGTTTTTATCGCCCGAAGCAATGAAATTTGCTGTGGATAAAATACGCGACAATAACAACGATAATGTAATGATAACCGATCGCGGAACAACGTTTGGTTACAAAGACTTGATTGTAGATTATCGTGGTATTCCAGAGATGCAGAAAAACAATTGCCCGGTAATTCTTGATATTACACACTCGCTGCAACAACCCAACCAATTGGCCGGAGTAACCGGTGGCAGACCCGATTTAATCGAAACCATTGCACGTGCCGGTATTGCGGTTGGTGCTGACGGTTTGTTTATTGAGACACATCCCAATCCGACTTTGGCAAAATCGGACGGAGCCAATATGCTAAAACTCGATTTTTTAGAACAATTGTTGACCAAACTATCAATATTAAAACAAGCAGTAAATAATATGTAATTAAGCACTAAAAACACTATAATATGTTCAGAACCGAAGTAGTAGAATCTAAGAATTTGCGTAAAACTGTATTTTTCAAAATATACAATGGGATTTCAATTCTTTTGTTGATTTTGATAATAGTTATTATATCCAAAGTATTTCCCCCAGAATCGACAATTGGTAAGTTTATTGCCGAAAATTACACGTCTATAATTCAGCCAGTTGTAATGGGCGTTGCCTTTTTACTCATTATCATGTCGGTTTATACCCGGAATTCATCAAAAAATCCCAAACGTATTGGTTCGCTCGAACTCGACACTAATGAAGCCCGCTTTCTTATAAACGATGAATTACAAGAGACCATAAAAGTAGATGAAGTGGACTCGGTTGATTTTGAATTTTATTCTTTCAGAATGAGAGGCAATCCGATGGGATGCATGAACTATCTGACATTTAATATTGGTGAAAAATCAAAACAATTCGAAATAGTAATTGCCAATACTATGGTAAAAGCCGAATTGGGCGAAGTACTAAACAGCATCAATAAGAAAGTTCCGGTAAATGTAAAGTACGCTTATTTCTTAAAGAAAATTTTTAAAGATTCAGATTTCAAATTTGAATCAAAACAATAAGCTAAAACCTAGCTGATATTCTCAAATCAAAAGTTATACCTGTAAGATAATTGGGAATAGCATAATATCGTTCCATGAAGTCAGGAATAAAAATGTAAGAAGAAGTATTTTTGAAATCGAGCAAATTGAAAATATTCAGGCTGATATCAAAAGCTTCGAAACGATTAAAAAACTTAGCATCCGATAAATTTTTTCCGTTGGTAACAATTGAGCGCATAAAACCTATATCAACTCTTCGGTACGGTTGCATACGGTTGATTTGAGTATAACGCTCGCTACGGGGCATACCAAAAGGCGAACCGGTTATTAAATGACCAGTCATGTGCATTTGATATTCGGGCAAGCCCGGCAGGTAATCCTGAAAATACAAGCTGAATTTAAAACGCTGGTCGGTTGGACGTGGAATATAACCATGGCCGTCGCCTTCAATATCTTCTGCCGATTTCATTAGAGACATGCTTAACCACGACTGTGTTCCGCTAACAAATTCACCGTTAATTTTTAAATCGGCACCGTAGGTGTAACCATGTGAAATTTTATCGGATAAATAACGTAAACGCACATTTTCTATCTGGTACGGAATTAGATTTTTAAGACTTTTATAATAAGTTTCGAAAGTTAATCTGAAAGGCCTGTCCCACCCCATGAACGAATAATCGAAACCGGCAACCGTATGAAACGATTTAGGTGTTTGGATATCGGGGTTTATCTGTCCGTACAGGTTTTTTAGCTCACGGTAAAAAGGGGGCTGATGATACCAGCCGACCGAAAGTCTCCCTATAATTTCTCGTTTAACACCAGTTAGCAAAGATGCCGAAAAACGCGGGCTAACTGTTAAATGGTCGGTATATGTCCAGTAATTTGCTCTTACTCCTCCGGTAAAATTCAAATCACCAATAGATGTCGGATAGGTATATGAATCCTGAATGTAAGCTGTATAACGTTGTTCGGCAAGTTCAAAATAATTTTTGGCAGAATAATAAAGATAAACGTTTTCAGGGGAGTAAGGCAGCGAATAACCGGCTGAATCGCGGTGTTCCCACTCATTCATTTTATCTTTTACAAATTCACTTTTTACTTTAATACCCCATTGCAGATAATTATTCTCAAAGTTTATTCCACCCTTGTGGGTGAAACTCAATACCCTTGCATCGAAATAATTACGACCGAATTCGTGGTATGAGCCAATACCTATTACCATAGATGAATCGTCTATTCCATTTTTGCCATTATCCAGTACCTGGTTTAGCAAATAGTATCCTTTAATGTCATAAGTTTCTTGTTCGTTGGTAACAAACGACGAAGCAATAAACTTTAGAAATGCATTTTGAGTGGGATTAATGTCGAGCGATAAGGCACCGGTTAAAGTTCGGTAGCGGTCAATTTCCTGCCCTTCAAATGCAACTGATAATTTTTTTTGGTTGTTCCATGGACCAGTTACAGTTTCGCGGCTCCGGGGAATAAATTGATAACGATTAAATGAAGTGGTAGCCAGAAATCCAAGTTCAATTTTCGGACTAAACCGATAGGTAAAATATCCCTGGTAATCGACAAATGCAGGGTTGTAGTACCCCTTTTCCTGGAGCGATCCGAGCAGGTACCTGAATGTTTTATACCTTAGCCCCATGTTGTAAGTGAATTTATTGTTTTTGCTTTTGTTTTGAACGTGTGCTTTAGCGCCAAGCAAACTGGCAGATACAGAGGCCGAAAATGAATTGGGACGACGATATCGGATATCTAGAACCGAAGACATTTTGTCGCCATATTTTGCATCAAAACCTCCGGACGAAAAGTTGATCGAAGAAACCATATCGGTGTTTACAAAGCTCAGTCCTTCCTGTTGTCCAGCACGTACAAGATACGGACGGTAAATTTCAATATCGTTAACATAAACCATATTTTCATCAAAACTTCCACCCCTAACAGAATACTGATTGCTCAACTCGTTGTTTGAGGTAACTCCGGGCAATGTTTTTAAAATATCTTCAACAGTTCCGATACCAACACCGGGTAAATTATCAATTGCCCTTGTATCAATTTCTACCATGTTACCTGAGCGTTGTTTCGAACGTGTAACCAGAATTTCATCTATGGACTGGTTCTTTAATATTAACTGAACACTTCCCTCTCTTAACTCATTGGAAGTTAATTCAAACGTTCGTTTTTCAATTTCATAGCCAAGCAACGAATAAGCCACTTCGATTTTCCGTCCGCTTGGTATTCGCAATAAGTATTCACCCTTCCGATCGGTTGTAGTTCCAAACTGGTAATCCATTAATGATACATTTACCATTTCGAGCGGAATACCATTTTCGTCAGTTACCGCTCCGAATAATGTACCGTTGCTGGTTTGACCGTTAACCGTTAAGTTTAAAAAAAGCAACAAATATGTTGTTATAATAATTAAGGCTTTGTACATGGAGTGCAAAAATAATATTTCAGTGAATAATTAACGGTTTATAAGAACTATAATTGTTTTGAAGTGATTTATATTTGTAGCGAAATTTTTATATCGAAATGACTGAATTATTTTTTAAAGGACTTCTTGTGGGTTTAATTGCATCGTCGCCGTTTGGTGCAATGGCTGTTTTGGTAATCCAACGAACAGCTAACCGCGACCTCAAATCGGGTTTTTATACGGGTTTAGGTATTGCAATTACCGATACAATATGGGCGCTTATAGCCGGATTTAGTGTGTCGTTTGTTATTGATTTCTTACGCGAGAATCAGATAATTATTCAAATTATTGGTGGAATAGTTTTGCTAACTTTGGGCTTACATATATTCAGGTCGCACCCATTAAAAGCCATAAAACGATTTAAGCAAAAAGGTTCAACATCATTGCAATGTATGTTTTCGTCAATGCTGATTGCATTTTCAAATCCACTGGTTGTGTTGGCTTATATTGCTGTGTTTGCAGGTATTAATGTGATATTTAACATACATCATTTATGGTCACCAACTGTTTTTTCACTGGGTTTTTTCATTGGAGCCACAGTCTGGTGGTTTATTTTAACTAATCTGATTAATTATTTCAGGCATCATTTTAACTTACGAATCCTGTGGTGGTTTAATAAGATATCAGGTGTAGCAATTATACTTTTTGTTGTAGTAAGTACAATCATTGTTTTAATAAAAGGTAGTCCGAGTATTTAATTTTTATAATTTTACGAGGTTAAGCCTTTTTAGCTCAGTTGGCAGAGCAGCTCATTCGTAATGAGCAGGTCGCGGGTTCGAGTCCCGTGAAAGGCTCTAAAAAAGCGGGAGTAGCTCAGGGGTAGAGCATCAGCTTCCCAAGCTGAGGGTCGCGGGTTCGAATCCCGTTTCCCGCTCTTTTATTTGAAACATTCCAATTTTGACCTTCCTTTTTGTTTGATCAACCTGTTGATTTTGCTACTTTTGTCAACCGTTTTTATGACTTACAAAATTTTTATAAAATGAACATAGCTTATTCCTGGTTAAAAGAGTATATCGAAATTGATCTCACTCCACAAGAGGTGGGTAACATATTAACCCAAACAGGTTTGGAAGTTGGTAGTATCGATGAAGTTGAAACGATTAAGGGTGGTCTTAAAGGGTTGGTTATCGGCGAAGTAAAAACTTGTACTCCCCACCCTAACTCTGACCATTTAAGCAAAACCACCGTAGATGTTGGTGCCGACAATTTGTTGGATATAGTATGTGGCGCGCCCAATGTTGCAGCCGGGCAAAAAGTAGTGGTCGCAACCGTAGGAACTACTTTATACGACGGTGATAATGCCTTTAAGATTAAAAAATCAAAAATACGCGGTGAAGTGTCTGAAGGGATGATTTGTGCCGAAGATGAGATTGGGTTGAGCCAAAATCATGATGGTATTATGGTTCTTGACAAATCAGCAAAAATTGGAACCCAGGCAGCTCAATATTTTAATGTCGAAAGCGATTATATAATTGAGGTTGACCTTACGCCCAATCGCATCGACGGTGCCTCGCACATTGGCGTAGCACGCGACTTGGCTGCTTTTTTGAAACAAAATCGCGATATTTCATACCAAAAGCCATCGGTCGATAGCTTTAAAGCCGATAATACTAATCTGCCAATTGATGTTGAAATAGGAACACCCGAAGCTTGTCATCGCTATGCTGGTGTTACTATATCGGGCATCGAGGTTAAAGAGTCGCCCGAGTGGCTTCAGAATCGTTTGCGCTCCATTGGTTTAACGCCCATCAACAACGTGGTTGACGTAACCAATTTCGTGCTGTTCGAAACCGGACAGCCGCTGCATGCTTTTGATGCTAGTCACCTGAAAAACAATAAAATAATTGTACGAACTCTTCCGGGGGGAACTAAATTTACGACCCTCGACGAAGCAGAACGCGAGCTGCATGCCGACGATTTAATGATATGCAACGGCGAAATCACTCCTATGTGTATTGGTGGTGTTTTTGGAGGTGTCGATTCGGGAGTGAAAGAAACTACCCAAAATGTTTTCATCGAGAGCGCATGGTTCGATCCGGTTTATATTCGTAAAACAGCACGCCGTCATGGACTAAATACCGATGCCAGTTTCAGGTTTGAACGCGGAACTGATCCCGATGGCGTAATTTATGCAATAAAACGTGCAGCCTTACTCATTAAAGAAGTAGCTGGTGGCGTAATTTCATCTGAAATTATAGATGTATATCCAAACCCGGCTAAACCTTTCGATGTAGAAATATCATTGGCTAATGTAAAACGACTTATTGGCATTGAAATACCTGTCAACACTATAAAAAATATTCTGAAAGCACTTGAAATAGAGGTTGTAAAATCGACAAACGACACTATTTTGGTTACAGTACCTCCCTATCGGGTTGATGTACAGCGCGAAGCTGACGTTATTGAAGAAATTCTCAGAATTTATGGTTACAATAATGTAAAACCCGAAAGCCATGTAAATTCTACCATTCAATATTCGCCAAAACCGAACCCCGAAAAAATTAAAAACCTGGTTTCTGATTTTCTTGCATCGAATGGTTTTAATGAAATATGGTCGAATTCGCTTACACGAGCTTCATACTACGAGAATGGCGAAACTTTTAAGGCAGAAAATACCGTTTCTATTTTCAACCCTTTAAGTCAGGATTTAAATTCGATGCGTCAAACTTTATTGTTCGACGGACTTGAAGCCATAAGTCGCAACGTGAAATTTCAAAATCACGATTTGCGGATGTTTGAATTTGGCAACACCTATTTCAAAAACGAAGGAAAAAACTTAGAAAAACCGCTTGATAAATACAGCGAAGAATTTCATCTTGGCTTGTTTGTTACCGGTAACAAAAATGATGGAAACTGGACAACGCCTGCTCAGCCATCAACTTTCTTTAATTTGAAATCGTATGTCGAAAATATTCTTGCAAAACTTGGCTTTAACATCGAAAAACTAAAAATTGAATCTGTTTCAAACGACATTATCAGCGAAGGCTTAATTTATAAGCGTGGTGATGGAAAAAAGTTCGTTGAATTTGGTTTTGTGAATGATAAACTGTTAAAAGATGCTGAAATTGACAACAATGTGTTTTTTGCCGATTTCAACTGGGATTTTGTGATGCAGCAAATTGCAAACCATAAAATTAGCTATACCGAATTACCAAAATTTCCATCTGTGCGTCGCGACCTTGCTTTGCTTATCGATCAGGATATTACTTTTTCAATCCTAAAAGAAATAGCACAAAAAACAGAGCGCAAATTGTTGCGTTCGGTCGATATTTTTGATGTTTACAAAGGTGATAAACTGCCGGCAGGAAAAAAATCGTATGCATTAAGCTTCGTTTTACGTGATGATGAGAAAACATTGAATGATAAAATTATTGACAAAACCATGCAGCGTTTGATTGTATCATACGAAAAACAAGTTGGGGCACAGCTTCGTTAAATAAGTATAGTAAGCAATTGAATTATTTTCTTCAAAATAAAGTTATGCGAACAGCCATTATACAGCAAGCAAATACGGTCAATGTTGAAGATAACAAGGCTAAACTGGCCGGTAATATTGCCGAATGTTCCCGAAATGGTGCGCAGCTTATTGTGCTTCAGGAGTTGCATAATAGCCTTTATTTTTGTCAAACCGAAGATGTAGATACATTTGATCTGGCAGAGCCTATTCCTGGTCCTTCGACTGACTTTTATGGCAAGCTGGCCAAACAACATAAGGTTGTTTTGGTAACATCGCTATTCGAAAAACGTGCAACAGGCCTTTACCACAATACAGCCGTTGTATATGAAAAGGATGGTTTAATTGCCGGAGTATATCGAAAAATGCACATACCCGATGACCCCGGGTTTTACGAAAAATTTTATTTCACGCCGGGTGATATGGGTTTTATGCCCATCAATACTTCAGTTGGTAAACTTGGTGTTTTGGTATGTTGGGATCAATGGTATCCCGAAGCCGCCCGTTTAATGGCACTTGCCGGCGCCGAAATTCTTATTTACCCTACTGCTATTGGCTGGGATATGCTTGATGATGAAGCTGAACGCGAACGTCAGCGCAATGCATGGATTACGGTGCAGCGTGGTCATGCTGTAGCTAATGGACTACCGGTTGTAGCTGTAAATCGTGTGGGGATAGAAAACGACCCGTGTGGGCAAAGTGCAGGAATCAATTTCTGGGGCAGCAGTTTTATTGCAGGTCCGCAAGGTGAATTGCTTTACGAAGCCCCTGTCGATACCGAAATAAACAAGGTAGTGGAAGTTGATTTAAAACGGTCGGAAGATGTTCGCCGTATCTGGCCATTCCTGCGTGACCGGAGAATAGACGCATATTCGGAAATAATCAAGAGATTTCGTGATTAAAAAAAAACGTAAATTAACTTAGTGAGGATATTTTTGCACCTCCAATTCGCCTTTGAGCATTAAGCAGGCATTTAAGGCCATGGCTTCCATTTCATCTTCGCCCGGACGTATTACAATCTGAGAAATAAAACCGACCTTTTCTTTAATCTTATCAGTAATTATGGTGCTTTGAGCAATGCCACCTGTAAGTATAATTGCATCAACCGAACCATTAACAACAGTACTCATTTCTCCTATTGCTTTTGCCACCTGGTAAACAAATGCATCCAATATTTTTATATATTCAGTGTTTCCGGCTTGTACTGCTTCTTCAACATCCATCATGCTGTTGGTATTCAAATAAGCAGTAATGCCACCTTCGCCAACCACCATGCGCCTTATTTCATCTTCGGTAAAATTTCCACAATAACAACATTCAATAAGCTGACCTACTGGTAAAGTTCCACTACGTTCGGGGCTGAACGGGCCTTCTCCGTCAAGAGCATTGTTCACATCAATTACCTTCCCACCCGAATGAATGCCAACCGATACACCACCGCCCATGTGCACAACAATGAGATTCAAGTCGTTGTATTTTCTGTTAATAGAACGTGCATATAAGCGAGCTACTGCTTTTTGATTTAGCGCATGAAAAATCGAACGTCTTTCAAAACGCGGATGGCCACTAAAACGAGCCACAGCCTCCAGTTCATCGGTTACCACCGGATCGGCGATGAAAGCTTTAGCGCCTGTAATTTCTTTGGCAATGGAATGAGCCAATACCGGCCCTAGGTTAGAAGCATGTTGTCCCCAAACTCCTTTGCGAACATGCGTAAGCATTCGGTCATCAACCTCGTAAATTCCCGATTTTAAAGGATATGTAAGTCCGCCACGCCCCATAATAATTGAAATGCCAGACAAATCGACCTTTTCGAGTTCAAGTGTTCCCAATATGATATCTTTTCTGAATTCATACTGTTCGATTATGCTGTCATAATGAATCAAATCGTCGATAAAATGACGTATTGTTTTTGTAAACAGGCAGGTTTCACCTTCGAACACAGCAATTTTTGTGGAAGTTGAACCAGGATTTATGACCAGTATTTTAGGGTTAAATTCATGCATACAATCATCCGATTAACGAGGCCAAAGCTATGGAATAATATTTAGTATCGGTTGAATCGCCCCGCGATGACAAAATTGCTGGGATCATTGTTCCCATCACAATTGCAGCAGCACGGGCATTGCAAAACATCGTATTGACTTTATAAAACACATTTCCCGACTCAATGTTCGGAAACAGCAGGCAATCGGCATCGCCGGCCACCGGAGAGTTAAAGCCTTTCACCTCTGCCGATCTCTTATCAACAGCTAAGTCAAGCGCCATTGGACCATCGCAAACCGCACCAGGGAAAGCTCCATCTTCCCATAGTTTTTTCAACGCTGCCGCATCGGTACAGGCCGGCATCTTTTCGATTACCTTTTCGGTTGCCGCAATAAAAGCAACTTTCGGACGTTTTATCCCGGCTTTTTGAGCAACGCTTACAAGATATTTCACCATTTGCTGCTTTTGTAGCAGATCTGGCAATGGTAAAATAGCCACATCGCTTATAAATATTGGCTTATGATATACATCGTTAAATAACATTGCCACATGCGAAAGCATAGCACCTTTAGTCAAAAGCCCCCTCTCTTTATTTAAAATGGCTTTCATAAAAACATCGGTGCCAATCAATCCTTTCATTATCAAATCGGCTTTCCCATTACGTGCCAGATCAACAGCACGTGCAACGGCTTCTTCGGCTGTTGTACAGTGTTCTATTTTACAACTGTCGGTAGTAATTCCAATCTTTTTGAAGTTGCTGATAATTTGCTCTTTGTCTCCGGTTATGGTTACTGTAACTATATTTTCGTTTTTGGCACGACCGACAGCCTCAAGCGTGTGTAGATCAACGCCGTTGGCAACAACTAATCGTCGGGTAGTTTGTTTATTATTTTTTTTAAACAGAAAAGAAATTCCGGTTTTATCCATAAATCTATTTTTACTGTAAAGTACTTCATAAAATATGAAAAATCAACTATGAAATGTCATGCTATCCATCAAATGAATTTATAAATTTGCTAAAATATGCCACAATTCATCGACATACACACCCACAGAAGTTACGATTCGACCTCACAAACGATGTCGGTTAAAAATTTGCTTTTACATGAATCAAACAAATTTGAAATTGATAATTCAAAATTTTATTCAGCAGGATGGCATCCCTGGTTTATTAAAAATTACGATCCCGAAGTTATAAAAAATACTATTGTTGAATACGCTGCTGAGGTATATATTGTAACCATTGGCGAGTGTGGAATCGATAGAGCCATTGATGCATCGCTAGAACAGCAAATCGAAGTATTCAAACTGCACATTCAATGTGCAAAAAATGAAAAAAAACCACTTCTAATACACGCTGTTCGTTCCTACTCCGACATTTTGCATGTGCTAAAAGATGAAAAATATAGCGGTATTGTTATTTTGCATGATTTTAGAGGTAACATGCAACAGGTTGAACAATTTTTAAAGTTCAACACATTCTTTTCATTTGGAAATGCTCTTTTTTCAGGTTCAAAAATAGCTTCAATATTTAAGCAACTTCATCTGGAGCGAGTTTTCTTTGAAACCGACGAGAACGATATTCCCATTGAAAAAATTTATCTTCGCGCCGCAGAAATTAGAAATATACCTGTAGAAAATTTAAAAAAGCAGGTGATAAAAAATTTTAAACGAATTTTTGGGTATGAGTTGGACTGAGCGAACTGAGCTTTTATTAAGCAAAGAGAAAACGGAGATATTACGGAATAGTCATGTATTGGTTGTGGGACTTGGTGGAGTTGGTGCTTATGCTGCTGAAATGTTATGCCGCGCCGGAATTGGAAGCTTTACCATTGTTGACGGCGATGACGTTGATGTTTCCAATATAAACCGACAGCTACCGGCTACTCACAGCACAGTTGGACAGAAAAAGACTGAAATACTTGCCAGCCGGTTTAAAGATATCAACCCTAATGTTAAGATAACTACAATCAGCGAATATATTCAGGACGAACGTATGATTGAAATTCTTGAAAACGACTACGATTATGTAATTGATGCAATTGATACACTGGCTCCTAAGGTTTATTTAATTTATCATTCCTTTAAAATCGGACATCGAATAGTCAGCTCAATGGGTGCAGGTGGCAAAATGAATCCAGAGCTAATAAAATCGTCCGACATTTCAAAATCGTATAACTGCAAGCTGGCGCGTGTACTCCGTAAGCGTCTGGGGAAACTTGGAATTCGCAAAGGGATAAAAGTTGTTTACTCACCCGAGCAGGTATCTGAAAATGCTGTAATTCCGGATGAAGGAAAAAATAAAAAATCGACTGTAGGTACTATTTCTTATTTACCGGCAGCTTTTGGTTGCCATATTGCTGCTGTAGTGATATACGACTTAACCGAAATAAAAACGAATAATAATGATACTAAATGCCTGTAATTTTTAACTCAGAGCGTCGATTTTTGCTTCTTCCCGCTTCTGTTTCGTTATCGCCAACGGGGTTTTGAGCACCATAACCAACATGTTTTATTCGGGATGCATTAATATACTCCGATATATATAAAGCAATGCTTTCAGCTCTTTTTTTCGAAAGCTGGAGGTTATATTGCTCACTACCAACATTGTCGGTATGTCCCGATATTTCAATCTTCACACTGGAATTTTGTTTCATAAACTCAACAACTTTCATGAGTTCTGTTTCCGATTTTGAATTTATTTTGTAGGAATCAAATTCAAAGAAAATATTGTTGAGAATAACCGTAGCATCCAGCCTAATGGGCTCCAGGTAGATGTTTTCAGTTGCTGCATCGTTAAATGTATCGGGGTTGTTGTAGTCGAAATGACGCGAATAAAGCAGGAATCCGGGCAACGACAAATTGAGCGCATAGGTATGTCCTGCTTCGATAACAGTTGTATAACCGTTCTTTATGTCGCTTTCTACAATTTGTTTTTGCTTTGTATTTAGTTTAGATAATTCAATTTTGGCATTAATTTTCTCGTTGGTTCCCCGGTTATATACAAATCCTTTCAAATAGCCCATTTTATTTGGTTTCGATTCATTGGGTAAATTAAAGTAGTAAATATCTTTTGAGTTTTTAACTGATGTTGAGCGATTTGACGAGAATAAAGCTAAATGTGCTGAGGGTGAAACCACTAATCCATCATCATCGTTTATGCTATTTATAGGATATCCAAGGTTTTTTGCCCTACTCCACTGGTTCGATTCAAACCGGCTGACAAACATGTCGCTATTACCCATTCCATAATGACCGGTCGATGCAAAATATAAAGTTCTGTTATCGGCGTGAATAAAAGGTGAAAAGTCGTTTTTGGTAGTGTTAATACCCGTACCTGCATTTACCGGCTCGCCAAATTCAATCACTCCTTTGCTGTTTTTCTGAATCGTGCAGAACCAGATATCCTGTTTCCCAAATCCTCCTTCGCGTGATGATGACCAAAACAGCAAATCGCCGTTAGCCGAAACCGAAGGTTGAGCATCCCATGCCGCAGTATTTACATTTTTGCCTGCATTAAACGCCCCCACCCATTTGTTTTTTTTTATCATGAAATAAATATCACAGCTACCATAGCCGTCTGAACGCCCACAGGCTGTGAAAAATATCAAGTTCTCGTTAGCGATCATGCTAATTGTCCCCTCGTTTACTTCGCGCACATCGCCTATGCTTAACTGTACGGCTGTTTCCCATCCGTCTCGGTTGCGTTCGGAATAAAAAAGTCGCTCAAACGGATGTGATTGTTCAGGTTTTATAAGTCGTGTAAAATAAATGGTAGAATCATCGGCCGAAGGAAATGGCCAATACTCATCATTTTCAGTATTTATTGTTTCATTAAAAGCTTTTATATTTACATTAGTCAGCTTATTTTCTACAAGATAACGGGATTTTTCATTATTTTCCAATTGTAGTTTAAATGCTGATGTGTCAGACCCATTGTAATTTTCGAGGTATTTCGTTAAATGAAAAGTTGCATCAGCAAATTTGCCACGTTGCTGATAAATATCCGAAACATACTTATGTGCTACCTTGTATTTTCCAGGTTCAAGTAGCAATACTTTTTCAAGAGAAAATAAACGTAAATCGTTGTCTCCGAGTTCGGCAGCGACATCCGACATTAAAAGATACGCATCGACATAAAAGCTATCGATTTGAATAGCCTTTTCAAGATAATTCTCGGCCAGATGATAACCACCCGAACGGTATGCTTCAAGCCCTTTTTCAAATAATTCTTCTTTATTATTGGGGTTAATTCCTGAGCGATACGAAGAACACGAAAACAACAATTCAACCAGTAAAACCGATATTATCAGAATGTTCTTCATATTAAATATGTAAGGATTTCTCGAATTTGCGATTTCGTGAATCTAATTACTTAACAATCAGGCGCGAATACCCACCAATTGGAATTTCAATTAAAGCGACATCATTTCGGAACCTTAGAGTTCCTCTATCGTAATAGCTTCCTTTATGGTCGTAAGTGATATAATCAACTTTACCTGTAGGTCGTCCTTTTACAGAAACATACGGATAGTCGGAAGAATTGATGACATCAGCCATTTCGAAATTAAAATAGCCAAAATCGTAAGGTGCAACACGATCGTAAAACACTAGAATTTGCTTCATAATATTACCACCAATCAGCACAGGATACCGCTGTACCGGGTTATATGCTCTGAATTCACTTTCGGTTAAATAGTGTGCATTAGACTTCCAGTAAGTAATCCAGAACTTTAACGTTTGTCTTATTTCCTCGGGTATGGTATAAGAGAAGTAAGAAACATAAGGTGTGCCAAATAATACAGACTGGAATTTTTTAGCCACATCAACGGCCGGATCTTTTGGGTGAATACCAATCACCTCCATGAAAGGAGAATATTCGCCATATAGCAAACGATTATTTACAAGTTTCTCGCGTACATCGGTCAAAACTGTAGTACCTAAAAAGCCGTTGATCGTTTTCGTATTTGATGTGTGGAGTGGGCCTACTACATTATAACTCTGATTTATTGATATATCAGGGCGTTCGTAAAGCATTGCATATTGCATTTGAACCCTAAGCGAGTCAAGTGCTTTACGTACAGATACAAAATCACGTCCTCGATCATCTGTAACTATGATATGTTCGTTTGGGTAATACCCATTAAGAAAGTCAAACCAAACTCCATCGACCTCCCATTCTGATACTATTTGTGCGTACATTTCTGTTATGTAATCCCGTACTTCAGGATATCTGATATCTAAAATAGGCTGGCTCGAAGTGCGATATTGGAGATATTTATTTTCGAAATGTTCAAACACATAGTTATGCGCACCAATAAAAGGATGTGTGTACCACAACGCAATCTTCATGTTTGCTTCTTTTGTTTTTGCAATAAATTTTTTGATTACATCTATCTCAGATGGATTCCACATGCCTGTAGAATCTACCTCAAATCGTACAACATTTTGCCAGGCATCGTCAAAAAGTACCGACTTAAAACCCATCGCTGAAATTGAATCAAAATAATAAGTTATATTATCCAATGGTATATTTCTATCCATTGGATACCAAACTGAATAAACTGGTTTTAAAGATAAATCAACCTTTGTTATAGCTTCGGGATTATCGAAATTAAGTCGCCATTGCGAGGCTTCTCGTACCGTGTTAGAATAATTATCATCGCTAAAGTCAACCAGAATTTTTGCGCTATAATCAAGTAATTCAGCGTCAGGCAATACGTCGTTAAAGTAGTTGAATGAGAAAACGAGAGAATCGCCAACTTCTTTTATGTCAATTTGAGTATATTGACTGTTAAAATCGTCGATTGAGGCCAGTGAAATACGATTCTGACTATTTTTGGCCATAGCTGAAACAATATTATACTCAGACTGCAAACGTGCATAACTTGGGATTGTTATAAATGATTGATTAGACCAGGTTCGAGAACTCCATAATGCATGCACCAACTTGCGTGGGTATTTTATGTCGAAGCGAAAACGGGGTAATAATGAGGGAAAATCAGTGTACAAATTTAAATTTATAATGTATTTGTTTTCTGAAATTGTATCTATTGTAACCTCCGAATTGAAAGGTTGAATATCATCTCCAATTGATATCATATCAAGTGAAAAGTTAATATTTTCATTTATTATAATTTCATCTGCAGGTTCATAACTATTGGTTCCCTGCGGTTTGCATGAAAATATAAAAAATGTAATAATTAAAAATAAAACAATTTTATTTGTTACTGCCTGACCTTTGTTGCTCATATTTAAAACTATTTCTCAATCAACCACAAACTTCAATACTTTAAATAAGAATCTTCCGATTTTTTTAAAGACACATCTTAATCCTACTAAATTAAGCATTTTTATAAATTATTATCCAACAAATAAGCAAATAAAAATGAAAGCTATGCTGCTCTTTAAAATTTTTTATAAAAATAGAATATTATCCTGAATACGCCATAAACATGCAATATAGTTCACTTATTTTTTGATAAGGTGCATTTTTCAATGAACAAAACATGTACATAGCTATGCCTATGCATGCACTCTTTTTAATCATTTTGTATTTTTAATACCTTGCTTTTTTATCTTTGCAAATGCATGAAAAAAATAATGCTTCTATATCGAAAATACAAAGACGGTGTAATATTTACACTGGCATTTCATGTAACTATATTTGCCATTCTTAATATTAGTGAGTTCAGGGTTAAAAAGGAATTTACGGAATCTGAAATTATTATTGATTTTCCACCTGAATTTATGATGGAGGATCAAAAGCCACAACCCGATAATAATGATTTCGAAAATCTGAACCAATTTACTCAGCAACAAACAAATGTTGCTTCGAACAGAACAGCCAGTCAATTAAACGATTTCTTTGATGAGGATTATCAGCGAGAGCTTGAACAAGCTCAAAACCTGGCAAAAGACGTCTTGCAACAATTATCGAAAGAAATTCCCACAATCGACGATCTAAAAATGCCTGAAGAAACTACAGAAAATATTGATCCAGATTCAATTATGAATAAACTTTATAGCGGTGAAAGCAATATCGAATATTTTCTCGAGGATCGTTATCATTTGCGTTTGCCTATTCCTGTTTATTTATCGCATCAAGGGGGGAAAATAAAAGTTTATATCGAAGTTGATAATAACGGCAAGGTTATATCGGCAGAGCCTGAAGGAAATAGTAATCGCCTACTTCTGTCGTATGCTAAAACAGCTGCTCTGCGAACACGGTTTAATGCGGTATCACCTTCAAAAAATATACAGAAAGGTTATATCATCTATACTTTCGTAGCCCAGTGATTTGTTAAATCATTGTAAAAATTGATAGAATTAACAAGTATTAACACGATTTTTTTTAATATTACTGTTTCACAACATATCTTTGCAATAGGTTTATTTTTCATAGTTTTTAGGTTTAGTTAGATTAGTTAGGTTAGTTTGAGAAAAGGATAGGTCAATGCATCTATCCTTTCTTTTTTCCAGTCGTTTCGACACTATTCAATTTCATTTCCTTTATAAAAATCTTTGTAGATTCACATTCTAAATATATGCTGATGAATTCAAAAAAAATTATTGGAAGAAAAGAAATTGCCCACTTTCCTGAATTTGGATTAAAAAACATTGATGTTAAGATTGATACAGGAGCCTACACTTCGTCAATTCATTGTCATCAAATTGAAGAAGAAGTATTCGAAGGTAAAAAAGTTTTATGCTTTAAACTTCTCGATCCTAAACACAAACAATACAACAATAAAATAATAACTTCAAAGAATTACAGGCAGAAAGTGATTCGAAGCTCTACGGGACATGCCAGCAAACGCTATATTATTAAAACAGTTATTGAATTGTTCGGACAACAATATCCAATCGACCTTTCGTTAAGTGAACGAGATAGTATGAAATATCCGGTTTTGATTGGTCGTAAATTATTAAGCGGTAAGTTTATAGTTGATACCGCCAAAATAAACCTGACTCGCTTTTCTGAAAAAAAATAATTACACTATATTTCGCCCCTTATTGCGGGTGATTAATAACCATCGTTAGCGCTTAAAAATCAATAATTTAAAATCTAGCAAAAAACATTATGAGATCAATGAAGATTGTAATATTATCGAGAAATTCGAAACTATATTCAACTAAGCGCTTGGTTGAAGCTGGCGAAAAACGCGGACACGAGATAAGGGTAATCGATCATTCAAAATGCGATATAATAATTGAAAAAAGAAAGCCCCAGATATTTTATAACGGTGAAAGTATAACCGGTGTCGATGCTGTAATACCACGTATAGGCGCTTCGGTAACATTTTATGGTTCATCTGTTTTACGACAGTTTGAAATGATGAAGGTTTTTACCGCTATCGAATCGCAGGCACTTATACGTTCGCGCGACAAATTGCGCAGTTTGCAAATTTTATCACGAGCTGGACTAGGACTTCCAAAAACGGCATTTACCAATTATTCGAAGGATGTAGAAGGTGTTATTGACCATCTTGGTGGCGCCCCATGTGTAATTAAACTGCTCGAAGGTACTCAGGGCATTGGCGTTGTTTTGGCCGAAACCCGAAGTGCTGCGACATCGGTTCTCGAAGCATTTCATGGCATGCAGGCCAGAGTTATAGTCCAGGAATTCATAGAGGAGGCTAAAGGTGCAGATATTCGTGCTTTTGTTGTTGACGGTGTAGTTGTTGGTGCCATGAAAAGGCAGGGAAAGAAAGGTGAATTCCGTTCAAACCTTCATCGTGGTGGCACTGCCAGTATTATTGAACTTTCGGAAGATGAAGAAAACGCCGCATTAAAAGCAGCACGTGTTATGGGGCTGGGAATTGCAGGTGTTGACATGCTTCAATCAGCTTCCGGTCCAAAAATCATGGAAGTAAATTCGTCGCCAGGACTTGAAGGCATCGAAAAATCAACCGGAAAAGACATAGCCAAAAGCATTATTCGTTACGTTGAACGTCATGTTGATTAATTGTTGTTCTTTATGAAAATTCTCGGACATCAAATATTGCCCGGTACAAGCATGCAGTTAAATATGGCTGTTGCTCGCCTACATACACGAACTCGTATTGAGGTTCCTGTTATTATTGAACGTGCCAAAAACGACGGTCCATGCCTTTTGCTGATGGCAGGCATACACGGCAATGAAGTTAATGGTATCGAAATAGTCCGCAAAATCATATCAAAGGGTTATAATGTCCCCGAAAATGGAACAATTATTTGTATCCCGATTTTAAACATTTTTGGATTTTTAAACCAACAACGCGAATTTCCCGATGGTCGTGACCTTAACCGTATGTTTCCAGGGTCAGCAAATGGCTCTCTTGCCAGTAGATTTGCTCATATTTTTATGACAGAAATAATGCCGCACATTGATTATTGTATCGATTTTCATTCTGGAGGTGAGCAACGCTTTAATTATTCACAAATACGCATTAGTGAAGGCGATGCAGAAAATTTTATCCTAGCAAAAGTATTTGGAGCTAAGTTTATTGTGAAAGCACCACAACGTGAAAAATCATTTCGCGATATCGCATTTAAAAAAGGGAAAAAGATTCTTTTATTTGAAGGGGGTAAATCGCTTTACCTCGATAAAAACGTTACCAACTCAGGAATGCAGGGTTCTTTAAATGTAATTCAATATTTAGGCATACGTGATTTTTCTAATGTAGCACCTTTTTATCCTTTACCCGATGAGCTTATCAGTGTGAATACTTCGACATGGATCAGAGCAAAATATTCAGGCATGTTTCGTTCGAATATCCGAATTGGAAGTTTCGTCAAAAAAGGTGAAGTTTTGGGAACGATATCCGATCCGTTTGGTGATTTCGAAAAGGAAATTAAAGCGCCAAATAACGGATTCATTTTGTGCCGCGATCACTCGCCCATCATTAATCAGGGCTCGGCTCTCATACATCTCACAACAAAATACGAAATAATCAAACAACAGTCTTAGTTTGTATTTATAGCTGAATCCAGCCATTACGACTTACTGGTCTAACGGTTTCGTTAATAAATTGTTCTGCGTTGTACTTTTGAACTGAAGCACTTGTGCGAGCTAATCCGTTTTGTATGCTATAAGTTTTGTTGTTAACTATTGCTATCTCATCGTAGCTGCTTACATTCGTAAAATGCATTTGCAGGCTATCCCATACCAGTTTTCGTTTTAACGATTGAAGACGAACAGCCATTGAACCCACAAGCAGGGTTTCGGTAAGTGTTTTTTGGCTTTCAAATGATGCCGATGCAGCCAATCGGTTTGCAGCAGATTCTTTACATGCCCTTACCCAATCCTTTTCATGTCCGTTAAGTCCACCTTCCACACGATGCAGCACACGTCCTGTTTCAATGCTTACTTTTGTTCTATTCATGAAAACTGAAAAATTATCACCTCCTGGACCACAAATCAAAACACCCTTTTCCCCTTCAAATATTAATCCGCCCTGCTCGTAGCTTTCTAATATGTTTGAAGGCAGATGTTCATTCAAAACAGGAATCAATCCCCCATCATACCAATTTAGCTCAAGTTCGGGCATTGCCAGCTGCGGCAGATTATTGCGTCGCGCAAAAGTGAAATTGATTTTTTGAGCAAGTGGCGCCGAATACAGATTAACATCCGAAGAACCTGCCAGCACCGATACAGGCGCTTGTAGCTTGAATGATCTGAAAACAGGTTCGAGAAGTTGTGATGCAATATATCCTAAAGTTCCGTTTCCAAATTGCCACCAGGCTCTCCACCCAAAAGGAGTATATTTTTCGTTGTAAGGAATTTGCGCTGATGGACCAAGGAACAAGCTCCAGTTTAAATTATTTGGAGTTCGCATTTCTTCAGGCATAGTCGGGAATCCTTGTTTCCATTGAGGGGCATTAGTCCAGGCCTGTACTGTTCTCACACTGCCAATTGCACCTGACCAAACTGCTTCGGCAATATCTCGAGTGTTATCGCCCGATGATACGTGGTTGCCAACCTGGGTCGCTACATTATAAATAGCGGCTGAATCGGTAATACGCTTTGTGTCGTAAATGGCATGAGCCATTGGCGCTTGCACAAATACATGCTTTTGTAATTGGATAGCAGATAAGGCAATTATTGCATGTGAATGGTCGGGTGTTGCAATCAATACTGCATCAATTCCCTTTTCTTTTTCAAGCATTTCGCGGAAATCGGTGTACGTTTTGGCTCGACTCCAGCGTCTGAATGATTTTTCTGCATAATTCCGGTCAATATCACACAATGCAGCAATATTCTCTTGCTCTAAATTCAGAAGATTTTGATAACCTACACCTCCTACACCCACTGCGGCAATATTTAACTTGTCGGATGGCACTGTATGCCCCATTCCCGATATTACTGCTGATGGCAAAATAGTTAGTGCTGTTGCACCTGTTAAAGATGATTTTAAAAACTTACGTCGCGATTTTGAAAATGATTCTTCTGCCATATCCCTTTTGTTAAAACAATCCTAAATATAGAAAAAACAATGATATTTTGAACGGCTTGTTGCTAACAGTTCAGCATTTAGTAAATGCTTGTTACTTTTATTCCGATAATGGATATACCATAACATGTTGATTTAAAGATTAAATATTATCGTTTACTTAAGTAATAAGTTAAGTAAAATTATCCTCTTAGTCAAGTTTATAAAACGCATTGGTTAACTTTTTACTTTCAAAAGCATCATTTTTGAACGGTTTTGAATCAAATCATTACTTTTGTGAAAAATTGAAAACTATAATTATTTAACTATGCAATTAAAATACGGAATGAATCCGAATCAGGATTACGCTGAAGTAATCGCACCTGAAAATTCATTTCAGGTACTTAACGGCCGCCCCAGTGTAATTAACGTGCTCGATGCATTAAACTCATGGCAACTGGTAAAGGAAGCCAATGAATGCCTTGGCAATAAAGTATCTACATCGTTTAAACACGTAACTCCTTCGGGCGTTGGTGTTGGTGCATCGCTTTCAGAAGAAGAAAAACAAGCTTACCTGGTTAAAATTGAACCATCGGAATTAGCTTCTTC
>JAQICD010000197.1 GCA_027858715.1 Prolixibacteraceae bacterium
CTTTTTTATATGACAGTGTATAAATTGATTAATATGAAAAGCCTAATGAGATTATTTATGCAGTTAGATGGGGGATGAAACAAAAAGATAATAGCAAATATCAAAGCCCCAGCCACTAACTTTTTTATAAAAATGAGTAACTGTACCCGAAATGTGAAGTGTTACTTATTACATTTGTATTCACATTTAAAACATTAAGATTGTAATTAGAATAATACAAAATGGAAGATAAAATTGAAGTAATAGTTGGCGATAAGGGCAACCCTGAGCATATGAAAGCTATGCTAGACATGCTCGATTTATATATGCAGGACGAGATGGGCGGGGGGCGACCTCTGCAACCCAACATAGCATTTAAAAATGTTGAAATGCTGAAAGCCCAGTCAAATTACGTATTTTTTCTGCCCAAATATAAAGGCGAAATAGTCGGTATTGCCAATTGCTTTGTGAACTTTTCAACTTTTAAAGCCAAGCAACTTATTAATATACATGATTTTGCCGTATCGCCACATCTCCGTCGTAAAGGCATAGGTCGTGCGATGATGAGCAAGATTTTTGAATATGCCAGGGAAAACGATTTCTGTAAGGTAACCCTTGAAGTCAGAAATGACAATCATGGAGCACAGAAATTATACCGGGAAGCCGGTTTTCAAGAGTGCGAGCCTCCAATGCATTTTTGGGAACGGGCAATTCATGCGAGGTAGTTAGCAGAAAATGTTGCATAAAATCGGGAAAAATATGGGCATGAATTCAACGAAAGAGGCGTTTTTTGTTAATTAAAATCTATAGTGTAACTTTGAAACGTTGTAGCAATACAATATCATTTGACAATGATTAAAGCTGTTGAACAGGAGACGCACCTGAACAACAGCTTTTTATATGAAAATCAATTATTGGCAGGAAAAACCTAAATAGAAAAGTGAGTTGAGATAATTAATTATCTCCTATTCATAATGGATAGTTAGAAATACTATTTTCTATAACAATCCACTCTTCTTTTTGGTCTGTATTCAATTTTTCTTTCTCACACTCAAGTAAATTTCTCACTTTTCCTTTTAATTTGTCTGAATTACCATCATGATAGACAGTTATTAAATTTCCATAAAACCCTTTTGAAAGCTTTTTGATTCGAGGAATAATTTCATCAATTTCAACTTTATAGGTGTTTAATTTGAGATTGTTGTTTTCAATCTCTATGTTTATTTGTTTCCGCTGTAAACTAGCGATTCTTGATTTGTTTTTATCTTCATATCTTATTAGTCTTCGTTCCTTTGTTAAATCGTCAATTGTTTTGCTTAATACTTTGTTGTTGTGGTTTGTATATGCTGTCCCGAAATCACGAACGATTTTATAGCTCTTATTTGCTACGATTAACTTTCTTAGCTCAGTTTCCAAATTTTCAATCTTTACTTTTTTGCCATTAATCATAAAATAATCTTCGATTTCCGTAATGTTCAGTACCGTAATGTCTTGAAATTTATTGTCTGTTTTATTTGATATAGGGTAGTATAAAGCCTCATACTTCCATCCATATTCCTTTGTAACTTTTTCAAATTTCTCTGTAAAGGTGCTGTAGTATATAGAATCTTTAGACCGACTTCTACTAAAAAATGTTATTGATGGAGGATATGATTTCAGTGATTTTCGCAATTGATTCTCAATTTCCTCAAGTTGTTTAACTTTTTTCCCATTTACAGTTAAATAATCTTCTTTTATCACAATACTTAACTCATATGGTTTTCTTTTTTCAATATTAGCATTGTTGAAACGACTGTTTTTTTCAGATTTTTTTTGTGTCGTTACTTCTGATTTTACAGATGAAGTTTTTACTGTCGGTATTTCGCTTCGATTGTTCCCAAATGCCAATAGCATTAACGCAGCAACAGGCAGGAAGATCGCCACCTTCCAGCTCTTGCTTTTTTGATTTTTTTGATTGTTCATCATAGTAATACGATTTTTAATTTGACAATGATTAAAACTATTTGCTAAAGCGTAGCGCTCGGTGCCTACACATTTTTTTATCATTAACAGTTGGTACGATTTTGAGTCGATGCCCGAGTCAATTATGTACCTGTCAACCTGGAATTCCTGAATTTCTTTTATGTCTTTTTTCAGGAGATATACAATTGGATTAAACCAGTGAATAATTTTTACTAATTCAATAAATAGTATGTCGAGGCTGTGATTAAATTTTAAATGTGCTTTTTCGTGATTGAGTATTTCGGCTCTGTGCTCTTTGTAATCGAGTTTCGACATAATGATGTAACGGCCGAAGCTCATTGGGGAGATGGAGCGATTAACCAGTGCTAATTTGAATCCTTTTTTACAATAAACTTTAGTCGTTGTTAGTAAAAATAACAAGCGTAAAATTCCTGAAACTATGAGAGCCAGCATTGCGATACAGCCTGCAATATAAACTATGAATAGGGTTTGTTTGTATGATATGCTTCGCTGTTCATTTACATTTTGGTGGTTGGGTGAGATATTGATAACATCAATGGTTGCATCAGGTATGAATGGCTCGAGTGTGGGCTCTTCGGCAGGAAACGCTGTAATATTTACGCTATTGTTTACGAAGGTTGGTTTTTGAATAAAGGGCAAAGCCATTGAAAAAATTACTGTTGCCAGTAATAAATACCGGTTTAAAGTGAACAGTGCTTCCTTTCTCATTGTCCATCGGAAAACCAAATAGAGAATGCTTAGGCAAACCGATGACTTGAATATGTAATTGATTACCTCAGTCATTTTGGTTTTTACTTGATGATTCAACTTGTTCAATCAGCTTTTTTATTTCTTCGGTCGAAATTTCTTCCTCTTCAACAAACATTGATACGACGCTAGAGTAAGAGTGATTGAAATATTTTGAAATGAAATCTTTCATAGTGCCTTTGCCGTAATCATCTTTTGAAATTAAAGCAAAGTAGCGGTGTGTATTGCCATATTGCTTATGATCGATAAATCCTTTTTCTTCCAGCCCTCGTATAATGGTCGAAATGGTGTTGTAATGAGGTTTTGGGTCAGGTAGTAGTTGAATAACTTCTTTAACAAACATGGCTTCCTTTTCCCAAAGGATGTTCATAAGCTCTTCTTCTCGCTTTGTTAGTCTCTTCATATTTCACTTTTTAAATGATTACCCAAAGGTAACTAAAATAATTAGTAGTGCAACTATAATAGGTAGTTGTTTAACTATCGTGCCTCGTTTTTTTGATGGGGATGAAAGTGACGGTTTATTATAAACTGTCATTTTCTTTTTCTGCCAAATACTTTCCTTTTATTTCGGGGACATATAATTTGGATTATTTGAAAAACTTTCTTTCCCCGAATGGAATATTAAGATAAACAACATGGAATTATTTTTAAGATATGAGAGATATTGCTTTTATGCGAAATAACTACAGCAGAATATAGAACTTAAATCGACATTGACGGGGTTTTGGTACTTAATTCTTATAAAATGATATTTATTTACATCATTTTTAGCCTTAATTCTGCCTGTATGTTTTTGATTTTTGGTAATTATGAAGTTGAATTTATAATAAATAAAGCATGAGGAGAAAGGCTGTAGTATTAATCTTTTTGAGTTTTATTTTCTATTGGGGGGCAGCGCAGGAAAACAAACTATATTTTGATAATTATACCTTGCAAAACGGTTTGACTGACAATTATATAAATTGTATTCTTCAGGACAGAGATGGTTGGATATGGCTTGGAGCTGGTATGGGAGCTGTACGCTTTGATGGCATAAGATTTAAAAAGTATCCGGTTTATATAAACGATTCGATATCGAAAAATAATGTTTCGGTACGTAATTTTTACGAGGCAAAAAACGGTGTTCTCTATGCTTGTGTCGAGGAACTCGGATTGTTCAAATACAGCCGCGATCTCGATATTTTCGACAGGGTTAAGTTTAATAACAAAGAGATACTGCATGATGTTTCGGTAAAAGAAATTGTAGAAGATAAAGACAAAAATTTTTGGGCGGCTACAAAAAGAGGAATTGTCAAAATAGATTTTCAGCGTGAAAAGCTAACATCGTTTTTACACGACCGAAATAACGAAAACTCTTTAGCAGGAAATTATGTGCGTGCATTAGCTTTCGATTCCGATTCCAATATATGGGTCGGCAGTAAGGCCGGGCTGCAAAAATTCAACCCATCAACAGGTGTATTTACAAATTATTTAACTATTGAGCCAGCACTGGGCGATGAAATTCTGGATATATTGGTAGAAAGCGAACAGCGTATATGGGTGGGAACTTCTAGTAATGGGGTTTTTATCATCAATCCGATAAAAAATGAAGTTGAACGATTTGTATTAAAAAGATCGAATGAACGTAGTGAAAAGATTAATTCAATATTCAAAGATAGAGATGAACAAATATGGCTAGGGACACGCGATGGGCTTTATTTATACAATGAAAGGGATGACCTGCTAAGTGTTTTTAATCATAACCTGCTCGAAGAACGCTCGTTGGTTCACAACTCGGTAATGGATGTTGCGCAGGATGAAAAAGGCGATATTTGGGTAGGTACTCGAGGTGGTTTAAGCCATATGGTGCGCGAAAAGCAGGCTTTTGATTGCTATAAAGCAATGCCCGATAATAACAGGTATTTAAACAATAGTGAGGTTTATTGTATTTGGAGCCGCAATAGTGAATTATGGGTGGGAACTGAAAATGGCGGAGTAAATATTCTAAACCGGAAAACTGGTGAGTTCAGGTATCTGACCGAATCGAATAACGGAGTCAGCAATAATTGTATAAAAGCCATCCATCCAATGGATGATGAAAATATTTTGATAGGAACTTTTAGTGGCGGCTTAAATGTTCACAATATTAATACCGGCAATACAACAGTATTTAAAAGAAATGAACAGAATCCACATTCAATTTCAGACAATCTGATCTGGGATATTACTACCGATGATTATGGTAATATCTGGATAGGAACAGGTTCGGGGCTCGATAAGTATAATCCGGAAGATAATACTTTTGAGCATTATCCACATTTCGACGATATGGTGAATGGCATAACGTGGATTGTTGTTGATGAAGATAATGACCTGTGGCTGGGCTCTGAAGTTATACGTATTTTCAGACCCGGAGTAGGCATTATTAATAGTTTTGATGAAAAGGGGCGGGAACTATATATTGATATCAGGGGCAATAATTGGGTGATGACCAGTACACGCGGAATTGTGTTGTATGATAAATATAAAGGAGCGCTTAAGTCATATGGCGAAGATATGGGATTGGCTTGTAATTTAACCAATTGCATGCTCGAGGATGATATGAGTCGATTATGGGTAAGTACCGCTAACGGATTGTCGTGTTTCAAGCCCGAAACAGAATCTTTTCAGAATTATTTTGCAATCGACGGTTTGCAGGGAAACCAGTTTTATTACGGAGCAGCTGCTAAAACCGAAAACGGTGAGCTGGTTTTTGGGGGTAAAAACGGGTTCAATATATTTAACCAGTCGGCTTTATTGGAGAATAATTACTCTCCGTCTGTTTATATTACCGATTTGAAAATTTTTAATAAATCGGTTGAGATTGGTGATGATAAACATGATATTTTAAAAAGTTCGATTCTTGAAACCGAATTAATTGAGGTCCCATATCATTTGAATGTGCTGACTTTCGATTTTGTTGCGCTTAACTATGTAAACAGCACGCAAAATTTATACAGGTACAAACTCGATGGATTTGATAACGAATGGACCGACGCAGCCGAAACCCGAAATGCAACATATACAAATCTCGATCCGGGAGAATATGTTTTCAGGGTAATAGGCAGCAACAACAGGGGTTATTGGAACGAAACTGGCGATAAGCTAAAAATTGTAGTATTGCCTCCATTTTACCGCGAGAGCTGGTTTTTGGTTCTGATTTTAACGCTTTCAATGGTTTTGATTTTTTTGTTGTTTATCGTGTTTTTCAGGCGGTGGGAAATGAAAAAAGCATATGAGTTTGAAAAGCGTGAAAACGAACGTAAACACGAACTTGATATGTTTAAACTACAGTTTTTTACAAATATTTCGCACGAAATAAAAACGCCCCTTACGCTTATAATTAGTCCGCTCGAGCGGATACATAATTATGAAATGACCAAGAGCGAAATAAGAGAAGCATTGAAGATGGTACATAAAAACGCTCGCCACCTAATGACACTTGTTACTCAATTGCTTGATTATCGAAAGATAGAAGAAGGAAAACTTTATGTTGATTACAAAAGGGGTGATGTTGTGCAGTTTTGTCGTGATACCTTTTTTTCTTTTGAATCGCTGATGAAAGAGTCGGGGCTGAGTTATCATTTTAAAAGTATTCAGGAAGAATTTGTTACAAGCTTTGACCCAGATAAATTGAAAAAGATTCTCGATAATCTTATATCGAATGCTATTAGGTACAACAAACCCGGGGGCGATGTTTCATTTTATTTCTCATTGGTTATCGACGATAATATTGACGAAGGCTCTGACAATGAATTTGTTAAAATTGTGGTGAAAGATACCGGACAGGGGATTCCGAAAGAACAACAAAACCGTATATTCAGGCGATTTTATACCGGGAAAAACAACAAATCGACCAGTACCGGAATCGGGCTTGCTTTTACACGCGAGCTTATTGACTTGCTTGGCGGGCGTATAACTTTGCAAAGCGAAGAGGACGAAGGCGCTACATTTACAATCATGTTGCCGCTGGTTGAAAACGAATCGAAAGAAAATGTGTTGGTGAAAAGCAACGACGATGAAAATCAGATTGAAAATGAAGAGAATGATATCGATGTACAAAATGATGAAATGTCGAACAAGAAAATAATTCTTATAGTTGAAGATAACTACGATATACGGAAATTTATAAAGTCACATTTTATAAAATCATATCAGGTTTATGAAGCCGAAAACGGTCAGCAGGGATTCGAGATTGCTGTCGATACTGTTCCCGATATAATTATCTCGGATATAATGATGCCTATTGTTGATGGCATTGAACTTTGTGAGCGCATTAAAAATGATGAGCGTACATCTCATATTCCGTTGATACATCTTACCGTGCTTTCGTCGAAAGATCGTGTGATGGAAAGTCTGGCCAAAGGTGCTGACGATTACATTACCAAGCCATTCGATATCGCTATTTTGCAGACCAAAGTGGATAACCTGTTGTCGATGCGCGATTCGTTGAGAGAAAAGTATTCGAAAGAATTGGTACTCAAGCCAAGCAGTATTAAAATTACTTCGCCCGATGAGAAATTTCTTCAAAAGGCTATGCAAATTGTTGAAGACAATATTGACGATACAGAACTTGATATCGAGAAATTTGTGTCGTTTATGGGAATGAGCCGAATGCAGCTTTATCGAAAAATGTCGGCATTAACTAAAATGACAGTCAAAGAATTTATCAACGATATTCGTTTAAAAAGAGCACACCAGCTATTGTCCGAAAACAGTCTTAACGTATCGGAAGCAGCCTATTCTGTCGGATTTAGCGATGTGTCGTACTTTGGTAAATGCTTCAAAAAGAAGTTTGGTATCAGTGCTGGCAAGGTGGTTAAAAAGTAGAAAAATACAAATTAGGAACAGGATGCAAATTAATCCATCCCGTCTATTGTGTCAATGCTGCCATCTTCATTGTATTCAAATTCTCGTACTTTAATGTTGCGTAGGTAATTTTTACCTGATTGTTTGGTGTCGTGGTAAAAAATGTACCATTTTCCATCGATTTCGGCTATTGAATTATGTGTGGTCCACCCGTGTACAGGGCTCATGAGTATGCCCTGATAGGTAAACGGGCCGTAAGGGCTGTCGCCGGTTGCGTAGCAAAGGTTGTGTGTGTTTCCTGTTGAATACGACAGGTAGTATTTGCCTTGATATTTATGAAGCCATACGCCTTCAAAAAAGCGGTGTTGGTGGTCGCTTCCCTTAAAAGGCCTCCCTTGTTTGTCGAGAATAACAACATCGTGCGGTTCTTCGGCAAATTGAAGCATGTCATCACTCATTGCAGCAATTTTCGGGTATAGTGCATCTTTGTCGCCCGAAGGTTCTTCCCCACATTCAAGTGCTTTGTTATTGCGATAACGTTGTAGTTGTCCGCCACGCAGTCCGCCAAAATACATGTAGTATTTTCCGTCATCGTCTTTAAAAACAGCGGGATCAATGCTGTAACTTCTAATAATTGGTGCAGGTTGAGGTACGAAAGGCCCTTCAGGCGAATCGCCGGTAGCAACTCCTATTCTGAAAATGTCGTTTTTATCTTTTGCAGGGAAATAAAAATAGTATTTACCGTCTTTTTCGGCACAATCGGGTGCCCAAAGTTGCCGGCCAGCCCAAGGTATGTCGTCAAGACTGAGGACGACACCATGATCTTTTACTTTGCCGTTGATGTTCTCCATCGAAAAAACATGGTAGTCCTTCATGTTGTAATGTCCGCCCATTGCACCATCCACACCTTCGGTATGGATATCGTGTGAGGGGTAAACAAATATTTTTCCATCGAAAATATGCACCGAAGGATCGGCAGTGTACATGTCTTCAACTAAATAACGAGACTGCATTTGTCCGAACATTTTCGAGATGCCTGCAAATAAAAAGATGGTTGTTGCTATTAAAATGACTTTCGTATTCATAAATGCGGTACTATTTGAGTTTGTATTCTAATTTATTTTGATGAGTTTGCCACTCAGTGAGCGATTGTTATATTTTATCAGGTAAATATAATTCCCTTTTTCGATGTGGCCTGTATTTACCGATAACTCATTTGGCATTTTATTTCTGCTGAATGATTTTTCAATTACAGTTTTACCAGCTATGTCGAAAAGAGTGAAATCGACGTCATAGTTTAAGTTGGTGGTTATTAGAACAACTGAATTTCGAACGATGTTTGATTGCACCTTAACGTGTTCGGTGGCGTGCTGGTTTATATTTGAAGATATTGATATGTTAAGATAGTATGTTTTTTTGAATCCGTTCCCGGCAGTAACAATTATTTTAGCTGTGCCTGCTACTTCGTCAGGATATTCTATTACAGTTGATGCTTTCGCTGATTCGGTAACAGCTTCGATTTGAGGAATTGAACCGGAGGGAATATTTACCGTAAAATAGATTTTTGATGAATTAAAATCTGAAATACTATTGCCTTCAATTTTAATATCAGTTAGAAAAGCGCTGTTGAATTTTTCATTGTACAAGAGTTCGGTATTCTCCCTGATTATTTTGTATAACGCGTTATTTTCGATATCAGGATTCCAGTTTGATGTAATTTCTTTGCTTACCTCTGTGCTGAATATCATTTCGCGGGTGTATATTTTAGCAAAAGCATCGGTTAGCTGGTACGACCAGTTTACTCGGTATGCTGTTTCTGCCCCGGAGCCATAGTTGTTGTACTCGGTAAAAGTGCAGTTATCCTGATCGAGTCCCCACGGATTGGCCCAACCTGCCGGAGCTATATGGCTGCCGAGATAACAGTTCATAAAATTTACTTTAGGATAATTGTGCCATGGTCGTGCGAAATATACGTTGTTGACACCATCGTTGGCGGTAATTGAACAGTTTTGAAATACGTATCCAAAATTCCAGCTTTTATCGGTTGCAGGTGCTGTAATATGACTGTTGCCACGGTCGGAATTAACTACGCAGCTATCGAAAATTACCGCACCACCACCAAAAATAAAATCGACATCACCCTCAATAAAACAATCTTTCAGCAAATGTCGGGCTGCCGATCGTGTGAGAAATGTATCCTGGTTACCAATTATTCGGCAACGAACGATTGTTGTACGGTCTTTATCGAGGTTTAAAGCAACAGCCTGACCTACATCCCCAGCCGTGTTTTTAATGGTTAAATTCATTAATGTTAAATCGTAAGCCCCGTTATAAAATGAGTGTGAGTTGGTAGTCCCTATCTGTTGCCCCATAAATCCCGGAATGATTCCATCGTAATCTTTTCCCGATCCACTATAATCGTTGTATTGAATGATCGTACTGTCAACATTTTCGCCAATAATTGTTAAGTTATTTTTACCACCCTGTATTTCAACTTTTTCGTGATAAACTCCGTTTTTAATAAAAATTACCTGGTTGCCTTGTGAAGCGAGTATAGCTTCCATTAAGGTACTGTAATCGCCGCTTCCGTCGGCTGCCACTACTAAATCAATAGAATTGGATAGAAGCTGATGTAGATTTTGAGTGAATGTGATTTTTGCTATAAGTGAAGCAAATACGATTAGAATTAATATTTTTTTGTTCATTGATGTTTTCCTTTTGTGATTATACAACTGATTTTGAAAAAAGGAATACGCCAGATTGCTCAGGTTTTTTACCTTTTTTAATCTGGGTATTCCTTATCCGGTACACTGTTTAAAATTGTTGCTTAATAAAATGGGGTTTAAGCTAATAAGCTATGAACAGACTTCAATCCTAATTAATCTATCTTTTATTGTGTCCGGTTTTGTTTAAATAATAGATAATGGTATCGATTTGAGATAATTATCCGCCCTGAATCTCACAAAAAATATTCCCGGAGATAATTGCTCACTTTCGGGATCTATATTCATTAGATATGTTCCCTCTTTTTTTTGTTTGTACTGATACGATTTTATGATTGCTCCTTTTGTATCGCAAATTTCAATCTCTATGTCTGTTCTGTCAGGAATTTTATATTCAATTGTAAAAAGCGACTTTGCCGGGTTTGGGTATAGATTACAGCCGTACCCCGATTGCTCGTATTTGCTTTTATTTGTGCCGGTAGTTATTGTTTCCTGAAACGAAAACCAGTTGATTTTGCATTGCGATAAAGATGTGCCTTTTAAAACCAGGTATATATCACGTATTCCGGTAATGTCATCGGTTTTGCATGATTTAACTTTGAACGAATCGATGTTTCCTGTTGAATTAATATGAAGTGTACCTGCAACTTCACCATTCAGGTCGTCAAGTACGATTTCAATTTTAGTGTTCTGGTTTATTGATGCAATATTTGCATTGAATTGTTTTGCTGGCTTGTTGAAATCGAAATTCTTAATCGCGATATAGCTCTCATTACCCGTCACTTCAACACATAGTTCATCCGTCAGACAAGGGCTAATTTTACAATTTTTTGAATTGGACTCGAAATGCTCGGCTTCAAATCTGATAAACGGATCGTGCCGGTATGTTGATGAAATAGTTGCGGCATCTGCCGAAAGTTGGCCGGTTAGCCAGATGTCTTCAGATGAGCTTCCGATATAGACATCAACCAATCCTTCTTCAACAATGAATGTTCTGGTTGCCGGATCATAAAATTGCAAATCCTCGTGTTTTAGAGTGAATGATACCGTTTTGGTTTCACCTTTGGCCAGGTTTATTCGCTTAAAACCTTTTAATTGTTTATTCGGCCTTATCTCGCTTAACGAGTTTGTGTGAATATAGAGCTGAACAACTTCGTCGCCTGATATTTCACCGGTATTGGTAATGTTGGCACTAATTGTAAGCGAATCATTCTTTAATAAATTTTCTGAACTGAGTTTTAAGTTATCGTATTCAAAATTGGTATAACTCAGTCCGTGCCCAAATGGATAAAGCGGTGTGTCGTTGTAATACATGTACGTACGATTATTCTTTATATCGTATTCGTGCATGTTTGGCAGGTCGTTGGTCGATTTATACCAGGTAGTTGATAATCTGCCTGCGGGATTATAGTCTCCGAACAATACATCGGCAATAGCAGTGCCTTGAGCCTGTCCGTTGTACCATGCACAAATAATTGCCGGGGCATTTTCCTGTGCCCAGTTAACAGATAAGGGCACACCGGTAATTAAAACAACAATGGTTTTTTGGTTCACTTTATATACTTCCTGTATCAGTTTTTCCTGAACACCAGGAAGCCCAATTGCCGATCGGTCGTTGCTTTCGTCGGCAACCGAAAGATCGGTACCGCAAACAACAATTGCAACGTCTGATGCTTTGGCCATGTTTACGGCTTTGTCAATTTCTGATTGATTAATCGATCCGGTAATTGTTGTACCTTGTGCATAGGCAATTCGACCATCTCCGTTTGTGGGGTTTTCATCGTCTTCGTTGTAGAATCTGAACCAGTTGAGGTTGAAAAGATAGCCGCTTCCCCCGGTGAATTTTAAATACACATTATGCACTCCATTCGTATTTTCAATATCGAAGCTTACTGTTTTCCAGTTTTGCCAACCCCCGGTACCGGGAACCTCAAATTTGCCAATCGATTTTCCGTTTAGCTTGTCGATAAAAATTTCGATATAACCGCCTGTTGTTTCGCTGGCAACTCTTATGTCTAATTTTTCTTTTACCGTGCCAAAATCTATGCTATCATAAGCTGCATAATCGTTGTTGTTGATGTATCCGATGTTGCTTCCGCCTTCTTCACAAGCTTCCGCCTCAATTCCATTTTGCGACGAATAATGTTCTGCTTCAATTATCCCGGTCGAAATATCTATACCAAGTTTGTTCGCAATACCCTGCAATGCCGATACATGAATCGAAGGTGTTCCGCTGTACCCGCCCAACTGTACAGCATTGGCATTGGGGCCGATTACTGCAATTTTATCAATGGTGTTTTTATCGAGCGGTAAGGTTGAATTGTCGTTTTTCAGCAAAACAATTGCTTCCCGGGCTGCTTTTAATGCCAGATTTTTATGCGCTTTGCAGTCGAGTATCGAGTCGGGTATTGAAGTATAAGGAACTGCAGATGCAGGATCGAATTCACCAAGCAAAAAACGGGCTTTGAAAACACGCTTTAAGGCTTCATCAATATCGGCCTCTTTCATTAGCCCTTGGTTTAATGCACTAAGTGCATTGTTTGGGAAAGTGGTGCCACAGTTCAGATCATTCCCGTTTCGTAACGAAATAGCCGTTGCTTCTGAAACCGAGGCAACATATGCATGCGGACTAAATACGTTTTCTACTGCATCGCAGTCGGATACCACGTAACCTTCAAAATTCCATTCGTTTCGTAAAATGTTGGTCAGCAGGGTACGGTTGGCCGGACACGGAACTCCGTTAACGGCATTGTATGCACTCATTATCGAATAAACTCCGCCTTTGGTTACACAATCCTTAAACACTGGGAGATAATATTCGCGCAGACTGCGCTCGTCAATATCTGATGAAATGCCGTTGCGGTTTTTTTCAACATTATTACATGCAAAATGTTTTGCTGTAGCAACCGTTTTCATGTATTTGGGGTGGCTGCCCTGCATGCCTTTTATGAAACTTAAAGCTATTTCGGATGCAAGGTGTACATCTTCTCCGTAGTTTTCTTCCGAGCGTCCCCAGCGCGGATCGCGAGCCATATTTATGGTAGGGCTCCAATAGGTCAGTCCTTTTCCGTCGGTGATGTTTTTTATACGTGCTTCGTCGGATGTTGCACTGGCAATCTGGTAAATCAATTCGGGATTCCATGTTGACGATAACGCTATCGAAACAGGGAATGAGGTGGCTCGACCTGCGCGGGCTACTCCATGTATTCCCTCGTTCCAGTAATTGTACGATTTAACGCCCAATCGCCCAATGGCTGCTGATTTATGCCCCAGTTGTGCAATTTTTTCTGTTAAGGTCATTCGCGAAATCAGATCGTTAACTCTTTCGTCAACAGATAAACTGGTATCCTTATATGGTTCTACGGCCTTTACCGTAAGTGAAAATATTACCAGAAATATAATTAGTAGCTGTTTTCTCATTTTGTTTTTTGTTACGATTCGGTTGTTAAATTTTATTTTGAAATGGTTAGAGGGATTGTTTTAAGGTTGTTATCGGCCGAGCTTCCCCCAATCATTAATTGATATTCGCCTGCATGCATATGTACCTGATGTGTTTGTTTGTCCCACCATTCAAGATTTTCGTCACTTAATTCGAACGAAACGTTTACGGTTTTTCCTTTAGGAACATGCACGCGCTTAAATGCACGAAGTGTTTTTACCGGACCGTCAGAATCATTCATTCTTCTGAAGTAAACCTGCACAACTTCGTCTCCATCATAAATGCCGGTATTGGTAAGCGGAATTGTAAGATTTACAGCATCACCAATACATATTTCGGCTTGATTTATACTCGGGTTGCCATACTCGAACGAAGTATAACCTAAGCCGTAACCAAATTCAAAAAGTGGTTTTTCATGCATAAAACGGTAGGTTCGGTTGGTCATGTTGTAATCTTCAAAGTCGGGGAGTTGATCTACATTTTTGTAAAATGTAACCGGAAGTCGTCCTGCCGGGTTGTGTTCTCCGGTAAGAACATTTGCAATGGCTTCGCCTCCGCGCTCGCCTGGATACCAGGCCTGAATTATGGCCTCGCAGTTTTTTGTTTCGGGTTCAAGCCCCATTGCCGAGCCTGAAAAATTAACAAGAATAACCTTTTTCCCTTCTTGTTTCAAACGGGCAATAACTTCGCGTTGTGCTTCGGGTAGTTCGATACTGGTGCGATCGCCTCCCATAAAACCCGGTGCGTAAATATTCGATTCTTCGCGCTCCAGGGCGGCATTTATGCCTCCTGCATAAACAACAATATCGGTGCCTTTTATTAATTCAACAATTCTGTCAATATCGGTATCAATTCTACGAATTATATCGAAACGGAATTGCCCCTGTTCAGAATGAACTTGTTCTATTTCAATTTTGTATGAAGTCCCTTTTTCAACCTTCATTTTTGAAACTTGTAATTCGATAGGTATTTTTTGTAGTTCAATTTCCTGATCATTTATGGTGAATTTAACATGGCTCGAAGTCGTAAAAACAAATTCAACTTCACCTGTTTCCGTGGGCGTAAATACAGTTTTAAATTTAGCCGATATGTCATTAAGGTTCATGCCACTTGCTACGGTATCGCGTTTGCCAACTTTAATGACTTTCTGGTAGTAGATGTTTGCTGCGGGTTTGCCCTGCATGTTGGTATTGTTCCAGTAAACTGCTTTTATACCTGCTTTGTCATTGTAGTTACACTCGTCAACAAGGCTGACAACATCTCCTGTGTGATCGCTAACTCTGTCGTAAATAATATCGGTGTCGGGTAGTTTCATTTTTAAGCCTTCAAGCAGGGTGACAGTGTGTTTGGGTATTCCGTTGTAGTTTCCCCATTGCATTTCGGCGTTGTCGGCATTGGGGCCAAGAAGCGCAATCCTTTTGGGATTCTTTAGTGGCAGAATGCCATTATTTTGTAACAGTACCATTGTTTTTTCTGCCATGGTAAGCGCCATTTTCTGGTGAGTGATGCTATTAACCAACGAATCGGGCAGATGATCCCATGGCGAAGTACCGTCCATTTCGCCCAGTTCAAAACGTGCTTTTAACAGGCGTTTTACCGAAACATCTACTTGCGCTTCGCTTATTTGTCCACTTTTTATAGCTTCAACAAGTGCATTGTACGAGCTTCCGCATTCGAGATCGGTGCCGCTGATAATGGCATCGGCAGTGGCATGTTCTGCATCGGGGTGTGTTTCGTGTCTATTGGGCAGGTAAAAGTTCCTTATTGCACCGCAGTCGGACAAGATGATGCCTTCGTAGCCCCATTTTTCACGCAAGATACTGGTTAATAATTGGTCGTTTCCGCAACAAGGTTCGCCTTCAAAACGGTTGTACGCACACATTACTTCTTTAACGTTCCCTTTTTCTACAGCGGCTTTAAATGCAGGGAGATAGGTTTCCCATAAATCGCGTGGCTTAATGTTTTCTGCATTAAAATTATGACGATTCCATTCTGGACCCGAGTGTACAGCATAATGTTTTGCGCAGGCATGTAGCTTGTCGATTCCGTTTGTGGTTTCGCCTTGCAGACCTTTAATTACAGCAACGCCCATTATGCTGGTTAGGTAAGGATCCTCGCCATAAGTTTCTTGTCCGCGCCCCCAGCGGGGATCCCTGAAAATATTGATGTTCGGCGTCCACATGGTAAGCCCCCGGTAGCGCCCTATGTTGTCGTTTTCGCGTGCAATGCGGTGTTTTATGCGTGCTTCGTCTGAAATAACGGTGAAAACTTCGTGCAAAAATTGATCGTCGAACGATGCGGCCATGCCAATTGCTTGTGGAAAAACCGTAGCGGTACCGTTTCGGGCTACGCCATGCAGGGCTTCATTCCACCAATCGTATTTTTTTATTCCTAAACGAAACACAGCCTCCGACGAATTCATCATTAGTGTTTCTTTTTCTTCTAGTGTGAGGCGTTTAACTAAATCTTCGGCTCTTGCTTCGGCCGATAAGTTGCTGTTTTTGTACGGCTCTTGTGTACACGAACATAAAGCGTATAATATTAGAGCGGTTAAAAATATAGTTCTCTTCATTTTATATTTCATTAGTTTATTTTTCAAGTTAGAATATTTACTGAATTTTTCCAGTGAAATAATACCTGTTATTTTCTTTTTTAATGCAAACCCGAGCGTACAATTCGCAGTGTGTGAAGGGTTTTGTCAATGTCGAAAAAGCCCAGGTATATTCCCGGTGCAACAGTTGTCCCGTTGAGATCGTCTCCATTCCATTGAACCGAGTGAAACCCTTGCTTATATTTTCCATAAGCTAGGGTTTTTATTTTCGTTCCGTCGAGACTGAAAATTTCTATCGAAACGTCAGCATTTTTATTGCATTTCCAGCTAAATGTGATTTCATTGCTGCCGGGATTCGGGAAAGCTTTTATGTTATTACTATTCTGTTCAGGTGTAATATAACGAACAACTTGTGTCAAAATATTTATTTGAGCTGTATCCGAATAAGTTGTTTCCCAGTCGTCAGTTTTAACTTTTATCCGGTATGAATAGTCATTATTGTCTGTTATATCGTTGTCGTTAAAGCTTGTTGTATTGGCATCCACTTCTCCAATTATATCAAAATTGTCACCGTTTTCAGCCCGTTCAATTATAAAACTATCTTCGTTCATATAAGTATCGTCCCATGTTAACAAAACGGTGTTATCATTCTGGGTTTTTAGGTTTAAATTTTTTACGGGTACACTAAATTCAATTGCATTCAGGTATTTTTCGAGCATGGTATAACCATCGCCGGCAAATTTATTTATGTCAACATCATTGTTTGGGTTAAGGCCTTTAAACTCTTCCCAAAAGTCGGGCATGCCATCATTGTCGCTGTCTTGCGGGGCTTCACCACTTTCAAGTGTCGGCCATCCACCAACTTCTGTAGGAGAATCGATGTGCTTTCCTGTTCTATCTAAAACATCTTGAATTATTTTTTTATCGGCGCTATCACGCGATGGTAAAACTGCACCGGCATGTGTGAGCACCGAGCTGAATGCATCGGTTGCACTTTGCATGTCGATAGAAAGTACCGGGTAAGGTTTGTTCTGGAGAATCTGTTCTACAGTGAGCAGGTTACTGGCGCGTATCCCTTTGCTGTTGTCGTTTGTTACAGTTGGATATCCCTCTATAAAATTACCATCGACATACATGCGGCAGGTATCACCGGGAAGGAATATGATTGCCCTTTTTTCGGATGAAGTCTCTGGCCCCCATTTATAATAGTTGTTTTGCCAGTTAACATCGGCATTTTCGCCTCCGTAAGCCCCGTAACTGCTCCAGTTGTAAATCACGTTATTCACAATATCTATCAAATCGCGCTTGTCACCATCGGCATATTTGTCAAGCCTTGGGGTGCGCGATCTGCCCGATGCTAGCAAATTGTGATGATACGAACCACCGCCAAAACCTATTCCACCTCCGTAGCTGCTGCCGTCCCAACCGGCTATATAACTATGTGCCCCCTTTGGGTGGCGCGAGTTAACGAGCGGTTCGTAAAGCATACACCACTGAATGGTACTAAAGCCGGTTGAAACGGTAAGGTCTAACACCGAGTCTATCGACCAGCTCATTGAGCAATGATCAACAATAATATGGTAGCACTTTCGGAACGACATGGCATCGGTAGCTTCAAGTATTCCGTCGTCGGTACTGGCCGGTTGTTGATCGCCAGGTCTGAAACGCAGATATCGTACGATTATATCGTGTGAGTCTTCAAACTTTACTGAAAAGTTTTTGGTGCAAATACCATCTCCGGGCGCTGTTTGACCTGCAATGGTAATGTAAGCATCGTTTCGAACCATTATAGGGCTTTCAAGCTCAATGATGCCCGATACTTTAAATATGATTGTACGTTTTTTTCCAACAAATGTGTTTGCAGTAAGCGCATGCCGCAAGCTGCCTTCGCCACTGTCGTTTAAGTTGGTTACTGTTATCACGATACCTCCACGTCCGCCGGTGGAGAATTTCCCGTAGCCTTCGGCCCCGGGGAACGCGATTTGCTGACTATGACCCAAATTGTAAAACAGCAAGGGGAGTAGTAGTAAGTATAAATGTCTCATGTACCTGGATTTAATTTATGAATTGTAAAAATAGGCAAGCTTCAAACACGAGTGTGGCAATATTTTCTCATTGTTTGGTAAAGAATAAAATCCCGATTAATGTTTTTAAGCTTCATTGGCAATCAGCACACCGTACTCTGTGGTTTTTATGAGAGCGCACATGTTGTTTGCGAAGAGCAGGCAGAAGCGTGTTGAGATAAAAATACCCAAAAATGATACATATATACCAAAATGGCAAAGGGGCTTCTTTTATTTGATATTATGCTTATAGCTCTGGATTTCATCTTAATATATATTTGATGATAGCTAATATTTTTTACATGAAATCTAAAAGAATTTAATTATGAAGAAAAAAATTTTACTTCTGATGTCCTTGTTTTTGATAGGGCATTTATCAATTTTTGCTTCCTTAGGTGATAAGTACGAAGCAGAAGATTATGATGAAAATTCAGGTGCTAAGGCTGAAACGAATGAAAGCCTGTCGGGTACAGGTAATGTTGGATATGTAAAGAACGGAACATGGATAAAATTCAGCAATGTGAGCTTTGATGGTGAAGAAACACGCATAGCCATAGCTGCGGCAGGCAGCAGTGGCGGAAATGTTGAATTCAGATTGGGGGCACCCGATGGAACACTGATTGGAACAGCTGTTATTGCCGGTACCGAAGGATGGGACGATTACCAGATTTTTAGTGCTGATATTGCAACAGTTACTGGAGATAACGATTTATACCTAATATTTACTGGAGGCGACGACTATTTATTTAATGTCGATTATTTTATTCTTTCCGGCGATGTTGCTGAATTTACTTTAACTACAAGTGTCGAGCCCGAAGGTGCAGGAGAAATAGGACGTAATCTCGATGGACCTGATTATGCGCAGGGTACAATAGTATCGATAATGGCTCAAAAAAATCTGGGGTATGAGTTTAGCCATTGGGAAGATGCAAATGGAAATTCCGTTTCTGAAGAATCTGAATTAGAATTTAAAATGGAACAGGATACAGCCTTGGTGGCTGTTTTCGACGAAGTTGAAATATTCTCGTTAGTGGCTTCTGTCGATACGGGTGCATTTGTTATTCTTCCTGTTCCGGATACCCTCAATGGACAGTTGATGTTCAATAAAGGTACATCGGTAAATATAATTGCTGCACCTGCTTTTGGTTATGATTTTCAACATTGGGAAGATGGCAGCGGAAACCAGGTTTCAACTAATTCTTCGTACGATTTTGAAATAAATTCTAACATCAGTCTGTTGGCGGTTGTTGATGAGATTACAGAATATGCATTACCGAAATGGTTTTTCGATTACGAATACTATAGCAGTACCGGCGAAGTTGTCAATTATTACACGCCAACTACTGTTGCTGTTTCAAACATGTTTAGTGATGTTTCGGCATGGATTTATTCCGACAATGCAACATTGGGCAACGAACTGGGGCTTACCGCAAATGCCGGTGAATTTACTGCAAACGATGTGAGGGGGGCGATTTCTGCTCGTATAACATGGTCGGGCACAACAACCCTTTCCGACGTGACCGATGCGGATCAGCACGAACAATATTATCAATTTCAGTTTCCAACAACAGGTTTTGAAAATATTGAAGTATCATTTACTTTTTCAGGTGGACAAAATAGTGCAGGCGACTACCTGGCGCTGGCTTATTCGCTCAACGGAGGAGAATCGTGGATTGATGGCGGAACATACAATGCGGGTGAACACTGGAGTAACTTTAATAATTATACAACAACTTTAAGTGGTGCTGAAGACAAAGAGCTCGTAATTGTACGACTTATTGGCGTTGTGTCAAACGATGGTTCAAACAATTTCAATCTCGACGAATTTCTGGTAAACGGAATTGAAACCGGAGTGCCCGAAGAAGGGTTGTTTGCGTATTATTCTTTCGACGATAACGTAGAAGATGGTTCGGGTAACGGCTATGATGGAACTACTCTTGGAAACCCTGAATTTATAGAAGGACGTGCAGGGAAAGCATTGAATTTCAAAGGCCCTGAAAGTGGCGATGCTGTTTCAACAGGAATCCATTTTACTCCGGAAGGTAGTTTTTCGATTGCATTGTGGTTTAAAGTAAACGTTTGGGATGCCAAATTTGGAAATGTGTTGATTGGCGACCGGGGTGATGGAAATGCTGCCGGTAATAATAATGGTTTTCAAATCAGACAGTTTGCCGAAAGTGAAGGTGAGCACGGATGGGTTTGCTTTACCACAAGGGGCGTGGCATCTGATAAAGATTTTGATCCCCGTAAAGGATTGAACAGCGAAGAGATTGCGTATTATTCTGATATGCCATACATGCGTGGTATTTATCCCGGACAGTGGAAGCACATGGTAGCTGTTTTTGATAAAGATTTAGGTAAGAAAAAGATATACATCAACGGTAACCTGGTTGTTGATGGTACGGTTGTCGAGCACGACGAACATACCGGATACCTTCCTGCCGCAGCATACGATCAGATTCTAATTGGTGCACGTAACGATAATGACAGTACTTCGGTGGAGGCTGAAACTTCGTTTAATGGTGCAATCGACGAGGTGAGAATTTATACCATCGCAATAAACGACGATAAGGTTAAACAACTGTATGATTCATATGGCGATGATTTAACCGGCATTGATGCATTTTGGAAATTTGACGGAACATCTGATGAGCTGATGACTGATGAAGTTGGTAATTCCCATGGTGCTGTTGTTGAAGGCGTGAAACATATTGAAGGACATTCAGGAACGGCCATAACCTTCGAAGGGTTAACCGACACCAGTTATGTAATGGTTGAGGATAACGAATTCGTTAACAAAGATACCAGTAGCTTTTCGGTATCGGCAATTGTTAAATTTGATGCTAGTGCAAATGCTGGTAACGAATATCAGGTGCTGTTTAAAGGAGGTACAGGTCACGAAACTATTACGGCAAAAGGTGGTGATGAAACATGGGAAACCATTGGGAAATGGTTTACCATGGCTTTCAAAGGTGGAGAACTGCGCTTTGCCATCGACGATGATGTGAATAAAACACAATTAGGAGTTGAAGCTACCGAACTTTTCAAAGGTGATGAATGGGTTCATATAATGGGCGTGCGAGATATGGCCGAAGATTCAGTAAAACTTTATGTAAATGGCACTTTGATTGGTGCAATGGAAGATGTTACCGATTCAACCATTACAACAACAGGCATACCATTAATTATTGGTAACAACAAAGATCAGAATCTGGCATTTCCAGGTGGAATTGATGAATTGAAAATATATGGAAGAGCTCTGGCCGCACACGAAGTTGAAGATATTGCTTTCGATTATGGATTGGGTCAGTTGCCATTAAAGGATAATGCAAATATTACCGGAATATCAGTAAATGGTGTTGACGTTCAACCTTTCATGTCGATTATGAAAGATTATGAAGTTACCTTACCCGAAGGTACAACTGAAATTATTGTTGAAGTGTTTGGCGCCGACGAAGATGCTAATGTTGAAATTACAACTACCGAAGAACAATCGGTTATTGTTGTAACAGCCCAGGATGGAGTTACAACGAATACTTTTACAATTACGTATTCATATGAAACTGGAGTTGAAGATAAAATAGCAGATCAAGTTAAGGCATATTTTATCAACAAAAATGAATTGAGTGTTAATGGAGCTTTTGCAATTAAAAAGGTCGAGCTGTTTGATATAACCGGCCAATTGTTGATGGTTAAAAACGTTAACGCGAGTGATGTCATATTAAACATCAGTCGATACTCCGACACTCGATTTTTTATTCTATGTGTTACGAATGAGAATAACCTGAAAGAAGTACTCAAGATATACAAGTAGAATCAAGTGTAACAGACGTAATTCTTTACAAAACAGAAGTCCTGCAAAAGTTCAATTTGCAGGACTTTTTTCCATGTGCGTGTTTTCACAGATTGTTCGTTAATGTTGATATAATCAGATTTATATATTGACTGTGTAGTTGGTTTTAGAGAAGAAAATACCATAAAATGATACGTTATTTCCTATTCTGCTAACACTACCATTTTTAGGGAAATTATTCATAATTACTTGCCTTGCTATTTGATAAAATTGCTTGTAGAAATTTGAAAAGTACAAGATTAACATCAAACTAACTAATTGGAATGATTATGAAGAAAAAGTACGGAATATTGTTCTTTTGCACGATTTGCTTTATCCTGTTTACCTCTTTGTCGGGTTTTGCAAAGGGTGTGGTTTCTGGTATAATAACCGATGCCGGTAGTAACGAACCATTGCCTGCGGCAAGTGTCTATCTTGAGGGAACATCAACAGGAACAATTACGAATGACGATGGTCGTTATTATTTGCCTGTTAAATCCGGTAGTTATACATTGCAGGTGTCTTTTCTGGGGTACGATACGGCCGAACGTGAAATAACTATCGACGATGGCACTTCTCTTGAAATTAACGTAGCACTCAATGCTTCAAATATCATGGGCGAGGAGGTTTTAGTAACATCTCAGGCTCGTGGTCAGTTATCGGCTGTAAACAAACAGTTGAATTCCGATAAAATTATGAATGCCGTTTCGTCGGAAAGGATAAAAGAATTTCCCGATGACAATGCGGCACAATCCATAAGCCGCTTGCCCGGCGTACATTTAAGCGGTAGCAGTGTCGTTATTCGGGGCATTCAACCTAAAATGAATAAAATACTGATAAACGGAATCGAAATGCCATCGACCGATGCAAACACCCGATCTGTAAGCCTCGATATGGTTTCGTCAAACTCTCTTTCGGGTATCGAAGTTTTCAAAACAGCAACTCCCGATATGGATGGCGATGCGATTGGCGGTATTGTGAATCTGCGCTTGCAGGAAGCCCCCGATGAGTTTAACTACAGCTTTATGGTGCAGGGCAATTATAACAGCCAGCAGCAAAATGGAAGCTACAAGATATGGGCCGATGTAAGCAACCGGTTTTTCGATAAAAAGCTTGGCGTTTCGGTAAACGCTAACTATAACCTAAATAACGGAGGTTACGACGAGATTCGTCCGGGATATTCATTGGAATCGGAAGGCGAAATGGGAAAAGGAAAATATATGTTATCCGGCGTAACCGTTCGCGACCGTATCGATAAATCTAATGTATTTGGGGGTAGTTTAATACTTGATTACAGAATTCCGGATGGTAAAATCATCTTCAACTCAATGTTTTCGGATAAAACAAGTAATAGTTTAACCCATAGCGATAATCTTAGTGCCAGTAATTTACGACGTAGTGTAAGTATTGGACACAGTGCCTACAGCTCTTTGTTATGGAATAATTCATTGCAGTTCGAAAAACAATTTGGATGGGTTAAAGTAGATGCTATGGTTTCATACACCGAATTTAATCGTGTAACCGATTATAGTTACAATTATGATTTTGAATCGACACAAGTTAATTTCTATGCCGATTCGCTTACCAATGCCCGAAAGTTGGAAATGGAGCCTCACGAGATGTATAACTACGCAATTCCTGATACTTGGGAAACAATGCGGATGAAAGGTTTTGGGTGGAATCCCGAAAATTATAATGAAAACCGGGTAAATGCTTCATTTAATGTTGAAGTTCCTTTTTCAATTGCAAACGTGGTTGATATCAAACTAAAAATCGGTGGCAAATACATGCGCATGCAGCGTGAGCGCGATTATACCCGCTACCGTTATGGCGACGATATTAGCGGTAAATCAATTCACGAAGATTTTAAAGACTGGCTTGTTGAACAGGGACACGAAAACTGGGAATCAACGTTGCTGTTTACCGACTTTCGCAACTATGATTATGAGGCCGGAAGTAATTTCTTAAACAGAAGTGAAAATTATACAATGCCCTATGTGGTTGATGTTGATTTAACCGATAAAATGGCTGTTGATTACATGGATCACTCTAAATTACAAAATACAGGCGATAGTTACAGTGGTGATTACTGGGGTGGCGAACGTTTGCTGGCCGGTTATTTTATGGGGCATATCAATTTGTGGAATAAATTACTCATTATTCCGGGTGTGCGTTATGAAAATGTTCGCAACGAATATACCGCCCTAAAATCAGGATCAACCGCCAAAAATGTAGATGTAGTTTACGATACATTAAGCAGACCTGCTGTTCATGCACATTTCTTGCCCCATTTACATGCCCGGTTAAATGTAACCAATTGGTGGAATGTTCGTTTTTCGTACAACAAAACATTATCACGACCTGACTATAGTTATATTATCCCGGTTGTTACATATAATACAGTAGCAAGTAATGGAAATGCAGGAAACCCTTTCCTGAAACCTGCTGTTTCAGAAAATTATGATTTGAACTTCACTTTTCACTCGAAAAAACTTGGACTGGTAACTGTTGGTGCTTTTAAGAAGGAAATAGACGGAATTTTTTATTCGCAAACAACTTTAATGAAAAACCTGCCCGATAGTACAATTCTGGCTGAATTTCCAATTGATAAATACCCCGCTTTGAAAAGTGGCGAAACCAACTTCTACATTAATAATCCGAATAAAGCATTCCTGAGAGGGTTGGAGCTTGAATGGCAGTCGAACCTGTCTTATTTACCTCACCCGTTTAATGGGTTAGTGTTAAATGCTAATTATACCCGCGTATGGTCCGAAACCGATTATCCATTGCATCGTGTAGAGAAGAATTTTATACCAACCTTTCCTTATGTTGAAGAAGTAGAAAATGATACGGTATTTACGAACCGGCTAATTCACCAGGCGAATGATATTGCAAACGTATCGGTTGGGTACGACTACAAAGGTTTTTCGGCAAGGCTGTCATTCCGTTTCCAGGGTAATGTAATGAGCAGTGTATCTAGCCGTCCCGAGCAAGATGGATTTACAAACAACGATTATAAATTCGATTTGGCAATAAGACAGCAGGTTCCGTGCAAATTCGCCAGGGCTGAAGTGTATTTCAATGCGGTAAACTTTACGAACGTGCCTTCGCGCCGATATTCGGTTTATCCTAACAAAGGCGAAACCAATACCATGACGAGATACTCAGGACCTCAGTTCCAGCTGGGTATTCGATTGCGGAATAAGCTTTAGAAATCAAAATAATAATACATCAATTCATTAAAATGCAATTACTATGAAAACAAGATTACTTTTTTTAGCTATAGTGCTTAGTATATTAAGTGTGGTAAGTGTTAACGCACAAAATACATGGTCCGATTATATCCAGGAAACCAGGGGCGATACAGTTGTTGTAGTGCCAACAAGTACTACAGGATATTTGAATACTATTTTCCATGCAGTTATGGGCGATACAACCGCTACCGGAGAAAGAACAAATCAGAACCGTGTTTATGAAACTTTACGTGGGGGAGTATATATTTACGACGGGCCGGCAAAAATCGATGCCACAGTTCCCGATTTAAGAATTGTTGCCCCGGACGGAACGGAACGTCCTCCATTGCATATAAAAACGACTAATCCGGAGGGCGGATTGTCAAAAATATTCTACGAATTAGCCGGCGATTTTTATGCTAAGAATCAGTATTTCTGCTTTGCGCTAACAAATAATACGCTCGACCGTCATGCTTTTGATCCAAAATCGGAATATCAAACTTTTGAATTTGAAAATTGTGTTATCGAAATGACAAACTGGGCAATTATTGCAAACTGGTCAACCGGGTTGTCAGTGAAACTTACCGATTGCTTTGTTCATAACATCGGACGCGAAGCATCGCTCGAAAAAGGTGTTTTGATTGACGGAGCATCTAGTTTAAAGGAATTGTATCTCGAAAACAATACATTCCTTAACTTTGGCATGGTGGTATTGAATCGTGCAGCAGCAGGAACTGCTGATATGTATGTAAACCACAATACTTTTGTTAATTCAACCAATAATCCTTTTGGGTGCTATACTCAGGCCAATCAAATTGTTACCAATAACTTGTTTGTTAACACAGGGCTGGTGCCTGATTACCCCGATTTTTATACATTTCTCGAAGACGGGGATAAGTTGCCAAAAGGTATAATCAATGTCGATACAGTTACAACCGCGATGAAAGATGATTACTATCAGTTTGAATATCCATACGAAAATGATGGAGATCGTAAAATGCTGGTTGATAGGAATAACGCCTGGTGGCATAATGATTTTAAAACTATGTTTGAAAGTGGTCTGGCCAATCCTTCACCGAACCAATGGAACGATCAGAAAATAACTATGAACAGCCGCACAAAAGCAATGTTCGATGATAACAATTCTTATCCCTATTTTTCTGAAGGTGAATGGTATAATATTGAGCCTGATTTTGCGAACTACAACGAAGAATTAGTAGGAAAATGGGTTGAGTTTATTGTAACAAACAGCGATCCTGCTGCAATTAATGCCGGTGTACCGCAGCCAATATGGAGAACAAATGAACAAGAGGCATTAACTGAAGTTGACTGGCCAATACTAGCCGATCTTTCGTATTCTAATTCGACACTGAAATCAGGTGCTTTAGCAGGTTATCCGCTGGGCGACCTAAACTGGTTTCCAAACGAAAAAGAGACATGGGAAAAGCGAAACGAAAGAGAAAAATTGATTGACGCACGCGATAATGGTGAAATTCCTACCAGTGCGAAAGAAAATGTGGTGATAGCCTCAAACGGTATGAGTGTTTATCCAAATCCTGCGAAAGATAAGGCTAATATTAGTTTTACATTAGACAAAACATCTGATGTGGAATTTATTCTTTACGATATAACAGGTAAAAGGGTACAGGTTAAATCTATGCATTTTAATTCAGGTTCAAACAATTATCAGCTAAATGTTTCAGAACTCGATAATGGAATTTATATTCTGCAATTGAATACCAAAACCAATAACGCTGGTCTCACATCAAAAATAGTCGTCAATAAGTAAGTTTTTATAAGCAATAGCAAAAGGGGTTATCTGTTGAGGTAATCCCTTTTGCTATATCATTTACATCTACAACGAGTAAGGGATATTATTCAGTTATTCCTTCCATTAAGGCATCCAGTGCCTGTTGGTTGTACACCGTGTTATTATACCGGTTGAAAAGAGCCGAGGAATTATTGCCCATATTTCCGGCATCCCAGTAAAAGGGTAGTAGCCCGTTGGCTTTCGACTGCTGTATTAAGTGTTTCAGGAAGTGAGCTCGTGATGCCAGATGAAGTTCGAGGTCTTCACCTGTAAGGTTTGAACGTCGGATAACGGCAAATTTACCCAAAATAACCGGAATGCCCTTGCTCACAAACTGTTCATTCATGCTTCTGAGCAGATTATCCAGCATTGACTCCTCGCCCCAGGTTACATTACGATTAGGGTTAGTAGTTGAATGATATTCTTCGCCCCTAATAGTAAAACATTTTTCCCCAGCTGGCATCTTCGGTCATTAAACAAAACTGATAGGGCGTGTAGTAATGAATTTCAGCCATTAGCCGGTCTTCAGCCACATCTGTAGGTATGGATTTCATTAGGTTATTGGTTTTTTCAACATCGGTCGATGACCCTTGAACAACCAGTACCCGATAGCTGTTTTTTCCGCCGGTGGCGCGTACCGCATTAACAAAGGTCTGGTGGTATGACCTCAAAATTTCCATTTGGATTGTATTTTCAACATGAGGCTCGTTGGCACTGGCAAAAAGCAGATGCTCATCAAAGTCGCGGAGGTGGGTGGCTAATTGTTCCCAAAATGCTTTCTGTTTCGCATTTACTTCTGCCTGTGCTTCGGTTGTGCAGTTTCTTTCCAGCCATCCGCCATCCCAGTGGATGTTTAAAACGACATACATATCGT
>JAQICD010000166.1 GCA_027858715.1 Prolixibacteraceae bacterium
CAGGTCGGCTGGAGTTTATTTATAGGTTTAATATTATTAATGAGAGTTTATTTTAAAACATTACGTAAGAACCTCTGATTAACAATCTAATGAGGTTAAATAAGAGATTGTACATATCCATATATTTTATATATCTTTTAATATGGATAATATGTGAACAGATATATTAAACATGTGTATTTTTCACTTTGACCATACAAAAGTGACTCTACAGGATAAGGATGAAAGCCTGAGTATTAGATGTTATAAATTATATTCCAGTAATAATTTATGGAGTAATCTATTTAAAGATTAATATACTAGATTAGCTACGTTGGTAACGTTATAACCATTCTAATAAAAATATAAACTCTCATTATGTGCTGGTTCCTGGCAACTTCTAGTAGGAGTTGTAGTATTAATCGAAACTAATACATGATTTTCCGAGAACATGAATGTATTAATACTATCCAATATTAATGAGAGTTTATTTTAATAATAATACAGTAACGTAATTAATTGGCAACTCGCACTGTTTAACGTGAACATATAGGCTTATTATGTGAAGAATTAGGTTATGGATCTATTGAAATATAATAGCATACTCGGTACCAGATTAATTGTTCGACTGTATTTTATTAATCATTAAATCAATTTATTATGACAACATTAGAAATAATATTATTAGCAATAGTTTACATTATATTAGTATTTGTAACATATAAACTCTTTAAGAGAATATGTGATAATGAATGGATGAGTAATCCAATATTGGCATCAATAATATGGCCAATTGCATTAACTTTATCACTTATACCTGCAATTATTCAAGGTTACAAATATATATATAATAATGAGTTTAAAACTAAGTAATTATGAGTGTAAGAACAACCGCAGACGACAGAAAAGATGATGCAAAAGAATACATAGAAAAGGCTTATAAATGTCTTTTAGAAGCACTTGTAAAATTACTTAAAATAAAATGAAAGTTATGAAATTTATAGCAATAGTTATTATCATATTAGGAACAGTCAATTGTCTTATAGGATTTACAGATGGTAATCCACTAAGTGCAATGGGTTGGTTAGTTGCAGTAATTGGTTGGATTATAATATTAATGAAAGAAATTAAATCAGATTATGACTAACTTAATAATTATTATAGCAATTCTTTTAATAGCAGCATTTGTTTATTATGATAGTAGACCTTTGTTACAAAAGAATATTAAAAATACTAACCGTAATTATACTATATTCTATTCAACACATCATAGGTGGTATAGTTTTATAGTAAAGGCAGAAGTGTTATAATTACGTAATAAAGACTCCTAAAGTATAGGAAGTGAAGATCTTGATCACTCACGATATCAACAATATACATTAATATTAATCAATATTGGTATCAGACAAAAAAGAGTTCATTGGAGTCTTTATTTTAAAATATTAAAGAATTATGTTAAAATCAAAAGAAGAAAACCCAAATGGATTACATAATAAATATGTAATTAGTAGAACTGATGGAACACCAATTGATGATAGAAATGAATATTTTCTTTTAAAATTAGAAGGAGTTGGTGATCCAGTACATATAGAAGCAAGTCGAAAAGTAGCATTAAAATATGCTGATGAAATAGAATTTCATAATCCACAATTATCAAAAGATCTTCGTGAACGATATTCTTAAAATTAAACAAAATGAATAAAAGTATTATAGTAGAATTAAATGAAGAAGATGTTGAATTAGCTATAAAAGAATACATAAGAATCAACTATCAAGTAGAAGTTAAAAGCATACGAATGCAAACAGGAGTAATAGGTAATTATGATAACGGAACTGCTGAAGAGTATGTAAAAACTGTTCAATGTGATTGTGAGTAGAATTATTACCTATATTAAAAATACAGAGAAACTATGAAATCTACATGATTACAAATTATTTAGATAAAGAAACTTATGATAAATATGGAGTATTATGAATATATACAGACATAAAGAGGTCAAGTAGCGGAATTGGTAGACGCCCGAAGTAGAAGTAGAGTATGTATGAGCGACATAGTGCAAGCTGCGGTAATGCGAGTATTCCAAAGCCCGAAAGGTAATACATAATGCAGGTTCGAGACCTGTCTTGATCACAATTTAAACCTTAAAAACATACAAAATGATTTGGATAATAATTGGAGTAATAGTATATTTATTAAGTGGTTTTGGAGTATGGAAATATATACATATAGCACACTCTGAATATGGTATTTGGAGTGAATCAGATATTGATTTTGGCTCTATATCATTGACAATAATACCCATAATTAATACAATGTATTGTATAGTTAATAGAAAGCCCTTATGAATATTCAGAGAGAAAACATTATCATAAGTTTTTCAAAGTTAAAAAAGAATAATAATGAAATATAAAAAATGTAAACTGATATTAGTTGAAACAGGTGAAAGAGCTATGCCTGATCAATTATCATTAAATAACACAAGTAACAAGTTATTTATGATGGATAAAAGAACTTATAATGCATGGCAAAAGCCAGGATTAGAAAATTTTGGTGAACATTTAAGAGGCCAATATCTTTATATTATAAGTCTTGATCCTGATGAGAAAATAGAAGAAAATGATTGGTGTTATGTCACTGAATCTCATAAAGACTTATTAAAAGGAGATATTCTTAATTATAATGGAGAGTGTAGTATTAATCCAGATAAAATTAAAAAAATCATAGCTTCATCTGATGAACTAGATTCTGAAATAATACATGAAAAGTATCCTAATGGTGTAAATATAGGAATTAGATCCTGTGTTGTATTACCTCAACCATCACCAGAATATATTCAACAATTTATAACTGAATATAATGAAGGAAATGTTCAAGATATTAAAGTTGAATATGAAGAAGGTGAAGATTATCTTGCAGGAAATTGTAATGGAAATGAGATTTGGTCTGCTTATCCAGATAAATTAAAACTTACAAATGGTTATATAACTATTAAAGAAATAGAAACTAATTATTCTTTTTATACAGATTTAAACATGAGTTTTAAAGCAGGTGCAAATGATTTTATT
>JAQICD010000168.1 GCA_027858715.1 Prolixibacteraceae bacterium
AGCGGAATTATTGACAATGTTGTATTCCCTACCGGCATTGACCGGCGCGACGACCTTGGCCAACCCAACCGTTTCGATGTGTATTACGGAATGGCTGATAATCGTATTGGTGTGGCACGCCTGGATTTGCCGGATGTTTTACCACCGGAAGGAGTGGCCGATGCTCCAGATGAAAAGGTGTAGCCAATTTAAGATATAACTGAAATTTCACTAAATTCATTAAAAATGGAAACTAAAAAGACCTGGCATGAAACGAGCCATGAGAGATAACACCACAGACAGGGAGATGATTGTTATAACGAGTTCCATCTGCCAATTAAAAAACAAAATTTATACAGATGAAAATACTTATTAAAAATAGCTATTCAATTCTAAAAAAGGCACTAAAAGAATGGTGGGTAAAAGATCCGTTTCGCGAAAGTGCAATAATTGCCTATTATGCGATTTTTGCGTTGCCCGGGTTGCTGGTGGTTATTATAACATCTGCCGGGTATTTTTTTGGAACCGACGCTGTAAATAATCATATAACAGCCCAGTTCACATCTACCCTGGGCGTTGATACTGCCGGGCAGATTCAAAATATTATTTTGCAGGCCAGTGAAGTAAAAAACTCATTATTAGCAACAATTATTGGAATTATTATCATGATTGTGGGGGCCACAACGGTTTTTGCTCAGTTTCAAAAATCATTAAATACCATCTGGGATGTTAAGATTGATGAATCGAAATATGGCATTTGGAGTTTTGTCAGGATTCGTTTGTTTTCATTCGGGCTAATCGTTACAATTGCGTTTTTACTTATTGTTTCGCTTGTTATTTCCGCTTTACTTTCCGCTTTTGGCAATTGGTTATCGGGTTATTTTTCAGAAACATTTTTTGTGACACTGAAGGGGGTCAATTTCGTTTTATCTTTAATAACGCTTACCGTTTTGTTTGCATTGATGTTCAAAATTTTACCTGATGCAAAAATAAAATGGAAACATGTTTGGATTGGTTCTATCGTTACTGCATTTCTGTTTGATATTGGAAAAATCGGGTTGGGATTATATTTTGGAAAATTAAATCCCGGCGAAGGATATGGCGCTGCTGGTTCGATTATTTTAATAATGCTTTGGGTTTCATATTCTTCAATGATTGTTTTCTTCGGCGCCGAATTTACACGCGCCTATGCCGATTTTATTTCGGGCAGGGTTGTTCCAATAGAAATCGCAAAATCAGATATTTATTTGAACTCCAACTAGTTGTGCTCTTTTCAAAAGTCCAGTCCTTCAAATTTTATTTCAGAAAAATTGCAATTTCTTGTTCTGTTAGTGCTGTAATAATTGGGAGGTGTCACTTAATTCTTTTCAACTCAAATTATTAATGTAGCACAAGAATTAATTAATATTCAAATGGTTAATGTGTGAATGATGTAACATTTTTTTCAAGTTATGTAAAACTATGCATGATAAAGATGCTCACCTTTGCTGTATTATTAATATTACTAAAATTTACCAATCATGGGAAAATTTGAAATTTCAAAAAGAAAAGACGAAAACTTTATGTTTAATCTAAAGGCTTCAAATGGCGAAGTTATTATGACAAGCCAGGGCTATATAGCAAAATTGTCTTGTCAAAAAGGAATAGAGTCTGTAAAGGTCAATAGTGTTGATAAGAAAATGTTTACTAAAGAAATAGCTTCTGACGGAAGTTTTTATTTCAATCTGACTTCTGCGAATACTCAAATTATTGGCACAAGTCAAATGTATACTTCAACACTAGGGAGAGATAAAGGAATTGACTCAGTAAGAGAAAATGCAACCAAAGCTGAAGTTCTCGATTTAAGTAGCAACTGAGATTAATACACTAAGAAACTGTTTAAATTTTGTTTTTGGAAGATGTTTTTAATGTATTGAGTTCTTAAAGGATTCAAAATTGACGATAATAGCACCGCTATATGAGGAGATTTTGAAGAAGTGTAAGGGCTCAAAACAAAAAAACATCCCGAAGGATAAAACTTAAACAGTTTCTAAGTGCAGGTAACAGTATAACTACCTTCTTTTTTTATGCCTTTTCTGAGGCTTTTTCTTTCGGGCAAATTTGTCGGTGAAGTCGCGCTTTTCGTTTGATGGTCTTCTTTTTTTCTGATGAAAAGCCCCCTGGAAAGTAGGATCATCGATTTTACGCTGACGATCAACTTCACGTAGTTGCTGTTGTGTTTCGGCTCTGGTCGATTCTACAATTTCCAGGTCTTCGGGTAGGTCAACAACAGGAACTTTCATACGTATGATTTTCTCAATTTTGCTGAAATGCCACTCTTCCGATGTGTCGAGCATTGAAATGGCTACTCCTTTGTTGCCGGCTCTTGCTGTACGGCCAATGCGGTGCACATAATCGTCATAGTTTACTGGCACATCGAAGTTGATTACATGCGTAACTTTGCTGGCATCGATACCTCGTGCCGAAACATCGGTTGAGATAAGAATACGGACTTCGTCGTTTTTAAAGGCATTGATGGCATTAATACGGGCGCTTTGTCCCTTGTTTGAATGCAGTATTCGTTTCTCTCCTTCCGATTTGCGCTTGATAACTTTAAAAACAGACTCGGCTGATACTTTGGTCTTGCAAAATACAATCACCTTTTTAAACTGTTCTTCATCCTGTAGTAAATAAGAAACAAGATTAAGCTTGGTACGAAAGTTTGGAACACGGTATGCGAACTGCTCTACCAGCTCAACAGTAGTAGCCGAAGGAGCCACTTCAACCTTAACAGGAAAAGTCAAAAACTCTTCGGTGAGCTTTTCAATCTGCTCAGAGAAAGTAGCCGAAAACAACAGGTTTTGCCGTTTAGACGGCAAGCGGTCGAAGATATTTCTGAGCTGGGGCATAAAGCCCATATCGAGCATTCGGTCGGCCTCATCAATTACCAGTATTTTCACCTTTTTCAGGTTCAATACATTGTGGTTGTACAAATCAAGCAAGCGCCCGGGAGTGGCCACCAGAATATCAATTCCATTGTTCAGTAATTCGGCGTGTTTTGTCCATCCCACGCCACCGTAAACTGCAGCATGACGAATATTGGTAAACTGAGAAAGTTCATCCAAATCCTCTCCTACTTGAATAGAAAGTTCGCGGGTTGGCACAAGTATCAACGCACGCGAATCTTCGCCCTCGGCTTTTACCAAACGAGTAAGAATCGGCAGGATATATGCTGCCGTTTTACCGGTACCGGTTTGAGCAATGCCCAACACATCCTGCCCCGATTTAATAGCCGGAATGGCCTGTTGCTGGACGGGAGTTGGATTCGTGAATCCAATCTCGTAAACCGATTTAAGTACCGATTTTGTAAATTTAAAATCTTCGAATGATGCCATTTTCAATGTTTTGCGTAAAATTAATCAAATGCTGCGATAAAAAAAGGTTGAAAACCAGCGAACCTGCTAAGTTTTCAACCTTTATTAATGTTTAAAAAGTTTTTATCTATCTGATACGGTCAACAGACCGCACCAGTGCCTCATCCTTGCCAATAAAACGTATAGCCAGATAATTCAATATTGCAGCAACAATAGGAAATGCTAAAGGTATTTCGAAGCTATAACCACCTTCGCCCCCAAGCTCTTTAAGAGATAAATGAACGAAAAACCATGCTGCCGCAAAAAAACCAAGCATAATCAGTATATTAAAAACTGCCATACGCATTTGACGTACACGATTTTTGTATCCAAATATAATAAGCAGTTGTAAAACTTCAATTACAGCAAGCATGGCTATGAGCGGCCATGCATTTATAACTACATTACCGTTTTCGGCATTAAAAACACCGCGGATATTAAATTCATAAAGATCTACTCCTGAAATAATATCTCCCAAGGGAAGCCATGCAAGTAATCCGATGAAGATTAAGGCCAATAACAAAATTACGGTTTGTACACGTTGTAACATAATTCAATAATTTTTTTTTTGCAAAAATAATCGAATGAATTAAAATAATAACAAGAAAAGTGATTTTATAGCATCAAAAAGACTTGAAAAAAATTAGAAAGTTGGCGATGTGTTCAATAAATTGTTAGATTTAAGACACAAGACAATAGACTTTTTCCATAACACATTAGATATTAACGACTTAAGCAACTGTCTAATCAAATCATAAATAGCTCGTTGTCAGTTTCTTTCTATCGCCTTCTATTGCCTCCTATCGCTTTCATTCTCTTTCTATTTTACATCATCTATCTCAAGTGCTCCAAAACCATCGGGAATGTGGTCGTGGTAAAGCACTCCGTTTATATGGTCAATTTCATGCTGAAAAATTACAGCCGTGAATCCATTTATTTCTTCATTTTTTTGTTTTCCCAGTGAATCGAGGTAATTAAGTTCAATAGAATAAGCCCGTCGGACATCGCCCCGGTATCCCGGAATGCTTAAACACCCCTCGCTTCCGGTTTTTGTGCTATCGCTAAATGTTTCTACCACCGGATTATAATAAATTTCAAAAGGTTCGTTTGGTTTATCAAAACGCTGCACATAAAGCATGCGCAAACCCACACCTACCTGTGGTGCAGCAATACCAACCCCCGGGTTCAATGTATCTTTAACAGTAGCCAGTAGTCTCGAACGAAAATATTCCATGCAAACGCTGCCAATTACGTCATCATCTACCTCACGGCAGGTTTCACGCAAAAACAACGAGTCGGAATGATTATCAATAACGAACAAATCCATAGGTTCGGTTGCGGCTTTTGATGATACCAACTGATGTTCATCTTTGTTTAAACCACCAAAATCGTTCTGGCAGGATATTAAGGCAAAAATGATAAGAATTATTGGAAGATTTCTTTTTAAAAATGATAACATTTGTACTAATTTAAATCAACAAACATACTCCATCAAAAGTAATTTAAATTACACCACCTGCCAAAATTATGATTCAAAATACAAGAGACAAAGCACATTTCAGTTACTTTTTATCTGTAATCATTCCAAATAATAAGAAATTTTCAATCAAAAAAAGAAAAATCGAATTGTTTGGTTAATTGTTTTGAACCTCGAACAGGCAAATCATCCAAAGATAAAAATGGATTAAAAAGAGATAAAAGCTCTTTCTGTATCATAGGAATAACGGAACATTCAGCATTACACACTTTGGTTTAACAACTTCATTTTTTATATTTGTTCGCCTTAAAAACCAAAAGAGCTAACAAATAAAAAAATAGTAACAGTCCATGTTTAAGCATTACTTACTTCACTAAAAACA
>JAQICD010000202.1 GCA_027858715.1 Prolixibacteraceae bacterium
AACCCGACCGAGACCGACAAGGTAGTTGACTATATAAAAAACCAAAAGGAACACCACAAACGAATATCATTTCAGGATGAATTTCGGGCGTTCCTTAAAAAATACAATGTCGATTACGAGGAACGATACGTGTGGGATTGATGGCAAAACAATAATTGGTAATGATCTCGCCCCTACAGGGCTGGTTAGAGGTTTGTACGCCAATTTACACAGGGTTGCACCCTCCCGATAAATCGGGACAGGTAGTGCTAATGCTATAAGGCCTTTGGCCTTTATGTAGGTGCAAACCAACAAACAAGAGAATTACCAACGAACCCGAGCCCCAAAGGGGCGACAAGCAATAGGATAGGGCAAAGCCCTATTAACCCAAAGGGGCGGTAGCACAAACGTAACATGGATTAAACCATTTTGCGAAAACAAAACAAACACGTTCATTGAATAAAAATTAAAATTTTGGTAAACATCTCACGCCCCTACAGGGCTAATTAGAGGTTGGTGTGCCAATTAACACAGGGTTGCACCCTGTGCTAATGCTATAAGGCCTTTGGCCTTTGTGCCGGTGCAAACCAACAAACAGGAGAATTACCAACGAACCCGTTGCCCCAAAGGGGCAGTAGCAATAGCATGGGGCGTAGCCCTATGAATATGAGGAATACGACAATCGAACCCGAGCCCTGAAAGGGCGGTAGCACAAATGTAACATGGAATAAAACCCATGTACAACAACGAAATGACAACGTTCATTGAATAAAAATTAAAATTTTTGGTAATCATCTCACGCCCTTACAGGGCTGGTTAGAGGTTGGTACGCCAATTAACACAGGGTTGCACCCTCCCGATAAATCGGGACAGGTAGTGCTAATGCTATAAGGTCTTTGGCCTTTATGCCGGTGCAAACCAATAAACAGGAGAATTACCAACGAACCCGAGCCCCAACGGGGCGCATAGCAATAGCGTGGGGCGTAGCCCTACGAATAATGTAGGAACGAACAACATTGATGAGCCCTGAAAGGGCGATAAGCAATAGGATAGGGGAAAGCCTTATAAAATAAAAATGATAATTGAAATTATTAACCAACCCACCTCGGAGTGTTCACTCCCCCTTAGGGGGAGAAGGCGACAGCCGGAGGGGGCTTATAATTTAGTATTATGAATTCGGACAAAAAAACAACATTGAAACACTATGCCAACAAGGTTGGCCGTCGTTTCGCAATGGCCGTGGCAGCCGTTATAATCGCCACATCAATTGCCAGCGCGCAGGAATCATACATTTTTATGGAAGGTTCAATACACAGCTTTAATGTAACCCATAACCCGGCAAACAACTTTGCCTGGAGTATGGATATCGACCCGTATAACGATGTCGATTTGGCTCCTGAAGCGTACGACCTGCTCGATGGTGCCGATAGTTCGGCAGTAACGGTACAATTTACCGATATGAACCGCGTGCAGGCCGAACTGGTGTACCTGGTGGTAGAAGAATCAGCACCAAACGGCTGTTCAACAAAAAGAGCACTGCAAATACAGCTCGAGCCCAACAACATGTTCTTCGACTTTGCTTTGCTCGATACCGAAGAATGTTTTAGCGGTCTTGAATACCACGCAGGCATCGAAGTGGGGATGGATTTCAACAATCGCATTGGAACATCGGCCTACCAACCCATCGATTCAACACGTTTTCCGCTAAAGGTGAAATATACCGTGCGTAACGTAACCGATAACCTTTCGGTTGTTGATGGAAATGGTGGAGAATATGTAGTGTTTAATTACAGTGCCGATAACAGCTATTCACTAATGGTAACCGAAACACAGGGAGAGTTCGAACGCACCATTGAATACGAGTTGGCTATTGTTGAGGTCGAAGACAACTATGGAACAAAAATCACCCACGACGAAAACCGTCGTTTGCAGATACGCATTATGAACCACCTGCCACAAACCGGTGGAATGGATATGGTTATGGCGTATAATGTAACGCCCATTCAGTACAACAGGGGGATGTAAAAAGATTAAACACGGAGACGGTGAATACGGAGACGATGAGAATTGAGACAATGAGCATTGCGTTTTTAACCTTTTCCAAAGTTTCAAACTTTGGAAAAGCTCACAGAGAAAAAAAATAAAAACCTTTGCGTCTTAGCGTCTTTGCGGTTGAAAATTTTTAAATAGTGGTGTAGTTTGTATTTGGCATGCTTTTGTCCGAATGGGCATGCCAAAACAAACCGACACAACTGTTTATCAATAATTTTTTGTTGGGGATATATTTTGTAAAGAGGAGGAAAGAAAAATGAGAGAATGGATTAGTGCAACAAAAAAAATGTTTAAAAGGCTATTAGAAGCCAATGTAAATCTTGAACACTACTGGTTTGTAAAGCAACCGGTAAATAAGCAAAACAAACACAAAGCATAACAAGCTTGAAAAACGAGTGACCGGAAAAGAGAAACATATCGCCACAACCATTATCAGCAACCTCATCAGGTTCCTGCTTAGCTTGCTATATTGTATTACAGCAGGTAAAGAGCAACCCTCCCCCTTATGGGGAGTAGGAGGGGGTTTCCGTTCTTTTGGGGATGGAGGCTTCCGTTATGGCTGGCTTTTGGGAGGGGGCTTGTTTCTCCTTTCGCTAACGGCCATGGCCCAGGTTCCCGATCCATTGCCCAATCCCGATTGGCCACTCGATAGTGTAATTTACAGTTCGGTACACAAGTTTACCGTGCCGGGCGATAGAAACTACGACGATCCATCGGACTTTGTATGGAATGTTGATGGTGGCCGGCTGTTTTATGATAGCCTGCTTACACAACCTTCGCCGGCAGTAACCAGCGATACAGTGAACGGGAATGCCGAAAATGCAACCACCATGTGGGTAATATGGGACAGCTTTACTACCCCGCTCGATACCGGTTATGTGTATGTATATGAGATATCGGACGACGGTTGCCAACGCGAAAACAACGACCAGGGTAAGTACAGCGGTATGCGCATCAAAGTTTCGGCACCGCCTGATGTTTGGTTTGCCGAAACATTAACTCAAACCTGTTCGTACGAAAGTGGCGTGAATGTGAAGGTGATAATCGACGGTATGCCGCCCTTCGATCTGACTTACAGCATAAACGGGAAAGACACAACCATACACGTTCAGGCCGAAGACTTATTGTTCGAAGGCGAAACAGCCTACATTAACATCTTTATCGATGATTACATAGGCACTACCGAAGATATTGAATATGCACTGGAGCTGGTAGAAGCGTCGAGTGGTGGGGTGGAAGGAGAGATTCTACAGCCTTACCACACGGTTTATGCATACCGTCGTCCCGATACACCGGCAATACGTCCCGACTGGACAATGGTTACGCGAGGAGAAGAACACGACGTTGTATTGGAGGATGCCGGCCAAAGTCCGGATATCTATTTTTGGGAAATTGTAAGACTCGAAGACGATGTCGTGGTTTACACAAGTGAAACTGAAAGTCCTCGCACCGAAGTTGAGTACAATTTTAATCCGGGAGAATATATTATCATTGTATCGTATATGGCCGAAAACGGTTGCGAGAGTTTGCCCGATTCATTACAAATTGAAGTGTTTGGAACACCTACGCTCACATTTATAGGTGATAATTATGTGGGGTGCTCCGAGTCGTCGTTAATGCCGACCGATAGTATTATATTTGAAATGCAATATGAAGGAGCATTAACGTACAATCTCGAATATAAAATATACGATTACAACGACTACGAAATAGGTGGTGAACTAATTGAGTATGTTGATGCATATACATATTTTATCAGGATACCAAACTCATTTATTAATGATGAACTGCCTGAAATACAGCGTAGCTGGAGAATAGAAATAGTACGCGCGTACAACGAGGAAGGCGTGGAAGCCGAAATCATCGAAGGCGAACGCCTGATGATTATTCATCCGAAACCCATTGTGCACGACGATATAGATTTTGCAAATTAGACCCCCTGCCCCCTAAAGGGGGGATGAAAAAAAGCCCCCTCCACCTCCCCCAAGGGGGAGAGCAAGGGAAAGAAGAAGTTAGAATAAAAAAGATATTGTAACAAAAAATAGAAACAGAAAAAAGAAATTAACCCGTAACAAAAAAGCTAACACTCCCCCCCTTTAGGGGGTTGGGGGGTTTAACAGTAATGAAATATAGAATAAAACATATCATTTTAACCATTTTAGCAGCCATTTTGGTTGTGGTTTCAACGGCGCAGGTCAAAACGCGTTACGTTGAACTGGGGTCGTGGCATGCATTATCGATCCCCGAAAATCCCGATTATAAATTTAAATGGGAAATAACTTACGGGGTTAACGGTGAGGTGATTGTGACAAGCGATAGTGCGCAAACACATAATATTCGATGGACACAACCTACAACTTATCATGTTAAAGTGGTACCCATACTCGACTCGGTTGGTTGTTATGGCGAATATGTTTATCTCGATGTGATTACAGTTGAATATTTATCGTTACATACCTTCGACGATGTATATTTTACTGATATAAATGTACCTGTTAGCGGCGATGTAAGCGTAAACGATTTTGATGATACCGATGCTGATATTTATTATACACCAACCCCTGTTTTTGCACCCGAACACGGAAGTGTTGAGCTTTATCCCGACGGATCGTTCACTTACACTCCCGACAATGGGTTTGTAGGTGTCGATGAGTTTGTTTACGAGGCTTATAACAGCAACGACAACCCCATGTATTCGAATTCGAAGGTAACCATTGTGGTGCAAGACGATACCCAACAGGCCGATATATTTATTGAGAAAACCGGTCCGGAAAAGGCTTTGCTGGGTGGCGAAATTGAATATAATATTATGGTTAGCAACAACGGCTCCGATGTGGCCACCAATGTTGTTATTCGCGATACGCTGGCTTTTGGTTTGTTTACACCCGAGTATGCTATTGGCAGCGATCCTTTAAAGCCATGGAACGATTCTATAATGATTGAAAGCCTCGCCGTTGGCGATACTGTAACAATATACCTGAGAGCCGATATCAGCCCGTTTGCGCCAAATATGGTGTACAACCAGGCTATTACATGGTCCGATATTTATGATCCGCAGCAACTTAATAACGATTCAATATGGCCAACCGAGTTGTCGGCAATTTATGTTGATTTTCCCGGGCAATTGTATGTGCCCAGTTGTGAAAGTGTTGAACTGCCCGGAGATCAAAGCAATAGCAACAACGAAATTGTATCTTACGAGTGGTCGCCTGCTACCGGGCTTAGTGCTACAGATGTGGCAAATCCGCTGTTTACCCCCGATGAAACAACCTTTGGAACCACCATCGAGTATATACTTAAGGTTATCGACAACAAGGGTAATGAAGCAACAGATACCATGAAGGTTTTCGTGTCGGAAGAGCCTGTGGCATTAATCGAAGCCGATACCCTGTACATGGATAAAGGTGTTGACCTCGTTATCAGGGGCGGTGCAAGTACAGGTGTTAACTTAAGTTACTGGTGGGATACCGATACCGGTAATTTTGCCGATATAAGAAACCGCGATTCGGTAATAGTTAGCGACATTGGCACATACTATCTTACAGTAAGCGACCATATCATAGGGGCAGGTGTAAGCTGTGAAGACATTGATTCGGTTGTTGTTTTATTGAAATCGTATCCACCGGTTGCTCAAAGCGATTCGATAGCTGTTTTGGCCGGTACATCGGTGGTGTTGCCGCAATTCGGATTGCCGTACCTGGCTCTGGCGGATACACCCGACGAACAGGTGGCCTATTTCGAAGCCCTACCCGACTCAAATGTTAACGTACTGCTAAACGACTACGACCGCAACGATTTTAATCTCGAAATAACAGGGGTCGTTACACCGCCTTCATCGGGGCTCATAAACTATAGCTGGGATGCCGACGGACAATTTATTGTAACTCCCGATGCTTCATTTTGGGGTATCGACAGCCTGGAATATCAAGTATGTAACGATGGTGCGCCTGTGCAATGCAACACTTCGTGGCTGAAGATACGTTCGCTGCGTCCACCATTGAATGCCGATGTGGAAATTGTTAAATCGGGTGGCAATCATCTTCGGGGCGAAACCAATATCGCATTCTGGGATGACACAATCCGTTACAACCTGGTGGTAACCAACCTTGGTCCCGATACCACTAGCCTGCTTACTGTTCACGATTACATTGCCAGCGATTTTCATAATCCACAATATTCTATCGATAGAGGCCAAACATGGAATAAATGGTTCGATAAATTTGAACTGGAAGAAAATTTTGTTCCCGGCGATACCATATCGATAGATATTAAAGCGTTCATACGTTCTGTGGCCGATCGTTTTGTAAATAATACCGCCTATATCGAAACCGACATCGTTGATAATGACACTTCGAATGATACATCAACCGTTGTTAGTAAAATTAAAGAGTTGGTAGAGGCTATTGCCGGAAATGATACCATCCTGGGATCATGTATTGATGAGGTGGGGCTTGATGGTTCGAATAGTACAGGTGAAAATATTACTTATACATGGACTCCTGTTGGCCATTCACCCGGCTACCTTACATCGGTTAATACAGCGACCCCGGTATTTGTTAATCCCGGAACATCCGGCGATTATCCTTATGTGCTTACCGTAACTGACGATGACAACATTACCGCAAGTGACACCATAATAATAACTGTTCTGGAAGCACCTGTTGCCCGTGCAGGCAGAGATTATTACGAAATTGAACTGGGCGACACCATTGGTATCGACGGTTCGACATCAAGCGGAACAGGTCTTACCTTTCAGTGGTCAACCGACGATGGGTATATTTTGCCCGGAACACAAAACTCTACCGTGACTGTTATTAACTCTACCGGAAATTATAAATTGGTGGTTACTGATGTTGAGGGGTGTAAAGACAGTGTGATGGTGCCTGTATATCAATTCTTTTATCCGCCGGTGGCCATCCCCGATTATTATAGCACCAGCCGAATGACACCAATTCAAGGCAACCTGTTGCACAACGATTTCGACCCGAATGAAAAATATTTTGGCGAAATATTTAATTTATCGGTTGTGCCTGCAACCATTAGTTTAGGTACAGGTGCGCAAGTGGTAATAAAAGCAGATGGATCATTTACCTTTAGCCCCGGACGTATTAACAATGGAAATATCATTAATTTTACTTATACCGTAAAAAATGATGCTGAAATTTCTAAATCAGACAGGGGGTATGTGCGAATTACGATAAATGAGTCAAATTCGACCGAAAACCTGCATATTGTTAAAGAAGTGATGCACGACGAAGTAGTTATTGGTGAGAGAGATGCAGTTGAATTCAGATTGACGGTAAGCAATAAAGGCAATGCCCCTGTTAATAATGTGCAACTCACCGACAGCCTTTCTAGCTATTTGTACAACGCAAGATATGAAGTACTTGACGGAATGACTGGTGATCATAATGGGGTAATTAATATGGGGGATTTTGATGCAGGCCAAACTAAAACAGCTACAATTTACGCAACGGCCAGACCCGGGTCTCCAAGCAATATTTTGAATGCCGCAATGACTGCATCTGAAACATTCGACCATAAATTTGACTGGGATGATGTTGATAACCGGAACGTTGATACCGCATCGGTAAGGGTTGTGAGCGACTTAATTGCCCGTGCCAGGTTGGTTGAGCGTTTTGACCCTACTGATGACAGGAACGATTTTTCAATAGGGTATTGCGACAATATATCCTATCTCACGGCAGAGGATAGCTGGGGGTCACAGGAGATCGATTCGTATGAATGGTCGCCCCGTGAAATGCTTAATTATCCCGATTCTATGATAAGCACTTTCTCACATGCGTTACACGATACAACCATCAACTTTACACTAAGGGTAAGTTCAGGCGAAGATATTGCATTGCATTATTTAACAGTACATTTCTCGCCCAAAGTGATTGCCAATGCCGGCCCCGACCGTAAAATGAATGAAGGGGAAACTTTAGTTATTGATGATGCTGTGGCTATAGGTGCCGATGCTGAAATAACATGGATTAAGAACGGGATAATCAAACTAACCAATTTTGAGGATGGCGATATACTTCGACCAATAATTACCGAGACGGGTGTTTATACTTTGGTGGTAACCGACAAACATGGCTGTAGCGAAGAAGATAAAGTGCTGGTAAAAGAAAACAGTTTGTATCTTGTTGACGATATCATAAACGTGATTGCCGGCGATACTATTGTAGGTAATGTTTCTATCAACGATTTCGACCCCGATGGCGACAGTATTTTTTATACTGGCTTTGCTGATGGTCCTGCAGCACAATATCTATTGGAAGATCCGATGAACTCGGGCATTCTGAAATCGATAAACGTTGATAATGTAATTGGCGAAGATGGTTCGTTTGTATTTATTGCACCTGATGATTATACCGGATACACTTACTTTACATATGAAGGCTGCGACGATAACAACCCGAACCTTTGCAAAGAAGCAACAGTGCATGTAAATATTATCGATATCGGTGATGAAAATACACCACCGGTACTCAACCCCGATATAGTGTTTGCCAATATAGGTGACACGATTAGTATTAATGTGCTGGCAAACGATTTTGATCCGGATGGAGGAACGTTGACAATGACCAGTATTGAACAAGAACCATCCCAGGGTGAATTAGAGTGGACTGCCGATGGACAAATTGTATATGTGCCTTATCTGACAGCAACAGGAACCGATCGTTTTGTTTACCAAGCATGCGACAATGGCCAGCCATCGGCCTGTAAAACAACATGGGTAATTATCAACTTTCATAAGTTGCCGTCCGAAAACCACCGTCCTGTAGCTGTTGACGATGTGTATTATGTGGTTGGCAAGCCCATAGAAGGAAACATTCTTGATAACGACTACGATCCCGATGGCGACAACATAGCCTTGATTATGGATGCTGTAGAAGGCCCATATCATGGCGATTTCCAGCTAAATCGTGACGGTTCGTTTACTTATGTGCCCGACGAAGGTTATGAGGGAACCGATCAGATTGTGTATCAGATATTGGAAACCGACACCGAAGAAGAATTAGGCGACTTTGCCACTGTTTATATCGTTTCTATTGACGAAAGCCGGTATAGAACTGATGTGTCAATTGTAAAGACAAATACTGGCGATGATGAGCTTATATCGGGCAGTACAATCGAATATGAGTTATTGGTTAAAGCCGAAGGGCCAACACTGGCAAATGATGTAGTCTTTATTGATACACTTGCTGCTGAACTTACCGATGTGAATTTCTCAACCGACGGAGGTGTGTCGTGGAATGAGTGGAATGAAATGTTTACTATAGATCGCCTGATGTTGTATGAGGAGAGTTCGATTTTAATACGGGCGCGCATTCCTGAAATTTATGCCGGCGATTTGATCAATACTGCTTATGTCGATCATAACATGAATGAAACGAAGCCTGAAAATAATGTCTCTGAAGTTGTTACCGGGGTGTATCAACGGGTGATTGCCTATGCAGGAGAAGATACGATTATTGGTGCTTGCGAAAGAGAAACTTTCATGCTCGAAGCAATCGGTAGCCTTGGCATGGGCGAATTGCAATATCAGTGGAGTCCGGCAGAGTATGTAACTGATCCCACTGCTGCCAAAACGGGCTTAATCATGGAACCACTGGATGATATAGAATTTGAACTGATTGTTTCTGGAGCTGCCGGAACAGTTTCACACAAAGATACGGCCTATGTAACTGTGTTTGTCGATCGTGAACCTTTAGCCGAAGCTGGAGAAGATACATGGCCCGAAGACAACAACCCTGTTATTTTAGATGGTGAATCGAGTATTGGTGCCGGTGGTGAGTTAAGTTATTCGTGGTGGATTTATTCAGAGACAGGCGAAATGGAAGAGATTTCGGCAGAAAGAACGGTAGATGTTAACTTAACCAACGACTACTACCTTACGGTTACCGATAAGTATGGCTGTACAAGTACAGATATGGTGCATGTGGGGTATCCGGTTGAAAACTTTAGAGCTGTTGATGATTATGTAGTTACATTGCAGCAAGAACCGGTTGATATTTACATACTCGATAATGACGAAATTGATTCGTATGACGAATATAACCTTGATTTGTTGTTTATAATACAGCCACCTGCTCATGGAAGACTGGTAATCAATCCGCAGGATTCATCGATTACTTATATTCCGGATGATTATTACTTTGGACCCGATACATTTATATATCAAATAAGTACAAAGTTCTTTACCGATGAAGCAACTGTTTTTGTTAACGTGGTTCAGAAACCGCCCATTATCTCTGAAGGTTTTTCACCCAACGGCGATGGGATAAACGATTTTATGCTAATTGGTAATATTGAGTTATACCCCGAAAATAGCTTGATCGTGTTTAACCGGTGGGGTAATATTGTTTACCAGGCAGAGCCTTATACCAACGACGAGCCATGGGATGGGGTAGCCAATAAAGGGGTAAGGATAGGGAGCGGCCCTTTGCCAACCGGTGTGTATTTATACATTCTGAATCTGGGTGATGACGAACGTCTGGAACAACGAATTTACAAAGGAAATATTTATATTGCGAGCGATAATAGGAGATAGGTTTTAGCGAAGTGGTAAAAAAAAGAAACATATTGTTTTTAGTATTTGTGTTTGCAGCTATTTTTTCGAAAGCACAACAGGATCCCATGTACACACAGTATATGAACCAGTTGCTGTCGATTAATCCGGCTTATGCAGGCGCTAAGGGTGTAACCAGTGCGAGTATTATTATTCGCGAGCAGTGGGTAGGTTGGGAAGGTAAACCCAGCACTCAAACAATATATGTACATTCTCCACTTAGCAATGAAACAGGAATAGGAGGGTCTATTGTTATTGATAAATTTGGACCGGTAAAAAATACTTCAATTTACGGCGATTATTCCTATACCATTACTTATCCGGGCGATCGGTATTTGTCGTTAGGATTAAAAGGAGGAGTTTCATTTTACCAGGCCGACCTGAGTACGCTAGATATGGGAATTGGCGATCCCGCTGATCCTTCTTTTCTTAATGATGTTTCCCGTAATTTTTTGCCTAATGCCGGTGTTGGTGCTTATTTTTCCAGCCCTGATTACTACCTTGGTTTATCCGTTCCTAAAATGATTGCAAATCGTATTACTGAGAAAGATATTGAAATTGGAACTGTAAGTCGTGAACAGCTTCATGCTTTTTTTATGGGTGGATATGTGTTTGATATCAATAGAATTTTTAAATTTAAGCCTTATTTTATGGCAAGGGTTACGCCAAATTCACCAATATCGCTTGACGTAACCGGCCAGTTTGTTTTTATTGAAAAGCTATTTGTTGGGGGAACCTATCGCTTTGGCAATTCTTTTGGAATTATGGCGCAGGTACAGGTAACCGAACAGTTGAAAATAGGCTATGCTTTTGATTATACAACATCTGAGCTACGTGCCTACAATTCCGGAACTCATGAAGTATTTCTTGAGTTTGACTTTAGTTTTGGTCGCGGGCGTGTACGATCGCCTCGTTATTTTTAATATTTTTGTATTATGTGGAAGGAATTTAGAAAACATATTGGGTTAACACTGGCAGTAATTCTGCTTGCGGGTTATGTACAAGGGCAAAAATTAACCATTCGTCTGGCCGATAAAGCATTCCATGATTTCTCTTGGAACGAAGCTATTGATTTATATACTTATGCCCACGAAAGAAATCCAAATAACGTTTATGTTATCAGGAAACTTGCCGATAGTCACCGTAATATAGGAAATACAGAGCAGGTTGAACATTGGTTGAACATGTTAATTGAGATAGGCGAGGAACAACCCGAAGATCTTTTCAACTACGCGATGGCGCTTAAAAGTAACGGGAGGTATAGCCAGTCGGAAGAGTATCTGATGGAATATGCACAGTTGCGACCCGAAGACGGGAGGGTTAACCTTGAACAGTCGTTACTCGATTATGTAAACTTTTTGTTGCAGGATTCCGACAGGTATGTTTTGAAAACACTTCCGTTCAACACTAAAGGGGCTGATTGGGGGCCGGCTTTTTACAATGATCAAATCGTATTTGTTTCAACCGGTGATCCTGATGAAAGCCGTGACCTCAAATACAACTGGGACAACCTTCCATTCCTTGATCTGTATTCTGTTATTGTTGATGAATATGGAAATTATTCCGACGCTCAGATTTTTGCAAAAAATATTAAAACCAGCTTTCACGATGGACCCGCAACTTTCGATGAAAGCATTAACAGAATGTATTTTAATAGTAACCGGACATCTAAAAATGTTGCCCGCGAAGCCGAAGAAAATAACCTGCAGATTTATTATGCCGACTTTGAGGGGGGAAAATGGGTTGAAAAAGGTGGCTTTAAATACAATAACGAGAGAGAGAACTACCGCCATCCTTCAATTAGTGCTGATGGAAATACACTGTATTTTTCTTCCGATCGGCCGGGAGGAAAGGGTGGAAACGATATTTGGTGGTGTCGGAAAATTAACGGAGAATGGAGCGAGCCTTTTAACCTCGAAGAAATTAATACCGAAGGCGAAGAACTTTTCCCGTTAATAGCATCCGATGGTGTGTTATATTTTTCATCGAACGGGCATGGTGGAATGGGCGGATTGGATATTTACATGGCTTTACCCGATCGTGGCGTTTTTACAACTGTTGAGAATATGGGATACCCCGTTAACAGTCCGCAGGATGACTTTGGACTTATTCTAGACGATACCGGAATGAGTGGGTATTTTTCATCTGATCGCCCTGGAGGCTTGGGGTATGACGATATATATTATATCGATATCTTATGGATACCTGTACAAATAAGAGGTACGGTTAGAGATAAAATAAATACCTTCGAAATATCTGGTGCGCAAATTGCACTTCTCGATGAAAACATGGATACGATTGATGTGGCAACTTCCAAAGAGGATGGCGAATTTGTATTTGCAGCCTTCAAACAACGAAATTATAAACTTGTGGTTAGTAAAGAAGATTATATCCCTGCCGAAAAGGAAATTTCAACCTATAATAGATTACCCAACGAAAAAATTCCTGTAGAAGTATTTATCGAAATGGATTTTGATGTGATGGAGCAAGGTGGACTTGAACCGTTAAGCCTTGAAAAAATCGATGGACAGGAATTGCAGGTCATCCAGATTGAACATATTAACTATGCATTCGATAGTGATGCGATTTTACCTGAGGCTGCTCGTACTATGAATAAAATTATTGAATTAATGGGACAGTATGAAGATCTGGAAATTATTGTTGAATCTCATACCGATAGTAAAGGTAGTGATGAATATAATCTTCGTTTGTCTAAGCGCAGAGCTTCATCTGCATTTAACTACTTGGTGGAAAACGGTATCGATTCAGAACTGGTTGAATATACCGGCTTTGGTGAAACACAGCTGTTAAATCACTGCGACGATGGTATTGAGTGTAGCGACGATGAACATGCCATTAACCGTCGTTCAATTATTAAAGTAGTGAGACGAGGTGCCTATAAAACAAAACGCAATACAAGGAGTTTGTTTTATTTTTAAGTATTAAAATTTCTTTTATACACAATAGATCGTTAGATTTTAGACATGAGACAATAGACTTGTTTTTAATTCGCTAAATATCAGCAATTTAAACAAATACACCATTAAGATATAAACAGCTCATTGTCAATCGCTTTTTTAATTCCTACTCATATTTTGCGATGGGCATTACATCGATACCGGTGTAGTAAATGTCGTATCCACCTGCACCTCCGGGTCTGTTCGATGAGAATATCAGCAGGTCGTTTTCAAAGTCAGCCGATTTTATGGCAATAGCACGGTATTCATCGTATTCAGAGTTTACAGGTTTGCCAAGGTTAACCGGCTCGCTCCACTGTCCGTTTTCAAATACCGAATAATAAAAGTCGTAACCACCCAGTCCGCCCGCACGATCGGAGCTAAAAACCATAAAGTTACCACAAACATTTGGGCAACGGTCGTTGTTGCTGCTGTTAACTGCTCCGATAGCAGTTTTGGTATATTGATCGTCTGAAGATATGAATTCATTGAGTTCCAGACTGTCGGGTATTTCAATTTCGTAAATATTGTATTCGCCATCGCGATCGTCACAATATACCATGCTTTCGAAGATTGTTGAATCGCCAACACGATTCAAAAAATCGTAAGGTGCTTTTGATGTTCGAAACGATACGTAACCTTCGTTGCTTAATTCCGACGATAAAAATGAGATACCATTCAAGTTTTCAATTAATGTGTTGGGATTCGCGTTGTAGTAGATGTAATCGTCCAGATTGTTCATTTGTAAATAGAGCATGTCGTTAGTGCCAGACTGGTTGCCGGCATAAAAAAGGTAACCTGTGTCTTTTACTGAAACGAAGTACGGACCATATTCATCGGCTTCGGTACGGGTGCTTTCAATTAAATCGGCAAATTGGCTTCTATCGGAATAGTACTCAGTCTCGATGCGAAAAATACCGGTTCGTTGATCCCAAACAAAAGTAAATGCCTGCCCTTTTATGTCGAATTGTTCTCCATTCGATGGTTCATTCGACGAAAAGGCGATAAAATTATAACTGTGCAGTTCAAGCAATGCCATATTAATTTCGTCGTATTCGCTGTTTAATTGCGTGAAATTAAAGGCTGTACTGTCGGGAAAATAGCCTTTATAGTGATATTCTTTCTTAGGAGAAAATGGGCAGCCGTATAGAAATAGTATGGCCAAAAGCCCGGTAATAACTGGTGTGTTTTTCATCATTTATCGTTTAAGAAGTTACATAACGATGATGCAACTGGATGACGAAGGTTGCGTGCTGTTCTTTTTTTTAATTGTTCGACTGCTTTCTTTTTATTAGTCATCTGTAAGTTTGTATATATCTACAAGGTCTTTTTCAAAAAGGGTATAAGGATGTTCGTAAAAACGTATAAAATCCGGAACACTCTTATGCCCGGGAAAGGGTGCATAATAGTGTGTTGGGCTGTTTGTGTCGTTGCGCCAAACCAGCACGTAGCACAAATCCATATCGTACATCTGCATCGTTTTCAATAAGGTTTGCGTCCACCATTCAGGGTTAGTAATCGATTCAAGACCTGTTTCGGTAAAAGCAGCCAGTTTCCCTTTCTCCCGGGCATAGTCCGATACAATTTTTAGTTTTCGGGCTGCACGTTTAAGGTTATAACCATCGCGTCCCAAATCAGCATAGTTGTCCATGCCAATCATATCAACCCATTCATCGCCCGGGTAACGTACAAGGAAATCTTCTCTGTTGTTAAATTTATTGTCGGGCGAAAAGGCGTATAAAAAGTTGTGTACATCAAGTGTGTCGCGCAGGTAAGAAACGGTGAATTTCCAGAGTGTTTTGAACTCGTGAGGCGTGCAGTGTGGAGCTCCCCACCAGAACCATCCGCCATCGAACTCGTGATAGGGGCGGAAAATTACAGGCACTAGTTCTCCGTTATCGCTTTCGAGACTTTTAGCCCAGTTGCCAATAGTGCTAAGTATTTCCTTGTAGTTGTTGTGTGCTTTCCCTCCCGGAATTATGTGCTTTACGGCAGCTTCCGACTGGTTATCTTTCCAGTAAAAACTACCGCCCGAAACAGGGTTTATAAAGTGCCATGCAACAGTTGTGACACCACCTCGCCGGTAAGTGTCTATAACATTTTCGCGTAAGCGTTTGGTGTTCTTTTCGATTTTGTCATCTGAATGTCCTGAAAAGCCCATAAAATCGATGCCAATTACAGCAGGGTGCGAACCGCAAACCGATTTTACATCCGATCGGTTATCATCGCCCGACCAGCCATGTCCATATTCGGTAGCATGCTGATGGCCGAATAGGGTGTGGTTTTTCGATAGTTTCATCAGATTGACAAAAAGTGCTTTCGTTTCGGTGCTTGCCTTATCGTCAATTGGCAGTGCGGTTTGTGCGTCAAGTTGTATTGGCATTATAAATGCAAAAAAGGTTGCTATTACAAAAATTGTAAAACGATAGGTCATATTTATTAAAAATTATTGTTTGCGATGTCTCTTTAATTTAGCTTGATATCTGTTTTAAAAGGGTAAAAATAATGATGAATCGGCATTGTGACAATATGTAATGCTTTATTTGATTAAAATGCTGCTATTTTTGCTGTGAGAAACTTTGCAAATGAGATGTAATCGTTGTTTCTTTACCGTTTGATTCAAAAATTAAAGTTTTGAAGAGGAAATTTTTCACGAACCTGATTTTATTGCTAACTATCAATTTGCTGGTTAAACCTTTCTGGCTTTTTGGTATCGACCGGACAGTTCAGAATGTAACCGGTGTTGATGATTATGGACTGTATTATTCGCTGCTGGCTTTGTCGGCCACATTGAATATACTGCTCGATATGGGCATTACCAATTATAATAACCGTAATATTTCGCGCTATAATCAGTTGTTGCCCAAACATTTGAGTAATATTCTGGGTATTAAAATGATGCTGGCCATTGTTTATGCAGTAGTTTGCTTCGGCTGGGGCTTGATGGTTGGGTACGATGCTGTTCAGTTTCATATTTTGGCTTTTCTTATTGTAAATCAGTTTTTGTTGCAATTAATTCTTTACCTGCGCTCTAATTTGCAGGCACTTCATTTGTTTACCACCGACAGCCTTGTTTCGGTACTCGACAGGGTTTTTATGATACTTTTTTGTGGCACCTTACTTTTTACCGATGTAACTAACGGCGAATTCAAAATTGAATGGTTTGTTTATGTGCAAACCTTTTCGTATGTGTTGGCTGCTATAATCGTACTGTTGATAGTTCTGAATAAAGCCGGCAAAATTTCATTGCGGTTCAATCTTCGTTTTACGCTTGTTTTTCTGAGAAAAACGTATCCTTATGCGATCCTGATCTTGCTAATGGCTTTTTACAATCGTTTCGATACGGTGCTTATCGAGCGACTTTTGCCCGAAGGAGAAGGTAGGCGTCAGGTTGGATTGTATGCTCACGGATTTCGTTTGCTCGATGCCGTTTCTATGTTCGGAGTGCTTTTTGCCGGAATGCTGTTGCCTATTTTTTCGCGTATGATTAAAATGCGCCAGAATATTAACGAAATGGTAAATTTCTCATTTTCGCTTATTGTATTCATTTCACTAACCGTTTCAATTTCTTCATTTTTTTATAGCACTAAAATTATGGAGTGGATGCAGTATGATTATGTGGCCGAGTCGTCGCCAATTTTCTCCATACTCATGTTCGGATTTATCCCTATCACAACAACTTACATCTTTGGCACCTTGTTGACTGCAAATGGTAGCATCAGGCAGCTCAATATAATGGCTGCTGTGGGAATGGTTTTAAATATTACATTAAACTTACTGATAATACCGCGATATCAGGCATTGGGTGCAGCTTTTGTGAGTTTGTTGACACAGGCAGCAACAGCTCTTGCTCAGGTGCTTATTGCAACAAAAATATTTCATTTTAAACCAAAGTGGGATTTGATTTTACGTGTGTTGGCCTTCATTGCATTCGTGGTAGTTTCGGCTTTGTTGTCAAAGCAAATATCCACTCCGCTCCTCGGATATGTTACATTGTTGGTGGCTTCGGTAATTGGCGCTTTTGTGGTTCGATTAATTGAGCTTCGAAAGTTGTTTAATATACTGCTAAACAGGGAGTAGGAGTGTGGTTGACGATATGCTTTTACTAGCAATTTCGAAGTCTTACATGTCTTATAACCTCTCCTGAGCGGATAAAAGAACCATTTGAGCAGCCTGTTACGTTACAAAATGTAATAGCGTTGTTGTAGTTTAATTTTGGGGTTAATCCAAGCACGACCATTTCAGCCCCATCAGAGCAATTGCAATCAACTAAAACACGAAATTCCTCGCCACAATGCGGACAAAAAAGCTCATCTTTTGTCCCATCCTCCAGTTTTCCATGCAAAACCTGCTTTTCAAAATCGCCCTCAACAGCCGAAATCACAAATTCACCCTCTCCGTTATCGCGTTTAAAACCAATTCGAATCCCGGGAAAGTCATTGATAACTTGCCTTTTGTCAACCAGATTACATCCTTTTGGGCAATAAACTTTATCTACAACATACCTAACATCACACGGATTGTCTTTGGCTATCTTTCCTCTTCTTCGGCTTCTCACCGGTATCATCAAACGTCCGTTCTTGCTGTAAATCGACATATTAATTGCATTTAGTTATTTTCAAAACCCTTTGAACTTAAAATAACACAAATACACCAAACTCATTTACAATCAAACTCAAATTACGTGTTTCACCTATCAAAATGACATTCAACTAAATCGCACTTAACTAAAAATTAATAATAAAACTGTTTGTGAACTTTTAAATTATAACTATTATTGCACCTGTAAATAAATCATGAAATGAATATCAATTTCGGACATCATTACGGCTATCATCATTTCCTGCAAAAAGGGTAGGCTGTAATTGTTATGTCTGATTATTAATTTAAGATACTTGATAACAAAAAAGGCTTGCCATAAACGGTAAGCCTTTTTTATTTTTGTAAAAAAACTGAGAAAAAATGGAGAACATCTTACGAATCGCGATTCAAACCAAAGGACGGTTAAGCGAAGAATCTATTGAGTTGATAAAAGAGTGCGACATCAAACTCACGAGCGGCAAACGGCAATTGCTTTCGCCATCGAAGAATTTCCCAATCGAAATTCTGTACCTGCGCGATGATGACATACCTGAAACAGTAGCCGATAACGTTGCTGATATTGGTATCGTTGGCGAAAACGAAATGCTCGAAAAAGATAAAAATGTAGGACTGGTTAAACGCCTGGGATTTAGCAAGTGCCGTTTGTCTATTGCCATTCCAAAAGCCGAACAATACACAGGCCCAAAATGGTTCGATGGAAAAACCATTGCCACTTCATACCCGGTTATTCTTAGGAAATTCTTCGATGAAAAAAATGTAAATGCCGAAATTCATGTAATTAACGGCTCTGTAGAAATCGCTCCCGGCATTGGTTTGGCCGATGGCATATTCGACATCGTAAGCTCGGGTGGCACACTGGTTTCTAACGGACTGAAAGAAGTTGAAGTGGTAACACCAAGCGAAGCGGTTATGATTAAAAACCCGAAACTTTCTCCCGAGAAACAAGCTATCCTCAACGAACTTTTATTCCGTATCGAGTCGGTTGAACAGTCGAAAGGCAAAAAATACATTTTGCTAAACGCACCCAATAAAAGCCTCGACAAAATTATTAAAATGCTCCCCGGAATGAAAAGTCCAACGATTATGCCTTTGGCCGAAAAAGGATGGAGCTCGGTACATACCGTAATTGAAGAAAAATATTTTTGGGAAAACATTTCAGAACTACGCAAACTGGGAGCCGAAGGAATTCTGGTGTTGCCTATTGAGAAGATGATATTGTAAATCAGTCATCAGTCAATAGTCATTAGTCATTGTGTTTACACATTACTAATGACCAATGACCAATGACCAATGACTTGGAGATATGAAAGTTATAAAATACCCTTTGAAAACCGATTGGCCTTCGCTATTGCAACGCCCCGCATTCGAAACTGCGTCGCTCAACGAGAAAGTTAAAGCTGTGCTTGACGATGTAAAATCGAACGGCGACGAGGCTGTTCGCAAATACACGGCGCAGTTCGACAAGGTTGAGCTAACTGAAATGCTGGTTTCGGAAACCGAAATAGAAGCAGGAGTGGCTGAACTCAATCCTGAGCTGAAAACAGCCATTGAGAGTGCAACGGCCAATATCCGCAAGTTTCACGAGGCACAGCGCTTCGAAACGAAAGTGATTGAAACTACG
>JAQICD010000203.1 GCA_027858715.1 Prolixibacteraceae bacterium
GAAAATAAAAATGATTTGTGTGCTTCGTTGCAAAAAACCATCATCGATATACTGCTTGGTAAGCTTAAGCGTGCAGCCAAAGAAACCGGCATAAGCGAGATAACTGTTGCCGGTGGCGTATCGGCCAATTCGGGCTTACGAAGTGCATTGCAGGATGAAGCCTCAAAACGAAACTGGACGCTGTTTATACCCGAATTCAAATTTACCACCGACAATGCAGCCATGATCGCCATAACGGGGTATTACAAATACCTAAACAACGAAATTGCAAGTCACGATATGGTGCCCTTTGCCCGGATGGTGTTATAATTTACAGGTTATCCTTCACACAGCGAACACTAAAGCCATAACTTTTATCATCGATAAAACGCCCAACTTTATCGTTATGATATACAAAGCCCCGCAACCATGCATCGCCAGTTCCAACCCCTGTAGCTGTCCAAAAATTAGCTGCAAAACCTTTATATCCAAAGTTTCCTCTGCCGGGATACCGGGCACCACCGGGAACAACCGAAAAGCCTGAAGAGTTAGTCGAAACGTTTCCTTCATCCCAGCGGGGATGAGGAGCAGGATATGTTGCTTCTATTTTCATTTGAATCCCCTGATCTGATCCTCTCATGTCTGTATCTTTACTATCGGCCTCGCTCATACCCAACGCCATTTCCAATTGCCTCCATTCCTCATCGCTTGCAACATGCCACCCCTCAGGAGCAAGTCCACGCTCATCGTCAACTGCATACCAATTGTAAAGCACGCCATAGGCTTGCATTATTTCTTCTTCTGTTTCAAAACCATCAATTTTATCATATGGATACACTCCATAAGCTCCCGTGGTTAGAGAACTCCATTTTTCATCTTCAATATTTCCATCAATAGAAGATCCGTCCCGATAATGTGTTACCCTGATGTTTTCAAGCATCCATTCATTGCCCCCAATAATCATAGTCTCATACAGATTGCCGTCAATATCGGTAACAGTACCTTTTACACCATCCTCATCGATTGTAGTAAAAACAAGCTGATTGCTAAAAAAAGTTTTAATACCAGTTGTTACATAGGCTCTTACTTTATATGTAGTATTAGGCTGCAAGCCATCAAGTTGGTGAATATTATCTTCAACAACGGTTTCTGCCACAAAAGCACCATCCGCATTTTCCAGGTTAACACTATCAGCTGACTCGCTCCAAACGTATCCCAACGCTTCTACATCATTCAAATCATCGTCATCTATTTCCATAAAAACGATAACATTTTCCTGGTTGATTCGAATTATTTCAAATTCGGACACATCAATACTGTATTTACAAGGGATAGGTTCACTACCCTCATCATCGCAACTAAAAATGAGAAAAGAAAAAATGAATAGTAATAAAGAAGCAGGCAAAAATGTTTTTTCAAAAAGTTTCATATCGTTATCTATGTTTGGTATTTATGATTATCCAAATATAGTAAAGAGACAATAAAAAACAATTCTGAATCTTTGCCATGGGGGTGAATCGAACACACAAACAGCTAGCAGAAAAACTCAACTGTTTTACGGCAGTAGGAGGATTGCGGCTAACGTCAAACCTACAATCCACTACTTCTGGTAGTTGTAAATCCGAGTTGTTCGGGTTGAATATCAAATTTTTGGCATACCACTGAAACCCCTATGGAATATGCATTTAGTAAGAACTCAGATAATTCCTCTTCATTAAATGCTAATATAATTATAAGGTTTTGCACCAACTTATAAAAACGAGGGGCAAAATGCACTATTACATGATGTTACAGTAAAAAAGAAGTCATTTCGTATTCTTTTCTAATTTTTCTTATATTGTCGATTGATTTTATCCGCCTTTAGAGCGTTTAGACTACATGATGGGAAACGATCATAACCTGTTCCGATTTTTCAGCGGGATACAGTTCATAGGTGATAAGGGCGGAGAAATTCACCTGGGTTACCTAAAAATCACGCATGTTATACTGAAAAAATCAAAACAAAAATGAAAATAGATTGGTTACTCAACTACAACCCAATACTCCTGGCACTTGGAGCAACTCTTTTTACCTGGTTTGTTACAGCTTTAGGCTCATCAACAGTATTTTTCTTTAAATC
>JAQICD010000205.1 GCA_027858715.1 Prolixibacteraceae bacterium
CCTATTAATTTTTCATTACAATAATCATCTGCTCTCAAGTTGAATATGATGCGATATCTTTTTATACTGGGTTTCTTATTTGCTTCTCTTTGGGTTTTTCCACAACATCGAATTGAAAAGCTGTTTTACGAAAACAACTATGAAGCGGTATTGTCGGTTTTAGCACCCAAAGTGAATGAAAATAAGGCCGGTGAAAGTGAATTAATTATGGCAGCCAAATGTTATTTGGCTGCTTTTCAATATACCGATGCAGCAGGTTGCTTCGAGAAGATTCTTGAAAAAAATACTGAGAATTCGATAGCTCGTGAAGGTCTTGCAGACATTCAGACAACGCTGAATTTTAAAAAAGAAGCTTTGCAAAATTACTCGTTGTTGCCAATGCCTTCAAAATACGATTCGTTGCGGATTATTGGCAAGAAAGCATCTGTTTTTCTGGATTTAAATTACTACGAAGATGCAGCCGACCTTTACACTCAATTGTTTACACTCGATAGTGCCAATGTGTTTTTCTTTCGTCGGTTAATGTTGGCCAGGTATAAGCAAAAGCAATATTTGCCGGTTGTTAAGCTGTATGTCGATACATTAAATAGTGCAGAGTGCAAGGCAGATAAAGACGTTAAAATGATGGCAGCCGATTCGTATTCAAAATTTGGAGATTATATACATTCGCTTGAATTGCTTGACGAAATATTTAAGCTTGATTCAACGTATATTCCGGCACTTTCGAAGGCAGCCTACATTCATTTTTCGACTTATAAAAATTACCAAGATGCAGTGGTTTTATATCGAAAGCTGAATAAACTTGAGAACGCTGCTGATCCGTTTCATCTTCGTAATCAGGCAATTTGTGAGTATTTTACCGGGAATAGTGAATTGGCTGCTCCTATGCTCGATTCATTGATTACAGAAATATCAAACGATGCTTTCATTCCTTTTTATGCTGGCTTAGCATATAAAAAAAATCGGGAGTTTGATAAATCACTGGAAATGCTTGAATTGGCCACTCAAATCGTAATACCTGTTTATGCCGGCGATATTTTTCATCATTTAGGTAGGGCATATGCTTCTCAGCGTGAATTTGAAAAAGCAATCGAAACGTATAAAAAAGTGCTGGAGTACGACTCCGCCAATTACCAGGTTTTGTACGACATTGCAGTTACCTACGAAGAGTATAGTTTAAACAGAAGTGTAGCTTTAGGCTACTACAAGCTTTATCTTGATGCATGTCCAAATGTAAGAGCACCTGACTACACATATGCCGAAAACCGGGTAAAACGCATAAAAGAAGAATTGTTTTTTGATGGACAAGACTAAGTTTCCTGTTTTTCGAACTTTTTTCGGAGACCCCATCTAACACACCATAACAACTTTATACACCTTCACCTTCACAAAACAAAAAGTTACTTATGACCCAACATATCGAGTTATTGATTACCCTAATGGTGATGTTCCTACTGACAAAAGTAATTGGACATTACCGATATGAAAGATAAAAAAATGCGGGCATTAACAGCGATTTTAATTAAGTGGGGGGGGTGCAGATAACCAACTCCGAAATGCATCGGAGTTGCATCGTTTCAATTTCTGTGCGGACGGATTGGAAAACAGCTCACAAAGCACACCTAATAATAAACGAGGAAAAATGTACAAAAACGAAACATGATAAACTAATTTTAATTAATTTTAAACTTCGCAACTATGAAAACATTTAGAATCATATCAGTAATGTTGCTTTTTTGTTTATTTATAGGGTGCAACAAAGAGAATGAAAATGTAAAAGTTCCATCTTTTATAGAGGTGAAGGCGCAACCAATTGCGACACAAACTGTCAAAAGTGAAATTCAAAAGGCCACAAGCGTAGAAACCGAAGTTGTATTTACAAGTGACGAAATAGTATCATACAATGGAAAAACCGGTGAGATAATTTTTCAAGATTCTGGTAATAATGAAAGTCTATCAACAGTATTTAAACGGTTTAACGAGAATTTGGAATTTTATATGGATGAGACATTATTATTCTCTCTTAAATCAAGAATTGTTACAGATATAGAAAGTGCAATATACAACGAACCAATATTACAATACAGTATTCTTTGCGGGGATAAATATTATATCAGAGATGGTTATCCTTGGGGGTTGCCTCTCTATGATACGACTACTGTTAGAACAGGACAAGCTGCTTCCGCTGAAAAAGTGAGAAGAACAAAAGCTGATAAAATTCAAGAAGGTTGGAAGATTTTTGTAGATGTACTAAAAGAGGAGGGTAAGTATATTGAAAATTAATACTAATAATAAACCAATTTTAAAACCCTATAATTATGAGTTTATTTCTATTATTATCAGCAACAGCCTTCTTTATCATTTATTTTATCGAACTTAGGGGCATGGCTGCTAGCTGGTGTTGGTTTTATGAGCAATATTAAAAATCCAATCGTCCTAAAGTTTCACATGTTTGGCGCCTTACTGGGATTTGCCATCATACTTATCGGGTTTTGGATCGACTACTCCATGGCTTATATAACCATATCAACAGCAGCAATAATAGCTGTTGCAGCAATTGCTCTTCGAAAAAAACATTTTATTACATGGGCTGTAGAGATTATTGCTATCGTAGGCATGCTTGTTGGCTACTATATTCTTGTTTTCACAACTAAGGTAGGGTAATCTCGTTGCAAGGGTTACTATAAAAGTAAAGTATTTTCAATATTTTGGATATCTCATTTCAGGAAAATGGAAAGAAGAGTTGTTTTTTGAGAGGAAAAACTATAACTCGCCCATAAGTTCAGCGACTTGTTCTTGGTAGGAGTTTTTCCGGAGAATGAAGGAACCTGCAAATTTTTACAAGATTAATTCTCCCTTTCCTTGCCTGAGTATTTCAAAATCATCGTGGGTGCAATCAATTATCGTCGATACCTCGTTATCACCATATCCACCGTCGATCACAGCATCTACAATTTCTGAGTATTCTTCATAAATCAGTTCAGGGTCGGTCATGTAAGCTTTTATTTCATCGGTACTGTGAACCGAGGTTGAAAGGATAGGGTTTCCAAGTTCTTTTACAATCTGTGTGATAATATTGTTAGCGGGCACCCTGATGCCAACCGTTTTCTTCTTACCCTTAAAATAGCGGGGTACATTGTTATTGGCTTCGAGTATAAAAGTAAAAGGTCCCGGCAGATTTCGTTTCATTAATTTGAAAACGTGGTTAGGGATAGGTTTGCTGAAATCTGAAAGGTGGCTTAAGTCGTGACAAATAAACGAGAAATCAGATTTTTCGACTTTCTGGCCTTTCATCCTGGCAATTTTTTCAACTGCTTTTGCATTCATAATATCACAACCAATTCCATATACGGTGTCGGTTGGGTAGATAATTATACCGCCTTTTTGTAAAATATCAACCACTTCGATAACGCGGTTTATTTCGGTATCTTTTTCGTAAAGTTTAATGTATTCTGCCATAAAACAAGGGTTTACTTATAGCAAAAATAGCATTTTAAAGTTAACGTCTCCAGAATGAAGGCGAAAAGAGTACAATAATGGTGAAAAGCTCGAGACGTCCTAACAACATCAGAAATGTCAAAAACCATTTTCCTCCGTCGGGTATGTGTGCAAAAGAAGATGAAGGGCCAACCGAACCAAGTCCTGGACCAATATTGCCCAACGAAGTGGCAACAGCACCGAAAGCGGTCTCAAAGTCATCGACGAACATCATAAACAGCAACGTGCTGATAAAAAAGACGGTTATATATAGAAAGAAAAAAGCCAGTACGTTGGTGATAATTTGTTGATTTACTGATTTTTTGTTGAAGCGTACAGGTATAATAGCATTTGGATGAATTAAACGGCGTAACTCGTAATAGGTATTTTTAATAAGCAGCACAATGCGCATAACCTTTATTCCACCACCAGTTGAGCCGGTTGAACCTCCAATAAAGAAAAGCATCAGAATGATGGCGGTTAAAAATGGTGTCCATAGTATGTAGTCGCTTGTGGCGTAGCCTGTTGTGGTAATTATCGATACGGTTTGGAACAACGCATCTCTAAATGAGCGTTCAATACCCAGGTTTGATGTGATGAATAACCCAATACTGAGTATGGCTGTTGCAACACCAATAAAAATCAGATAGAATTTATATTCTTCGTTTTTAAACATTTTTCTAGGCTTGCCGGTAAGGGCAAAAAACGACAATGAAAAGTTTGTGCCGGCCATTATCATAAAGAATATAACTATGTAATGAATGTATGCCGAATCCCAGTGTGCAATACTAGCTTGTTTGGTAGAGTATCCACCGGTAGCCATTGTGGTGAAAGAATGATTAATGGCATCAAAAAAGTCCATGCCTCCAAACATGAGCAATATGGTTTCGGCTGCTGTAAACATTAAATAGATGTTCCAGAGTATTTTTGCAGTGTCTTTGATTTTTGGGTTTACCTTATCGGGGGCTATTCCGGGCGATTCGGCTGCAAAAAGAGACATGCCACCAATGCCAAATGCAGGTAATACGGCAAGCGATAAAACAACAATTCCCATTCCGCCAAGCCATTGTGTTAAGCTGCGCCAAAATATAATGCCGTGTGGTAATTCTTCTATATTGTTTAAAATAGATGAACCTGTTGTTGTAAAGCCCGACATCGTTTCAAAAAAAGCATTTGTATAATCGGGTATCGAATTGCTGAATAGGTAGGGTAAACTTCCGAATAGTGAAAAACAAATCCATACAGATCCTACAATTACATATCCTTCGCGACGACCAATATTCTTTTTTGCTTTGAATGTAGAAGCTATCGAAATAGCGCCAGCAGCAATTGTTATCAACAATGAATACAAAAACGCCATTGAGTCGCCGTCATTGTATATACTGGCAACGATCAAAGGTAAAAGCATAAACAAGCCTTCACCAATTAACAGAAACCCGATTGTGCGGATAATGATTTTAACATTCAGCATTGGTGATGCTATTTAAAAAATTTATCGATTCTTTTAATGGCACTGGGTAAGGCGAAAACTACTACACGGTCGCCCTCCTGTATTTGAGTTTCGCCGGTTACGATAAAACTTTGTTCGCCCCGAATCACTCCACCGATTTTAGCATTATCGGGGAAATCGAGCTGTTTAACCAACCTGGTAGTAACCTTTGATCCTGAATGTGCAATTAATTCAACGGCTTCTGCTTCGGTTGCTGTTAAACATTTGATGCTTGATATTTCGGAATGCATTGAGAAGCGATAAATGAAACTAGCAGCGATGAATTTTTTATTGATGACGCTGCCAATCCCAACTTGTTCGGCCAGGCTTATAAAATCGATGTTTTCGATTTCGGCAACCGAGCGTTTTACGCCCATTTTTTTGGCCAACTGACAAGTAAGGATGTTGGTTTCGGAGTTTCCGGTAACTGCCACAAAAGCATCCATTTTTTCGATGCCTTCTTCCTTAAGAAGGTCGAGGTTTCGTCCGTCACCATTAATAACCAATACATTGCTGAAAAGGTCGGCAATTTGCTGACAACGTTCTTTATCTTGTTCAATAACTTTAATATTGAATTGATCCTGAAGTTTTTCAATTGTTTTCTGAGCAATTCGGCTACCGCCCAAAAACATGATATTCTTTACTTCAAATATTGTTTTTCCGGCTTTTTCGTACAAGTCATGCATTGCATCGCGGGTAGTAACAAAATATACGATATCACCGGCCAGAATCTTATCTTTTCCTTTGGGAATTATAGTATTGTCGTCGCGTGTAATGGCAACAGCTCTAAACCCATCAGATATTTTAGCAGTTTCGGCCAATGTGTGGTCAACAATGGAAGCGTTTTCTCGAATTTTGATACCATAAAGCATCAATTTGCCGCCCGAAAACTCGTGGGTAACCCTGGCTCCGGGTTGCTTAACCGAAGCTATTATTTCTTTGGCGGCAAGTGTTTCGGGGTAAATGAGTTCATCAACCCCCATCTCTATAAATTTGGGTTTATTAACTTTCTTTAAATATTCGGCATTGTTAATGCGAGCAAGTGTTTTGCCTACGCCAATGTCTTTTGCCAGGATACAAGCCAAAACATTTCTCGATTCATAAGGAGTAACTGCGATAAACAAATCGGCCTTTGCTACTCCTGCTTCTTTTAAATCTTCAATTGAGTTGGCTGCTCCATTCACGGGCATCAGATCAATTTGATTGGCAATTTTTTGCAATTTTTCATTGTCATCGTCCATTAAAACGATTTCATGATTTTCCTTGCTAAGCATTCGAGCCAGATGTGTCCCAACCTCTCCGGCACCTGCAATAACTACTTTCATATTTCTATCTTAATTATTGTCTAAGGCAACCCGACATACATCGGGGCAAATATTTTGTTTATTTAAGTTCGAGCAAAGTAATGTATAAACTAAACGTCTTTCAAAAATACAACCTTGTTTTTTTTACAGTTTTGCTTATTTAAAACGATTAAAAGTATCATTTTTCGCATTTTATTAATAACGCACTATTTAAAGTGTCAAGCAAAACATGATTTTCTTCAAAATTTTGCCGAAAATAGATCAATTTACCGTTTTTCAACATATGAAGCGATATGTTTACGTTTTTATTAACATTAAATTTTGAATCGTTTGTTGCCCAAATAATGTTGGATTGGTTTAAATGTGAGCTTTTGCCTTTAAGATATGGAGTTATTTTAAGTGTAATATCCTTATAAAAAATTGTGCTGTTTGATGTGCTATATTTTAATTTCGAAATGTTAACTCCAGAAATAGGTATTGGATCGTTGGTGTGAAAAAAGCTTTTTGCATCAGACAACATACGATCAGAATTACTACTTAGTGTGTCACTGTTGTGATAATAATAATGATTTCTGCCGTCAATTATACTTAGCAATTTTTCGTTGTAGGTATTGTAAATAACAATCAGGTTTTGTTTTTGTGTTTTTGCAGTGTTCAATGCTGAATTTGTGATGAAAATTGTAAGTAGCATTAGAAAAATAACACTGCTTTTGGCTTTGTTTGCTTGGTAGCTTATTGCTGGCAAAATTAGTATGGCAATTAAAATAATAACTGTTGTTTTGTCGATACTGATATTCGAAATTACAGCCAAGGGAAGATTGTTAATAACTTCGATTGACCAATTCATTCCTTTAATAATCCATATCATAAATGTGGCAATGAGGCCTGATATAACAGGGATAAATGAAAAGGTAAAAAACAGGAGCGCACTGTATAGCAATAAGGTGGCAGCAGGTATAACAACAAAGTTGCTCATCCAAAAATAAGTAGGAAACTGGTTGAAATAATATAAGGAAAACGGAAGTGTGCCAATTTGAGCCGCAACCGAAACTGCAAAAAGTGACCATGCTTTTTCAGGAAGTTTCTTTTTTACAGGTAGTAGAGCTGCAATGCGTGGTTGAAAATAAACAATTGATAATACCGCAGCATACGATAACTGGAAACCTACTTCGTAAACTATTTTAGGGTTTATTAGCATCAAAACCAAGGCTGAAAAAGCAATGGTGTTGAAAATGTTTGTTCTCCGTTTTAAACTTTGTCCGGCTACGATAAACGAAAACATGGTTGCTGCCCGCATAACCGACGGTGATAAACCGGTAATAAAGGCGTATGCCCATAAGAGAAGAATTATAATTATTGTTCTCATAATTCGGCCTTTTTTGCTAACGGTTAAGGGTTTCAGAAGAAAACTGAAAACCATAAAAATAATACCAACATGCAAACCCGATACGGCCAATACATGCATGGCACCCGAATTCGAAAACTGCGTTTTTAAATCTCTGTCCAGGAAACTTTTTTCTCCGAGGGTAAGAGCAGCCAATACTGCGAATTCATTTCCTGTAATTTGTGCTTTCCGATATTCAGCAAGTAGCTTTAGCCGGGTGTTTATAGCCATAGTTCGGAGTCCCGGGTTGCTCCGTCCGACTTTAATGATTGGTTTTGAAACATACGATTGGTAGCGTATGCCTTTATTTTGCATGTATCGCTTATAATCGAAATCTCCGGGGTTGTTGTTGCTTTTAATGGGAAAGAGCCTGCCTTCAAATAGAATGTCGTCACCTGGAACGATTGAATAAATTGAGGCACTGTCAGAACCATAAACGACAACCCTTTCGCTAATATTATGAATTACAGTATCGGCTAAAGTTGCACTCTTTATTTCTATAGTTAATTGTTGCCTCTTATTAACAGAAGGTTTAACTTCTAAAACACATCCGGTATAAGTTGCTTGAGTTGGAATGGATTTTCGAAACTGATTTTGTTGAAAATAACTTGCATGAATCATTCCCATGAAAAAAATGATGGTAACAATATATATGCTGAATAATTTTTGATGCCTGAAAGGCTTGCTAATTTTTATGCTTGATAAAACAATAGTAGCAAGTAATGTTAATAAAATTAAAGGTAAATGTATTCTTTTAAGGGAGATAAATGAAATAATCTCACTTGCCATTATTCCCAATATAAAAGAGATGGTGTGGCGAAAAATGGGAATAGTGTTGTTTATATTTCTTAGCGAGGGCATTTGGTTTTCAATATAGTGAAAACCTTTTAATTCAAATACCAAATAACAAAAAAATATGATTGATACTGTTGCAAATAATTAGTTTTAATGTGGATATTTGATGCGATAAGTAGTGTTTATTTTACCTTTTGCAATTGCGTTTAATTTGCTTCGCAAAAGCTTACGGCGTAAAGGCGATACGTGGTCGATGAATAATTTCCCGTCGATGTGATCATACTCGTGCATGATAACACGAGCCGCGTATCCATTGTATGTTTCTGTTTTTTCATTCCAGTTTTCATCACGGTAGGTAATTGTAACCTGCTCTTCGCGCGATACTTTTTCGTTTATTTTAGGAAGGCTCAGGCAACCTTCTTCCATGTCCCATGGAGTACCGCTACGTTCGGTAATCTGGGCGTTGATAAAAACTTTTTTGAAATCTTTTAGCTCGGGTTCTTCTTCGGCAATGGGGCTTGCATCAATAACAAATAAGCGTATTGAAAGTCCTATTTGAGGTGCAGCAAGTCCTACGCCATCGGCCTGGTACATGGTTTCATACATGTTTTCGATTAATTCATTCAGCCCTTCGTAATCTTTATCAATAGGTTTGGCAATTTTTCGTAAAATTGGATTGCCATATACTGTTACAGGTAAAATCATTTTCAAAATTTTAAATTTCGCTTTTGTTCCATATACGTTTGAAGAATTATTGTAGCACTAACAGCATCAACCAGCTCTTTGTTTTGGCGGTCTTTCTTTTTTAAGCCGGCATCGCGCATTGTTTGATGTGCAATGCTTGATGTAAAACGTTCGTCAACCAGTTCAAGCTGCATATCGGGAAACTTTTTCCTGAATTGCTTTAAAAAAGGATTGACATACCGAATCGATTCGGAAGCTTCGTTGTTTAGGGTTCGGGGGTATCCCACAACGACACATTCAACAGTTTCTTTGTTGAAATATTCCATAAGGAAGTCAAAAATGTCGTGAGCTCTCACCGTGCCTAGTTTGCTGGCAATTATTTGAAGTGGGTCTGTAACTGCCACGCCAACACGTTTTCGTCCGTAATCGATTGCTAAAATTCTTCCCATAAATAAGATTGCAAAATTATAAAAATCAGTTTAAATGCCGGCTTTTCTAAAAAATAAATTTTTGTGGTGATTATTTTTGATTCTTTGCTTACATTGAATTGTTCTTTTATTAAAATGAAACATGATGTGGCGCTCAAACGTGAAAATGACGGGCCTTTTTCATTTACCGATGAAGACTGGATACCACATTCAGCAGCTTGGTTAACTGCACTTGTTAGAATTACTGGATAATATAGTAATAATTTATATCTGAATATTATGAATACAAAAGTTTTAGAACTGGCCAAAATGATTGACCATTCCATTCTTCATCCAACACTTACCGATGAAGATTT
>JAQICD010000212.1 GCA_027858715.1 Prolixibacteraceae bacterium
GAAGTGCTGAATGATATCGAAAATCAGTATGGTGTGAAGCTTCGTATATCGGGAGGTACAATTGAAGGCAAAATGCTTGACTATGCCCGTTGGCGCTACCGCCCCGATGTTGAACAAACTTTAAAGAATGTGCTGGCTCCTTTCGATATGGTTGCGATACCCGATGGCGCCCCTAATAAATATAAAATACAGGGATTTCGGTATCATCGACATACGGTAGAGCAGGGACAGGAAACACTTGATTTTCTGGCTTCGAAATATTCAAATAAAGAAGAATGGGAGCAACGCCGGGCAGCCTTAAAAGATTGTTTATTGGAAGCTGTCCGTTTATCTCCGTTACCTGAAAAGCCCAAAGGCGAACCTGTTTTAACACCGGTGCGTAAATACAAAGGTTACAATGTTCAGAACATCGGTCTGGAAGTATTACCAGGCGTATATGTTGCAGGGTCAATATACCAACCGGCCAAAATTAAGGGTAAAATCCCGGTAGTGTTGTGTCCAAACGGGCATTTTGGAAATGGACGATACAATGAAAACATTCAGGCTCGATGTGCCGGTTTGGCCCGCATGGGAGCAGTTGCTGTGAGCTACGATTTATTTGCCTGGGGCGAATCAACCCTTCAGTTCGACGGATCTGCCCACCGCAAAAGTCTTGCAAATACGGTTCAGGCACTCAATAGTATTCGCTTGCTTGATTACTTGCTCTCATTCGATTATGCCGATACCGATCGTGTAGGAATAACCGGCGGTTCAGGTGGGGGTAGCCATACAATTTTAATGTCGGCTATTGACGATCGTATCGATGTGAGTGTTCCCGCTGTAATGATGTCCGCTATTCATTACGGTGGTTGCCCGTGCGAGAGTGGTAACCCCATTCATTTGTGTGAAGGGGGGACGAATAATGTTGAACTGGCCGGGCTTTTTGCCCCGAAACCACAATTGGTGATTTCCGATGGTGGAGATTGGACAGCCAATGTGCCTGAAATGGAATTTCCTTTCCTTGAACGCATATACAATTTTTATGGTGATGGAGCTGTGGTTGAAAATGCACACTTCCCCAAAGAAGGACACGATTATGGTCCATCGAAGCGTGAAGCGATGTACCGTTTCATGGCTGAGCAACTTGGACTGGATGCCTCAAAGGTTTTCGATAAAAAATGGAATCTTGATGAGTCGGATATAGCAATTGAAGATCAGGATAAGCTTAAAGCTTTTGGCGAGAATGGCGAAAACTTGCCCGATAATGCTATTTATGGCTTTGCTTCGCTTGAAAAGATGTTCAAAAACGATAATAAAAGCACAACCTGGGATGGAACAGGCCAACGCTACAAAATTGGCGTTTGCGACTGGATGATATTGAAGCGTCAGAAGTTAGGGGCTTTTGCCCGTGCGCACGAGATTGGTGCCGATGGTTTGCTGATTGATATGGGCGGATTGGGAAACAGACCAACCTTTGATAGTAAACTATTCGACCCTGTGATGCGCGGTAAATTCAAAGAAGAGTTAAATAAATACCACCTCGAAGTTGCAGGAATCGCCATGTCGGGGTTTTATGCACAGAACTTTGCAGCACGTGATGTTGAACCCATGATCGACGATTGCATCAATACCATGAAGCTCATGGGCGCTAAGGTTGCTTTTCTCCCGTTGGGTGTCGAAGGAGACCTGGTTAAACATCCTGAACGGCGCGACTCAATTGTGAAAAAGTTGCACATGGCAGGTGAGAAAGCGAAAGCAGTAGGTGTAGTGATTGGAATTGAAACAGCACTGGATGCTAAAGGAGAATTGGAACTGCTTCGTGAAATTGATTCCGATGGAATAGAGATTTATTACAACGTGGCCAATGCTCTTCAAAACGGGCGCAACCTTCACAGCGAACTCGAAACACTGGGAGCCGAAAATATTTGCCAGATTTTGATTACCGATGAAGATGGTGTATGGCTCGAAAATAACCAGCGGGTAGATATGTATAAAGTAAAAGAAACCCTCGACAACATGGGTTGGGGGGGCTGGCTTGTTATCGAACGCTCGCGTGACCAAAATAATCCGCGCGATGTAGTAGGTAACTTCGGTGCTAATACACGGTATTTGAAGAAGATATTTCAGGAGTAGATTGAAGTAGATTGAAGTAGATTGAAAAGGATTGATGACGAAGGATGATGGTTGAAAGGGTAGGGGATGATTGTTTACTCAGATTGAAGTTTTCAACATTAAAACCTGAAACCTGAAAAAGTCTGGATCAGCACAGCGCGATAAAATAGAAATACTAAATAGTTTAACCAATGAAGAAATTACTAACAGCTACCATCTTGTTTATTGCATTCTTGCCAATGTTTGCTGTAAATATCTGGGTTTCGTCCGATGGAAATGACCAGAACAACGGGAGCAAAGAACAACCGTTTAAAACCATTATGATGGCTCAGCGTAAAGCCCGCGAGCTTCGACGTTTAAACGATGAATCGGTTAAAGATGGGATCAATATTCTGATTGCCGATGGCACGTATTTTATTAATGAACCATTGCGTTTCAGGCCTGAAGATTCGGGAAGCGAAACAAGCATGACAACCATTAAAGGTGCCAATGGGGCATTTCCACGTATTAGTGGTGGCATTAAGGTTCGCGGTTGGGGGAAAGCCGGTCGTGTTAACGGCTTCGAAAATGCCTCACGAAACCTGTGGGTGGCTGATATGCCCCGTAAAGCAGGGCGCAGGATTGAATTCCGCCAGATGTGGGTCGATGGTGTAAAGGCAAACCGTGCATCAAATCTCGACGATGAACAACTCGATCGTATATTATCAGCTGATCATGAAAACGAAGTGTTCTGGATTCCGCTTCCCGATGTGGATTTGGATGAAACCCAACAGCTCGAAATGGTTATCCATCAATGGTGGGCCATCGCCAATTTGCGGGTTAAGAACATCGAAATTGTTGGCGATAGTGCAAAGGTGTCATTATTTCAGCCCGAAAGCCGCATCGAATTTGAACATCCATGGCCTGCACCGTTTATCGATTCCGAAAACGAATACAACGGTAATTCAGCGTTCTATTTTGTAAACCATCCTGCCTTACTCAATAATCCGGGCGAATGGTATGCCGACACCGATCATGGTAGAATTTATTACTGGCCGCGTGAAAACGAAAACATGAATAAAGCCGAGGTTATTATACCATTCCTTGAAACCCTTGTGAGTGTTGAAGGAACGCTTGATAATCCCGTTGAATATATCAATTTTGAAAACATCTCATTTGAGCATACTACGTGGCTGCGACCTTCGAGGCGCGGACATGTGCCTTTGCAGGCCGGTTTTTATATACTTGATGCGTATAAACTTAAAGAGCCCGGAACGCCGGATAAAGCTTCGCTTGAAAATCAGGCATGGCTCGGACGTCAGCCGGCAGGTATTGAGTTAAGAAATGCCCAAAACAACCGTATATTCAAGTGCAAAATTACCCACATGGCTGCAACAGGTATCGACTTGGTAACAGGTACAGCTAACAACGAAATAACGGCTTGTAAAATTGAAGATATCGGGGGAACCGGTATTCAGGCCGGATTTTTTGGCGATGCTTCTTTCGAAGCTCATTTGCCCTATAACCCTAAAGATGAGCGTGAAGTATGCCGTTATGAAACCATATCGAATAATCTGATAACCGACGTAACCAATGAAGACTGGGGTTGTGTTGGTATTAGCGTTGGTTTTGCCCACGACATAAGTATTGTTCACAACGAAGTAAGCCACTTGAACTATTCTGGCATTTGTGTGGGATGGGGATGGACAAGAACCATCAATTGCATGCGGAACAATCTTGTACATGCCAACTATATCCATCATTTTGCCCGGAACATGTACGATGTTGGCGGCGTTTATACTTTGTCGGCACAACCCAATGGCGAGATTAGTGAAAACCGGATCGAAAAGCTATTAAAAGCTCCGTATGCACATATTCCTGAGCACTATCAGTACATCTATTTCGATGAAGGTTCATCATACATACGTTCAATCGATAACTTGACAGAAAAAGATAAATTCTTCTCGAATACACCGGGACCCGGAAATGAATGGAAGAACAACGGTCCGAATGTGTCAGATGAAATAAAAAACAAAGCCGGAATACAACCGGAATATCAGTGGTAAAAGTTTTGAAAAATGAAGATATCAGAGAAAGTTAAAAACTTAAAGGGAATTATACCTCCGCTTATTACTCCGTTGAAAGATGTTGATACCCTCGATGTTGAAGGGTTGGAGCGATTGGTAGAGCATGTGATAGCAGGCGGTGTGTCTGGTGTTTTTATACTGGGTACAACCGGTGAGTTTTCGAGTATCAGTTACCGGTTGAGGCGTGAATTAATTGAGCGTACCTGCAAAATTGTGAA
>JAQICD010000242.1 GCA_027858715.1 Prolixibacteraceae bacterium
TAATTTGCGGTTGTAGGCAAACTGCAATAAAGCGATGGACTCATTTCTTAGAACATTGGGCTGAAGTGTTATGGTGGGTTTATGGGGCACCGGCGTTTTTTGTTTATATTCAGTATACTAAGCTAAAAATTATTATTGATAAAAACAAATTGTAAGTTGTTGTCGGTTGTCATCCAGGCACTTATGCACTTTTCCCGATGTTGCTGCTTAAAAATTTCAGTCATGCTTGTTGTAGTGTTTTTTCAAAGCGGTTATTACCCTCATACCCTATTTCCGGGACAAACTTTAAAGAAAGCTTATTGCCATAATGTTAACCTAAAATATTTAATTAAGATTTTTTCATCTCATTTTGCTTGTTTTTAAAAAATCTTTTCATATGTTTGCATCATCCTACCTGTTTGGTAGGATTGCAAAAGTAAAAAACATGAAACAAATACTTTCCATAAAAAACAATACTTGTATGTGTTGCTGTATGTTCCCGAAACGTGTGGAGGGTATTGGTATGATTTTATTTTGATAAGATATTAAATTAAAATACAGTTACAAGCCCTTCACATTCGTGTGAGGGGCTTTTTTTTAACACAAAAACCAGAATAGTTATGAGCGATTTAAATTTAAAAATTGAAGGAAATGCAAAAAATGCAACAGAGTTCAATGTTAATGCGCGTCAGTTCAGTCTTGTTGTTGACGAACCACCTGTATTTGGAGGAACCGATAACGGTGCCAACCCGGTTGAGTATTTACTGGCGGCCTATGCCGGATGCATTAATGTGGTTGCACACCTTACAGCCAGGGAACTGGGTATTAATGTTAAGTCCCTGAATATTAACATCAGTGGCGATTTAAATCCGGCAAAATTCGCGGGTGAATCGGATGCCGAACGTGCCGGCTTTAAAAACATCGATGTGGAGTTCAACCCAGAAAGTGATGCATCACCCGAGTTAACCAAGAAATGGATAAAAGTGATTAAGGAACGCTGTCCGGTAAATGACAACCTGGCCAACCCTACCCCATTATCGTTTAATTTAAAAGAAGAAATGCAAACTGTTTAAATAAAAAGAAATGTCGAAAACACACAACAACATAACCGAAACCATTGGCCGCACGCCATTGGTTCGGTTAAATAAAATCAATAAAAGCAAAGCTACGGTACTGGTAAAGCTTGAATCGTTTAACCCTGGTGGTTCGGTTAAAGACCGCATAGCTCTTTCGATGATAGAAACTGCTGAGAAAAGCGGACAGCTAAAGCCGGGGACAACCATTATTGAGCCTACCAGTGGAAATACCGGAATTGGACTGGCGATGGTAAGCGCTGCCAAAAGCTACCCGTTAATACTTGTTATGCCTGAAAGCATGAGCATTGAACGGCGAAAAATAATGAAAGCATTCGGAGCAAAGCTAGAACTAACGCCAGCATCCGAAGGTATGAAAGGTGCTATAGCTAAAGCGCATAAATTGGCAAATGATTATACCGAACACTTTATTCCGCATCAGTTTAAAAACGCTGCAAACCCTGAAATTCACAGAAAAACAACGGCACAAGAAATCTGGGACGACACCAGTGGTAACATCGACATTTTTGTGGCAGGTGTAGGCACCGGTGGCACAGTAACCGGCGTGGGAGAAGTACTCAAGCAAAAAAACAGCAATGTAAGGGTTTATGCCGTCGAACCCACAGGATCTCCCGTGTTATCGGGCGGTTCGCCGGGTCCGCATAAAATACAGGGCATTGGTGCAGGCTTTGTTCCCGATATCCTGAATACCACGGTTTATGATGGCGTGGAGCAAGTTAACGAAGAGCAGTCCATTCAAACCGCCCGGGAACTGGCTGTTAGCGAAGGAATTTTTGTTGGTATTTCGTCGGGGGCGGCAGCGCGTGCTGCACTAAATATTGCTGAAAAGCCGGAAAACGAAGGCAAAACAATTGTAGTTTTGCTACCCGACAATGGCGAACGTTACCTCAGCACAGCACTGTTTGAAGAATAAAAAATTACATGAAATTATCTTATAAAAGTAAACCCCGGGAGAGTGGTTAAAACCATAATCTCCCAGGGTTTCGTTATATGTTTTTGCGTGAAAACTACTAATTAAATCTCCGCAAAAAAATCGTTGCCCTTATCATCAACAATGATAAACGCTGGGAAATTTTCAACTTTAATTTTGCGTACAGCTTCCATGCCCAGCTCCTCAAAATCGACTATTTCGACCGATTTAATGCTTTGCTTTGCTAATACAGCAGCCGGACCGCCAATTGAACCAAGATAGAACCCGCCGTGCTTTTTGCAGGCATCGGTTACTTGTTGCGAGCGGTTTCCTTTGGCTACCATAATCATTGAACCACCCAAACTTTGAAACTCATCAACATATGGATCCATACGACCGGCAGTTGTTGGTCCAAAACTACCCGAAGCCATTCCTTTAGGTGTTTTAGCTGGTCCAGCATAATACACCGGATGCTCTTTAAAGTACCCGGGCATTGGTTTGCCTTGGTCTATCATTGTTTTAATCTGAGCATGAGCAATATCACGCGCCACAATCAATGTACCTGAAAGGTTCAGGCGTGTTTTGGTAGGGTATTTCGACAGTTCTTTCAACACTTCAGCCATTGGTCGGTCAAGGTCGATATTTACCGGGTCGGCCATTTCGGGCGATTTTTCGGGCATGAACCTGCGCGGATTTTTCTCCAGCTCTTCAACAAAAATTCCCTCTTCGGTAATTTTTGCTTTGATATTCCGGTCGGCACTACAACTTACGCCCAATCCAACCGGACAAGAAGCAGCATGACGCGGCAAGCGAATTACACGTACATCGTGTACAAAATATTTTCCGCCAAACTGAGCTCCAATACCACTTTCCTGACATATCTTAAGCACTTTTTCTTCCCATTCCAAATCGCGAAAAGCCTGTCCGCCTTCGTTGCCCTCGGTTGGGAGATGGTCGTAGTAACCTGCTGATGCTTTTTTAACAGCACCTAAGGCAGCCTCGGCCGATGTTCCTCCAATAACCAAAGCAAGGTGATAAGGCGGACATGCCGATGTACCCAGGTCTTTTATTTTCTCTTTTACAAATTTGGCGAGGTTTTCTTCAGTCAGCAACGCTTTAGTTTGCTGATAAAGAAATGTTTTGTTAGCAGAACCCCCACCTTTGGTAATAAACAAAAATTCATATTTGTTACCTTCTTCGGCATAAATATCGATTTGGGCCGGAAGGTTTGTTCCAGTATTCTTTTCTTCAAACATCGAAAAAGGCACTACCTGCGAATAGCGCAGGTTACGATTCAGGTAAGTATCGAAAATGCCCTTCGAAATACATTCGGCATCATTACAACCAGTATAAACATCTTCACCCTTTTTCCCAATTACAATGGCTGTTCCTGTATCCTGACAGGTAGGCAATTCGCCTTCGGCCGAAACTACCTGATTAATCAGCATGGTATGAGCCACAAACTTATCATTATCTGTAGCTTCAGGGTCATCAAGTATGCTGCGTACCTTTTCGAGATGCGATGCACGCAAATAAAACGATACATCTGAAACGGCTTCTTTTGCCAATAATTCCAACCCCTCAGGGTCAACTTTAAGAATCTTACGTCCGTCAAATTCAACTGTCGAAACAAAGTCGTTGGTTAGCAAACGGTACTTTGTGGTATCTTTTTTAATCGGAAACGGTTTTTGATAATTAAACTCAGCCATAATTATTTGTTTATAAATGGTTATTTTATGAAAACACAAATATACTTAAACCCTGCCAGTGAAACATAAATTTGTCTGATGATATTTCTTAGCTTAATAAAGTTTTAAAACAGTTAAGAATACTCAATAGTGAACCCAATTTCCACAGCTATCCTCTTTTTGAAACAAAAGAGTACCGATATTTGTGCAATAAAATTTATAATTCAATTCAAAATGACACACAAATTCAGAATGATGACAATGCTATCGTTTATAGCAACTGCATTGATGTTATTGGGAAGTTGCAATCCATCGGGGAAAACCGAAAGCAACGCAGATACTACCAGCAGTGATCCACACAAAGCTGGCAACCCGGTAATAACTCACAAGTACACGGCCGATCCTGCTGCTTTGGTTTACAACGATACAGTTTACCTTTACGCCGGCCACGACCAATGTCCGCCCAACCGCAACCACTACGAAATGCACGAATGGTTGGTTTTCTCATCAACTGATATGGCAAACTGGACCGAACATGAACCATTTCCCGTAAGTGCATTCGAATGGGCTATTGACGATGCATGGGCAGCCCACACCATCGAACGCGACGGAAAATTCTACTGGTACGTTACCGTTAGCCATAAAAACATTCACGGCAAAGCCATTGGCGTTGCTGTAGCCGACCATCCGGCTGGCCCGTTTAAAGATGCCATTGGCGAAGCCTTAATCACCAACGATATGACTCACCACACTGACATAAGCTGGGATGATATTGATCCGGCTGTGTTTATCGACGACGACGGGCAGGCATACATATTCTGGGGCAACACTGTTTTAAAATATGCAAAGCTTAAAGACAATATGATTGAACTGGACGGACCGATTAAAACTATCGACCTGCCATTCTTCACCGAGGCTCCGTGGATTCATAAACGCGGAGATTATTACTATCTGAGCTATGCTTATCAATTTCCCGAAAAAACAGCTTACGCCATGAGCAAAAGCATTGAAGGCCCGTGGGAATACAAGGACATACTGAACGAAGTAGCTGGCAATTCGAACACCAACCACCAGGCAATTATCAAATATAAAAACAAATGGTACTTTATTTACCACAACGGCAGTATTCCAACTGCGGGAAGCAGTTATCGTCGTTCGGTTTGTATCGACAGGTTGCATTACAACGCCGACGGGACTCTTAAGCGAGTGATTATGACAACCGAAGGTGTTGAAGCGGTTAAATAAATAGAAATCAAAAGTCTGAGAATAAAGAAGAGCTGCTTCCATGAATACACAATGGAAACAGCTCTTTATATTTTACTGTCCGAAAAGACATTACAACTTCACAACAACCTCTTTTAACCGGCCGGCAATATCTTCGATACTTCCCATTCCGTTTATAGGGAAATATCTTCCCTGCGCTTCGTAATAATTCATCAGCGGGGCTGTTTTATCGTTATAAACAGTAATTCTGTTTTCAATAACCGAAACATCCGTATCGTCGCTGCGACCCGATGTTTTGCCCCGTTCAAGCAAGCGGTCGATAAGCTCCTGCTTTTCAACCTCAAGCGCCAGCATACCCGACACCGGCGTATTGTTTTCGTTTAACAACTGGTCGAGTGCTTTGGCTTGTTCAACCGTACGTGGAAACCCGTCGAAGATGAAACCTTTGGCCGATTCGTTTTCTTTTAATTGAGAACCAATCATGCCTATTACAACCTCGTCAGGAACCAGCTCACCTTTATCCATGAACTTTTTAGCCTCTTTGCCCAGTTCAGTTTCAGCAGCAATCTGGCTTCGCAGCAAATCACCGGTTGACAGATGTATCAGTTTAAACTCTTCCTTCAAAAACACAGCTTGTGTACCCTTCCCGGCTCCGGGGGGGCCAAATAATACGATATTCAACATTTTTTTATGGTTTGATTTTGTATTTGGTTATTCTACAATCTTGTAAATATCTTTCAAGTTACGACCTTTCTGGTCGTAATCGAGTCCGAAACCTACTATAAAATCGTTTCCAATTTCCATACCCACATAATCGACAGGCATTTTATTCTTAAATTTATCAGGTTTCATAAGCATGGTGGCAACTTTCACATCCTTAGGATTGTTCTCCTTAAGTAGTCGCATCACTTCAACAATGGTATTCCCGGTATCAATAATATCCTCTAACACTATCAGCACACGGCCTTTAACCGGCTCGTTAAGACCGATAAGTTTTTTTACATTCCCGGTTGTATCAGTGCCATCGTACGACGATAAGCGCATAAAAGTCACTTCTGCCTGATCAAGTTCAACCTCTTTAAACAACTCGGCCGTGAACATAAACGAACCATTAAGAATGCAAATAAATAAAACATCTTCATCCTTCAGGTCCTTGCTAATCTGCAATGCCATTTTTTTAATTGTAGCATGTATTTCTTCGTAAGGAATGAAAGTTTCAAACTCTTTGTCGTGTAATTTAATTCGCCCCATTATTTCTAAATCTGAAATTAAGCTACAAATAACTTACAAATATTTTAATTTTCAAATTGAAGGTTTAAAAAAGATGGAAAAAGCAACACAATGCTTATCAATAAATAGGCTGATCAACTTTTTGTAAAGCATAAACGAGAAAGGAGTAAATTTTTATATTAAGAAAGCATGAATCATCACATTGGCCTTAATTAAATCTCAAACAATACTTGATGTGTTTCGTTATATTTGCGTAAAATGCAATGATGAATTCACATAATTAAATTGTTATGAAACCAGTAGTAAGCATTATCATGGGCAGCACAAGCGACCTGCCTGTTATGGAAAAAGCAGCAAAGATTTTAGACGAACTTGAGATTCCTTTCGAAATCAATGCTTTGTCGGCTCACCGCACACCTGCCGAAGTTGAAAAGTTTGCCAAAGGCGCCTCAGACCGGGGCATTAAAGTGGTTATTGCTGCTGCCGGAATGGCCGCACACCTGCCCGGAGTAATTGCCTCAATGACAACCATTCCGGTTATTGGCGTACCTATTAAAGCCAGCCTCGAAGGTTTGGATGCCTTATTGGCAATTGTACAAATGCCTCCCGGCATACCGGTTGCAACGGTTGGCATTAACGGCGCCATGAACGCCGGAATATTAGCAGCACAAATGCTGGCAGTGGGAGAAGCACAGATAGCTGGAAAACTGAGTGCATACAAAGAGAGTTTAAAAGATAAAATTGTAAAAGCAAACGAAGAATTATCGGAAGTTAAATTCAAATTTAAAACCAACTAATTTTTTGATTTACTTTTACACGCAGCAAAAACGGGTGTCAGTCTTTAACTGTCACCCATTTTTTTTTGCATTAATCACCCACTGCTTATCATAAACTTTAGAATTTATTTATTTATGTGTATTCTATTCATTTTTTTGTATTTTAATAACCTCAAAATAAATCGTCAAAAATGAAGCACAAAATCATTCTGTTCTTTCTGCTCATAAATCTGGCTTCAAATGCTTACCCTCGAACCATGGCAATTCCATCGGGAGGACGTGCAGCAGGCATGGGTAATGCTTACGTTAGCCAAAGCGGAGTTTTTTCGGTGTATCACAACCCGGCAGGCACTTCAGCCATTGACAAAATGGCACTATCAATATTTTACGAAAGTCGATTTCATGTTGAATATCTTTCGGTTAAAGCAATTACAGCCACCATCCCCACATCAGCAGGAAATTTTTCATTTCAGTTCAATTCGTTTGGTGCTCCCGAATGGGCCGAAAGCAATGCCGGTTTAACCTATGCGTTAAATTTATCGAAAAAGTTATCGGCCGGATTACAAATTCATTACTACGGACGACGATTGCCTGAAGCGAATATTCTTGTAATGAATGCAGGTTTTGAAACCGGAGCTATATATCAGATAACAGAACGAACGCACCTGGGAGCCAATGTTGCAAACCTTCTTACACCCAAAATCCGCGACACCCATTATACCGAGCAGATTCCATGGGTAATCAGAGCCGGTGGCCATACCGCTTTTACCCATGATTTTATACTATCGTACGAAGCCGAACAGATGGAGAATGAAAAACTTAATTTAAAACTCGGAGGTGAATGGCAAGCTTCCAACGGTATTTTTTTCAGAGGTGGTTTTAATACTTCACCATCAAAGATTTTTGCCGGCTTTGGCTACACAAACGAAACTATATTTTTTGATATCGCATTTAGCAACCACCACAATCTGGGATATGTAACTTCAGCATCCATTTCACTAATGTTATAACCTTCAACCCCTCAACACCATGTTTTCCCCTACTAAACAAACAGTTGTCGTTTTGTTGCTCGTCAATTTATCAGCAATCGGATTTAACAAACACTCATTAGCTCAAACTACAAATAACAATGGCCGTGATATAATTGAACGTATAAGCGAAAGTTATATCGAAACATTAGATGACGATGCCGATTTGAATAGCATTTTAGAAGATCTTATACACTTCAAAAACAACCCCTTTAACATTAATACCGCTAAACAAACCGACCTCGAAAAGCTTCATTTTTTAACAACCATACAGATTGACAATTTGCTGGCCTACATCAGAACTTATGGTCAGCTTTACAGTTCGTACGAGTTGTTAGCCATCGATGGGTTCGACGCTCAAACAACCGCTGACATAGATGCATTTGTGTCGTTTTTGCCACCCGACACCCAGGAAAAAGCATACTGGCATCACACAATCGACAGCCGCTACCGGCAAACAATCGAAACAAAGGCAGGTTTCGTGAAAAACGAAGAGGGTCAATCGAAGTTTTTAGGCATAAAACCAGCCGTATTACTTAAATACAAAGGCGGCAAAGGCAACAAACTGGAATATGCACTCACTGCCGAAACCGACGAAGGCGAAGAATTTTTCGGCGGGAGTAATGCCAAGGGATTTGACTTTTATGCGGCTTATTTTGCCATAAAATTCAATTCTGTTTTAAAAGAAGTTATTATTGGCGATTACCAGGTGAAAAGCGGACTTGGACTGGTTTCATGGTCGGGTTTTGGCAAACGAAAATCAATACAGGGAGTCAACATTCGCCCGATGGGGCAAGGCATTCGAGGTTATTCATCGACCAACGAAAACAGTTTTTACCGGGGCGCTGCTCTTCATTTCGAAAAAGGCGACTTCAACCTGATTACCTATTATTCATACAATCCGGTTGACGCCACCATAAGTAAAACCGATTCATCTGGAAACGCATTGCAGGTTTCTGCGCTTCAGCAAAGTGGCTACCACCGCACAGCCAGTGAACTGGCTAACCGCAATTCTCTAAATGTACAAACAACCGGGGCGCACTTAAAATATAATATCAATCGTTTTTCGGCAGGAATAAATACGATTTACCAACTTTTCGACCTCCCACTGCAGCAGAATCCAAAACCTTACAACCGGTATTATTTTACAGGAACAAAAAACTACAATATAAGCACCAATTTTTTATGGACATTTAATCGAATTAACTTTTTTGGCGAAGCCGGTATCAGCCGCTCAAAAGGGAAAAGCGTTCTGGCTGGAATCGAAGCTCAGCCATCAAACGACATGTCATTTAGTATATTATACCGCAATTACGCCCCCGATTTTCATACAATAAATGGACAAGCCTTTTCCGAAACTTCGGGAAACAGAAATGAAGAAGGTTTTTATGCAGGATGGTCAATTTTACCATTTTTCAATACTAAAATAACAGGTTATGCCGATTTTTACCGCACACCGTGGTTAAGATACACATCTGCATCGCCTGCCTGGGGCTGTGACCTTTCGCTTCAAACCACATACACGCCTGCCCAAAACTTTGAATTATATATTAGGTTGAAACACGAAGCCAATACCGAGAAATCAAGTCAGAAGGCCTTGATTCGATACGATTCAGAACGTACCATTCAGCGCCTGCGAATAAATGCCCAATGGGATATAAACCAGTATTTGAGCATTAAAGGACGAACCGAGTTCAGCCGGTACATTAAAGACGGAAACAGCGAAAATGGCTTATTGGTTTTCACCGATGTTACTGCAAAACCCGGTCAAAAGTTTAAAGTCGCAGCACGTTTCTCGTGGTTTAACACCAAAAGCTACAATAGTCGTATTTATGCTTATGAAAACGATGTATTGCATTACTTTTACATTCCTGCATTTTACTCAAATGGCCTTCGTTATTATATAAACATGAGTTATGCAATTTCATCAAGAATAAAAATTTACTTAAAACTTTCGCAATCGTATTATCTCGATGACAGTTTCGCCATTGGCAGCGGAACATCGCATATTGAAGGAAATAAAAAAACCGACTTTAAATTTCATATCAGGTATCGTTTGTAATTCGTTTTAAAACATAACTGCATTTTTGTAGATTTGCAGTTCATTAAATTATATGCGATGATTGAATTTGAAGATATACGCCCCTTTAATGACGACGAAGTAAATGCAAGCCTGCAACAATTGGTCGGCGACCTTTCGTTTCAGCATATTATAAAAAGCTTGTATCCGTCGGAAGAAGCGGCACAGAAAATTTTGCAGCTGATGGCAACCATTCAATCGGCCGATGAACTACAGGGTGAGATTATGTACCCCCTACTCGAAAATATACAAGCACGTACAACCGATGGTATCTTTGTCAGTCAAATGGATATGTTTAACCCTGAAGAGCGTTATCTGTTCATTTCTAATCACCGCGACATCATTCTTGATTCAGCATTTCTGAATGTAGTAATGCACAAAAACGGTTTTAGCAAAACCGAAATTGCAATTGGCGACAACCTTCTTATTTACAACTGGATAAAGCTACTTGTTCGCTTAAACAGGACATTTATAGTAAAACGAAACCTGGGAATCAGAGAACAATTAAGTGCATCGCAAAAACTATCGGCTTACATCAGGTATGCCCTTATTCAAAAACAGGAATCGGTTTGGATAGCGCAGCGTGAAGGACGTACGAAAGATGGTAACGACCAAACCCAATCTGCATTGCTCAAAATGCTCAACATGAGCAACAAAGGCTCAATAAGCGACGGATTCAGGGAACTAAATATTGTACCAATGGCCATATCGTATGAAATTGAACCTTGCGCGAAATCGAAAGTTGAAGAGCTGCTCAACCGAAAACACACACCCGACTTTGCTAAAACACAGCAAGACGACCTGAAAAGCATGGCAAACGGAATAACACAACCAAAAGGAAGAGTAAGCTTTGGATTTGGTAATCCGCTAAACATCAGAATCGACGAGCTAACTCAAGGCAAATCTAACAACAAAGCCATACAATCCATCACTCAATATATCGACAAGCGGATATATGCCAACTACAAACTTTGGCCTAATAATTATATTGCAGCCGATATTTTGAGTAAAAACACCATTCACAACACACATTACACCTCAGCTGAAAAGGATGATTTTGTTGAAAGAATGAATAAAGCTATAAGTGATCTGGATTTTGACAGAAACGAATCGGAGGAAATGTATCTTAACATTTATGCAACACCTGTTTTCAACTACGAGAAACACTTCGGAAATGTTTAATGTCAACACCATTATATGGGACTGGAACGGAACTTTGCTCAATGATATAGATGTATCGATAGAATCGATAAACGAATTATTAAGCAACCGCAATCTTCCAATACTAACAAAAGAAAAATACCGCGATGTTTTTGGTTTTCCAATAATAGATTATTATCAACGAATTGGCTTCGATTTTGCAAAAGAATCATTTGACATACCAGCACGGCAATACATTGAATCATACAAGAAAAATTACAATAAAGCCACCCTGCACAAAAATGCAAATACGCTTTTAGAATACTATAATACCAGGGGATACAAACAACTAATTCTATCGGCCAGCGAAATAAACATGCTACGTGAACAAATATCCGGACATTCAATTTCACATTTCTTCAACGAAATAGCCGGATTAAGTGACATTTATGCTGCATCGAAAGCCTTGCTTGGAATTCGAACTTTAGAAAACCTGGGGATATCACCATTGCAAGCATGCCTTATCGGGGACACGACACACGACTTTGAAGTTGCACAAGAAATTGGCTGCCACTGCATATTAATTAATGGCGGGCATCATTCTGACAAAAAGCTACGACAAACCGGGGTTTCGGTATTAGAAGAAATAAAAGATATTAGAAAGTTACTCGTCTGATTTCCGTTCGCGAATATCACGAATAAGTAATTGTGTTGATGTTCGCCCCCTGAAGGTATTTTCGGTAATCGAAAAGCAAACATCAAAGGAAATGCCCTGTGAAATTAGCGGAAACTTATCGGCCTGCGAAAAAGCTATACCCGAGAAACGTTTCGAGGATCCGTTGGGTTCCACCATATCTAACTTCAGGTGTTCGCCGTTTTTACCCACTACCCTACTGCTTCCGGCATCAAGTACATCCTCCGATATAAAAACAGGAGCCATATTGTGTGGCCCAAATGGTTCGAACTGTTTTAGCAATCGAACAAATTTTGGTGTTATTTCCGAAAGCTGAAGTCTTGTATCAGCATCAATAGTTTGAATCAATTGATCCTTTTTTAGATTTCGAGTCACAAAATCTTCGAATCTTTCAATAAAAGACTTAATGTTTTCGATTTTCAATGTCAGGCCAGCCGCATACATGTGTCCACCGTACGACTCAAGCAAGTCGCCACAATAATCAATGGCTTCATACAAATCAAAATTATTAATTGAACGTGCCGAGCCGGTTGCCATTCCGTTCGACTCAGTTAAAATAACTGTAGGTTTGTAATAAACATCTGAAACACGGGATGCAACAATGCCTACAACACCTTTATGCCAATTGCGATCGAATAATACTGTAGAATTTTTACGAAAAAGATCATCGTTATTAGCAATCTGGCTTAAAGCCTCCTGTGTAATATCCCGATCGAGCGATTTACGAATCTCATTGAAAGAATTTATTTCAATTCCCATCTCACCTGCTTCTGATTCATCATCTGAAATAAGCAACTCTACCGATTTTTTACCATGTTCAATACGTCCGGCTGCATTTAACCGAGGTCCAATTTTAAACACGATGTCATTTATAGTGATATCAGTACCATACATTCCTGAGTTACGTATCAGTGTTTTTAAGCCAACACTTGGATTGCTGTTAAGTTTTTTTAATCCATAATAAGCAAGCACCCTGTTTTCACCTATCACAGGTACGATATCCGAAGCAATACTAACGACAACAAGATCGAGTAAATCGTTAAGCTGATGATGCGATTCTTCGTATCGTATGCAATAAGCCATTAAAAATTTAAAACCCACGCCACATCCCGACAACTCTTTAAATGGATAGCTGCAATCGGGACGTTTAGGATCGAGCACTGCAAAAGCATCGGGAAGACGATCTCCCGGGTTATGGTGGTCGCAAATGATATAATCGAGATGGCGAGTACGGGCATAAGCAATTTTCTCTACAGCTTTTATACCACAATCGATAACAAGCACCAACGTAAAATGGTTATCAGCGGCATATTCAATTGATTTAGGAGAAATACCGTAGCCTTCAGAATAACGATCGGGAATATAAAAATCAAGCTCTTTGATTTTATCTTTCAAAAAAAGGTAGAGCATCGAGACCGACGTTGTTCCATCAACATCGTAATCGCCATAAATAAGCACCTTCTCCTGTCGGTCGATAGCAAGTTTGAGACGATCAACTGCCTTATCCATGTCTTTCATTAAAAAGGGATCATGTAAATCAGCAAGTCGGGGACGAAAAAATGTCTTCGCATCGTTAATATTCCGTATGTCTCTTTGAACTAATAAATTTGCTACTGCCATATCGACATTTAGCTCTGCCGACAAGTGCTTTACATCATTTATGTCGCCTGGTTCTTTAATTTTCCATATCTTCTCGTTGTCCATTATGAATGTATTGCACTAGTGAATTTTCAAAGATAGCAAAACCCACCTCAACTAAAAACTATTTTCCACGACCCTATAAAACTTTTATTTGATTTATAACTTAATAGTGTAAAACACAAGTATTAACAATGATTATAAATTTAAAGCATTTTAATAATTTTATAATCGAAACTGGAGCAACTAAAAATTTAACAAAAAAAACCGTCCGATGGGGTCGGACGGTGGAATTGGGATTATAATGAAAAGGGGGTTGGGAGAACTTTTCGATAACAAAATTGTAGCATAAAACCGACTACACCAAAAATTCGCGTCACATCTTTCATTTTTCTTAACGAACGCACCCTTTTCGACAATAAACTGTGTTTTGGATTCAGTGAACAAAATTATACCATGACAAAAAAAAATCGTTATTTTGTAGTGAATTAAAAAAGAAACATTTTGGAAATCCATACAAACATACAAAACCCTTTTTGGGCAATAATTACAGTACTTGCAGTTATTTCTGCAACCACTTACGTGGTGTACTTTTTGAAAAAGAGCAAGCAACTGTACAGCGCGCCCCAACGCTTGATTTTAAGCATCATTAAATTCATATATACGCTACTTTTAGCCTTCTTAATTCTATCTCCGTTGGTCGAAATGGTAAAAACACTTACAGAAAAACCAACACTTGTAATTGCAGTCGATAACTCCTCATCGGTCTCTGGCGATGAATCTACAGTTCAGTTTATCCGATCATTTATTGGAGATATTAAAAACGAGACAGGCAATAAATATGATATTGAAACCATTCTGTTTGGTGAACAACCGATTAAATCAGACACAATAGATTTTTCTTTCTTGAGATCGAATTATGCAGCTTTTTTTCGCGATGCCGAAAAACGATATTACAACAGAAATATTGGTGCTTACATAATGATTGGTGATGGTATTTACAACGATGGTCCAAACCCAGCGCAAACACTTGCCGGGATAAATGCCCCGGTTTTTACGCTAGGCATTGGCGATACCATACCCAAAACCGACCAAACCATTATTGATGTTGCGCACAATCCCAATGTATTTTTGGGAAACAGCTTCCCTGTTGAAGTAGAAGCAGGCTTTACCGAGTTTCCACACAATACAACACAGATATCGCTGTACTTAGCCGGCAAACTGGTGAAATCAGAACAAATTAACATCCCACAATCCAACTACTATTACCGCAACACCTATTTTCTGGATGCCGATAACGCTGGCTTACAAAACGTAACCATAGTATTAAGTCCTGCACAAGAAGAAGAAAACTCAGACAACAACCGCCGTTCGTTCACTATTGAAGTACATGATAACAAGAAAAGAGTATTAATGCTTTCTGAAGGGCCGCACCCCGACATTGGAGCACTTACCGAAACACTTGAAAAACAAGCCAACTATAATGTAACTTCGGCACACATTGCCCAGTTCAACAAAAATATCGATGATTTCGACCTGGTTGTTCTCAACCAGTTACCATCACGGGCAACCCAAAATATGGCTGTTTTCGATTCGTTAAAAAAGAGTTCAACGCCATTGCTTGTAATCGTGGGACAAAGAACATCTATTGCCGCCCTAAACAATCTCAACATTGGACTCAAGATGAAGCCGGGTTTGCAAACACAGGAATCTTCAGCTTACTTTAACGAGGATTTCTCCCTGTTTTCTTTGCCCTCCAAAATAAAAACAGTTGAAGAAATTTACCCTCCGCTGATTACCAGATACACCGACTCCGAACTTGATGGCAGCTATTCGCTTGTTGCACATCAAAAAATAAAAGGCATCGAAATGAACTACCCGCTAATTGCATCGGGCGAAAACAACGAGAGAAAAGCAGCAATAATTTTCGGTGAAGGAATATGGAGATGGCGTCTCAGAGAATTTCAATATTTCAACAATCAGGATGCCTTCAATCATCTGTTTGTTAATTTGTTCAATTATTTAAGTCTTGAAGATAAACAAGAACAGTTTAAAATTAGCTACGAACGCATCGTTTCTGAAACGGCACAGGTTGAAATCAAAGCACAGGTTTTCAACGAAGTGTTTGAACCTGTTACAAATGCGGAAGTTTCATTAACCTTATCCGATTCAACCGGCAACGAATTTGATTATATTTTCGACAGCCGAAGCACGGGGTACAGTCTTAATTTGGGCTTCTTACCGCCCGGTAATTATGAATTTGTTTCATCGGTAACCCTTGGAGATAATGACTTTTCAAAAAGTGGTCGTTTCAGTGTACAGGAAGTAAATATTGAACAACAAAACATTTTGGCCAATTTCAACATACTAAATAATATTGCCAATAAAACCGGGGCACAGTTTTTCACCTCAGATAACAGCAAACAGCTAATAGAACTGGTAAACACATCGTCGAAAATAAAACCACACATCTACAAAGAAAAAAGTATCCACGAAATAATCGACTGGAAAATATATGCATTGGTTCTTCTGATGCTCATGTCTTTGGAATGGTTTTTGAGAAAATTCTGGGGCGGTTATTAAATCCGACTTTATAAATCAACAATTAACATAAGCCTGCAAACCATGAAACGAGCTCACATTATAATATTTTTCCTCTTAAACCTGGCAATTACGTCGGCTCACGCTCAATTAAAAAAGTTTACAGTAGAGGTTCCGATGCCTCCAAAATTTGAAATCCCCGATTCCATTCAAAGTTTCACAATAATGAATCGAAGCATGACTTCGGAATTTCAAAACTATGACGAAAAAGAGCTACAAGTTGATTTTTATAAAAAGAACTTCAGAACCAACTTTGTTTTGCTCGATAGTACAGCTGCCGATACTACCATAAAAGTACTGGGAGACTTACTCTTTGGCTCGCAACGTTTCGATGTGGTTATCCCATTAGAGCGGAATATTTACAGACTGCTTCCATACACCGACATACCTAATCCACTTGACTGGAATTACATAAACGAAATATGTACAACTTATGATACAGATGCACTGATTGTATTGGAAAACATCGCCATTCGTACAGTTACCGATTATAAAACAGGCGAAAACTGGGACGGATTTAACAGGTACAGATATCACTATGCATCAATGGACTTTTACAGCATGGCGCACTGGCGAATCTACGAGCCTTCTTCTCAAAAAATCATAGTTGATGCCATTATGAATCAAGATACCATTTACTGGGACGCCTACGACTACGATTTAAAAGAACTTTTCAAACAAATACCAACTGTTAAAGATGCAACTACTGAAACAGCAATTAAAGTTGCACTCGATTTCAGTGATATTATTGCGCCTACCTGGGAAAAAGCCATTCGCTACTACTATATTGTGAAAAACAAACAAATTGACAAATCAGTTGAATTGGCCGCCGAAGGAAAATGGGCCGAAGCTCTCGAAAACTGGCTAAAATATGCCGATTCGGGCAAACGCTCGAAGCAAAGCAAAGTTATGCTGAATATTGCCCTCGGCTACGAAATGACCGGAGATATTAAGCAAGCCATTGAATGGGCGAAAAAATCACAACAAATATATTATCGCGAGGTTACTAACCATTACTTAAAAGAATTGCTCAAACGTCAGGCAATTCTAAATAATTAAGTCCCTTTTTAGATAAAAAGCTACATTTTCTTATTTTTACATCCTTGTTTTCGAATTGCCGCAAAAAGTAGTTTATCCGGCAATGTGCTATATTTAAATAATGTTACAATTTATAACCGTAAAATATAGAATCATGAAACGTAGCTTCTTAATATTGCTTACCCTTACAATGTTGTCGGGATGCTCAATCTTCAATAAAATATCGAGAACACCTGCTTTTCAGATTGATGAAAATGCAATGGAAAAAACAGTTAACAAAACTGTTGAAGAGCTGTTATCATCTGAGTGGCTATCGGCCTTTATGACCAGCAAAAATGAGCGCCCAATTATAATGACCTCCCTTATCACCAACAACTCAAACGGAATAATTGATGTAAACACGATTTACGAAACCATCGATATGCGGCTTGTAAAATCAGGTCAGGTACGTGTTGTAAAAACCGACGAAACTCAACGCATTCTTACCCCTTACGAACTTGCAAAAGGTCAAAGCGTCGATTTTGTTATCTCCTCAATTATTAAAGAAAATCCTGGACAACCAGAATCGGTCGTTTACAAACTTTCGTTATGGGGCGACAAATCACGTGAGCCCGTAATAGAGATTGAAAACATTGTTGAATAAACACAATAGATCGTTAGATTTCAGACAATAGACATACTTCGCATAATACTCAATTTCTGCAATTTAAGCAACCATATAATCAAAACAAAAACAGACAAAAGTGAAAGATTTTAAACCTACCGTATATAAGCTGCAATCGTTGTGTTGCGATACCATTTTCGAGGACACCGATTGGGAGCTTAATTGCCCGCACAACGAAAAACCAGCCCTGGTAAGAGCAATTTACAATAAGAAACAAATTGAAGTAAATAATAACTTGCCCGGATTATACAAATTTGCCGATTGGCTACCCATTAACCGCATACTTGAAGGCTCGGGTGTACCAATAACATACAAAAGCGAAGGTCTGGCTAAAAAATTAGGTCTTCAAAACCTTTTTATCACTTTTAACGGATACTGGCCCGAAAAAGGCGCACAGATGCAAACCGGTACATTTAAAGAATGTGAAGCTTACTCGGTTTGTGCCCGCAAAAACCAGCGACACGACAAAGTGATGGTTGTTGCTTCGGCCGGAAACACTTCGCGCGCTTTCGCTAAAGTTTGCTCCGAAAACAAAATTCCTTTGTTGCTATGCGTTCCCGAAGACAATCTTTCGTCGATGTGGTTCGAAACAGAACCCGACTCGTGCGTTAAGCTTGTTGCCACAGCTTCTGGCAGCGACTATTTCGATGCCATTCATCTTTCGAACATTGCCGCCGAAATGGATATATTTTACCCCGAAGGCGGCGCCAAAAACGTTGCCCGGCGCGATGGCATGGGATTAACCGTAGTATCGGCCGTAACAACTATTGGCCGAATACCCGATTATTACTTTCAGGCTGTAGGCAGCGGAACAGGTGCAATAGCAGCATGGGAAGCTAACCTCCGTTTTCTTGAAGACGGACGATTTGGGAATGCAAAAATGAAGTTGATGGTTTCGCAAAACGATCCATTTTTACCTATCAAAGATGCGTGGGAAGCAAAATCGCGCAATTTATTACCATTTGACGACAACGACGCGCGTAAGCAGGTTGAAATTGTAAACGCAAAGGTACTCACTAACCGCCGCCCACCCTACTCGCTTACCGGTGGCCTTTACGATGCACTATGCGACACAAACGGCGAGGTGCTTTCGGCTACAAACGAAGAAGCTGAAAACGCAGCCCGGGTATTCCTTGAAACCGAAGGCAACGACGTAACATCTGCGGCGGCTGTGGCTGTAGCTTCGCTAATCGAAGCCGTAAAAAAAGGCAAGGTTGAAAAAGATGCAACCATAATGTTGAATATAACTGGCGGAGGCATCGAAAAATTCAAAAGCGAACACAAATTACACTATCTGAAGCCTTCGATCATTTTCCCGATTGACCCGGATCCGGAAGATGTAAAAACAAAACTGGCAGAGTTGTTTGAAAAATAGAATCATTTATACAACGACAAAAAGTTGCAGTTCGATTTTTGATCTACTGTAAGAAAAGAAAAACCGGAGGGAAGGCGCAAAGGAACTATAGATTCCTTCCAAATAGTAATGTCTAATATTATAAAATGTGTTTCAGGATATAAACTTTCATTGATCGTAAACTTTGGAGAGCTAAACTTAACTACAAACGAATAATGAAATAAAAAAAGCCTGTAAATCATGTGATTTACAGGCTTTTGATTGTTAAATCGTCGGGGCACCAGGATTCGAACCTGGGACCCCCTGGTCCCAAACCAGGTACACTACCGGACTGTGCTATACCCCGAAACTATTTTCAATATACCACCTTCGCTAAAGCTATGGTAGTCGGTGGCGGAGAGAGGGGGATTCGAACCCCCGGTACAGTATTACCCGTACGCCGGTTTAGCAAACCGGTGGTTTCAGCCACTCACCCACCTCTCCGGTAAATGAAATGCTAAATTATTATATTGATGCAATATTTTCTAGAACGTTTGTCTTTGCTGGTTATTACTATGCCAGCTCAAATGTGCGTGCAAATATAAATCCTTTCGTCGCTTTTGCAAAATAAAATATGAAAAAAAGTAGGTTTTTTGTGTATGTTAAGATATAATTCTGATATACAGCAATATACGCATCTTGCACGCTTTAACGTACCATCAAATCGAAAAGTTGAAAATATGTGGAAGACATAACGATTTGAGCCTGTAAGTATTAACGCAAATAAGTGAATAAAAAATTCTGAAAGCCCCGAAAAAACTTGCATATCTTAAATGCGAGGTGTAAATTTGATGTATTAACACTAACGTTCTAATACAAAAATCATAAAGATTTAACCGCATTATTTCCTGTTCTTGGTAAACTCAACACTATAACTAGAACCGAGCAAGCTTTTGGATTTAATGACAGGCCTTGTAGTCCCGATGCAGATCGGGATGAGCAGCTTTGCTGCCGGTGGAAGTCAGATCATCCAGGCACTCAAATCCTGTAAATCGGGGTTTTACGCAATCAGGGTAATGCGGTTTTTTATTTTCTCTATTTATTTCTCCATTTTATTTTATTTATTCTTATTTTTATAGCTAACCGAAGTGTAAACTTTTTAACGTAATTCTTTTGTTATGCCTATTTCATCTAAAAAAAGTGCAGTATCAATATTTATTGTATCCGGTGGAAGATGTCTTGCAGCACATACTATGGTGCGATCATTGCTGGTACAATACCCCGAAAATAAAATTTCGGTCAGAGTATTTCCGGGTTTTTCCAGTGTTGATGATATAAAAATGGTTATTGATAAAGCCAAAAATACGAATACAATAATAGTTCATACATTAGTTAGTAGTGAGCTGCGTGAAGATTTAATAAACAGTTGCTTATGCTAATTCTATTTTTGAGAAAGGTAGATTTTCAATTATTAATGTAACCAATAAACCAATTGAGTCAAGTGCAAACGAAATCACCGCACTTATTACCGATAGGTTCGGGTTTAAAAAGCAGAAGAAAGATATGATTGATTATTAGTATTAGTTAGATTGAGATTTTTTGATAGTGACTTTAGATTAATATAACCATTATTGTACAGTAAGTTGTAATTTTAACCCCTTAGAATGACAAATGAACGAAAACATATCGCATTCTTTGATATTGATAAAACAATTTTGAAAATCAATAGTGGTGAAGCTTTGGTGAAACAAGCATACCGCAGAAATTTTCTCAATACCATTGGTTTCATCAAAGCAATTATTGCTGCTATTCAGTATAAATTCGCCTTGAAAGATACACATCATATTATACGGAGAATGGGCAGCTGGCTCAATGGAGTGTCAGAAGAAAAACTTGATAAGCTTACAAAAGATATTTTTTACGATGATATAATACCCAATATCCGTCCTCATATCATTGATGAAATTAAAAGGTTAAAGAGTGATGGTACAAAAGTGGTAATACTTTCCTCGGCTATAAAGTGGGTTTGTCAGCCACTGGGTAAACACCTGAATGTTGATGATGTTATATGTACCGAACTTGAGGTGGTGAATGGCACGTTAACCGGAAATCCGGTAGGCAATTACTGTTTCAGATCAGAAAAGTTGAACCGATTAAAAGCTTTTTGCGAAAACATGAACTACGAACTGCAACATGCTGCTTACTATGCCGATTCTATCGATGATTTACCAGCGCTTGAAAAGGTAGGGCATCCGGTTTGTGTTACGCCTGATAAAAAGCTAACGCGAGTTGCTCAAAGCCGGGGGTGGACTATTCAGAAATGGTAATTTCTATTTTATGGGAACTTGTCTTTCAAATTCCATTTCTAACGACATGAAAGTTTCGGTACGTGCGATGCCATCAATTTTTTGAAACTGCTCGTCAATGATGCGTTTAAAATGTTTGTTTGTTTTGGTTACAATTTTAACAAATATCGCATACTTTCCTGTAGTGTAGTGACATTCTATGATTTCAGGAATTTTTTTCAGCTCTTCAACAACATGTTTGTGAAAACTTGCCTTTTCGAGATAAATACCCATGAAGGCACAGGTGTTGTATCCCATTTTCTCGGGGCTGACAACAAATTCAGAGCCTATTACTACTCCAATATTGAGCAGCCTTTGTACACGCTGGTGTATCGCTGCACCCGACACACCACATTCGCGGGCTACTTCTAAAAAAGGAATTCGCGCATTTTTTGTTATGAGCTTTAGTATTTTATGGTCAAGCTCATCAATGCTTTTATGTTGCTCTTCAATGGGTTCGTTCATAACTGAAGTGTGCTAATGTGTTTAAAAATTGTAAGCTAAATGTACAAAAAAACTCCAAACAATAAATATTTCTTAATAATTTGTTACTTTGTCCAAAAAATTAGTCAATGGAATATTCTTTAAACAACCGGGACGGAAATTATCAGAGGATTGAAAAATACAATGTTGTAACAACTGAAAAGTTATCAAACCACTATAAATCGATTATTGAACTCTTGGGTGAAGATACTTCACGAGAGGGGCTTGAAAAAACACCGCTGCGTGTTGCAAAGGCCATTCAGTTTTTATTGCAGGGATACGAAATGGATCCTGAAGAAATTCTAAAGTCTGCTATGTTTAAAGAAGATTACCGGCAAATGGTTGTTGTGAAAGAAATTGAACTCTTTTCGATGTGCGAACATCACATGCTCCCTTTTATCGGTAAAGCCCACGTAGCCTATATTCCTAATGGCAAAATTACCGGGTTAAGTAAGATTGCACGTGTTGTTGAAGCTTTTTCGCGCAGGTTACAAGTGCAGGAGCGATTAACAACTCAAATTAAAGATTGTATCCAAAGTACACTTGAACCTCTGGGTGTTGCCGTAGTTATTGAAGCACAACATTTATGTATGCAAATGCGTGGAGTGCAAAAACAACATTCGGTAACTACTACATCTGACTTTACAGGTGCTTTTAATAGAGTGGCGACCCGCGAAGAATTTCTGAAAATTATAAGCACTAATCTTCATTAATCCTTTTTTTACTCAAAAAAATAAACTCAATGTTCGAACATTCGCGCATTAATGCCCAAAATATGCGTTTTTTGTTAAACTGTTCAGCCAATAGTATAAAAGTTCTACTTTTGCCCTTCTGAAAAAAACAATACAATTATGAACGCATATGTTTTCCCGGGCCAGGGAGCCCAATACCCGGGTATGGGTAAAGATCTTTACGAGAACTCGGATATTGCTCGTGAATTGTTTGATAAAGCCAACGAAATACTTGGCTTCAATATCACACAGATCATGTTCGAAGGAACAGCCGATGAGCTTAAGCAAACCAATGTTACACAACCTGCCATCTTTCTGCATTCGGTTATACTTTCAAAAGTGCTGGGTGAGAAATTTAAGCCGCAAATGACTGCCGGACACTCGCTGGGTGAATTCTCGGCCTTGGTTGCTGCTGGTGCATTGTCGTTCGACGATGGATTGAGACTGGTGGCTCAGCGTGCAGCAGCCATGCAAAAAGCTTGTGAAGCCGAAGCATCGACTATGGCCGCAATTGTTGGTCTTGGCGATGAGATGGTTGAGCAGGTTTGTAATGAAACCGATGGCATTGTGGTGGCTGCAAATTATAATTGTCCCGGTCAGTTGGTAATTTCAGGTGCTGTTGAGGCTGTGAGTAATGCTTGTGAATCACTAAAAGAGAAAGGTGCAAAACGTGCGATTGTTCTCCCTGTTGGTGGTGCTTTTCACTCGCCACTTATGGAGCCTGCACGCGAAGAGCTGGCTGCAGCTATCGAATCGACCGATATAAAAAACCCGGTTTGTCCGGTGTATCAGAATGTTGATGCAAAACCACATACCGATCCCTCCGAAATCAAAGCAAATCTTATTGCCCAGTTAACCGGTCCTGTTCGCTGGACTCAAACCGTGAAGAATATGATTGCCGGTGGTGCCACTTCGTTTACAGAACTGGGCCCAGGGAAAGTTCTCCAGGGATTGGTGATGAAGGTGAACAAAGATGTTGAACGAAACGGCTATGATAAATTGCCTGAATAAGGTTATTCGATAATAATTGAAAAAAATCAAAACTGTCTTGTTTGTATTTATAAACGAGGCAGTTTTTTT
>JAQICD010000253.1 GCA_027858715.1 Prolixibacteraceae bacterium
CTCCCACCTTATTCTATTTCAAACGAACCGGTGGGTGCCAATCGCAATCTCAAAACATGGATTGGACTGAAGGCCGGGATACGGTTGTTGTAACGATTATTGGAGATTTACTCAACACACTGAATTATTTTACTCAATGTACTGAGTAATTTTTGAGAACATTCGCTATATACTTATAACCTTCGCAGACGATTGATTACATCATTCTTTCTGAGCCTTGATATTGGAACGTTTGAACCATGATGTAATATTAAATACCCACCATCAGATTTAACCATACGTTTGATGTATTCAGGGTTTACCAAATGAGCCTGGTGTGTACGGATAAAACCATAAGGCGTTAATAATTCAACAAAATCTTTCAGGCTTCCCGAAACAATTAGTTCTTCATTGTTTGATAAGTAGAACCGGGTGTAACTTCCATCGGCTTCCAGCCGAACAATATTACCAACCTCGACAAATTCAATCGAATCGACAAACGGAAGCGCTATTCGTTTTTTGTTGTTCGTTTGGTTTGCATTGAAAAGCAGGTTTTTCAATCGGATATTTTCGGCCTTCATTTCGATGGCTTTAATTGCCTTTTGTACTGCCATCAGAAACTGGTTGGTATCGATTGGTTTAAGCAGATAATCGATGGCGCTGAATTTTATGGCATTCAAGCCATATTGATTGTAAGCGGTAACAAATACTACTTCGAATGTTGCTTTTGGGAATTTCTCAAGAATATCGAAACCGATTCCATCTGTCATTTCTATATCGAGAAATAAAAGTTGAGGCTGATGTGTGTTAATCAACGAAACAGCTTCGTTTACACCCGATGCCTGTCCTACAATTTGCAACTCACGGCAATTTTCGCTTATCAGGCCTTCAATGTTTCTCCGGCCATTTTCTTCGTCATCAATAATGAGGCAACTAATCATACTAACCAATGTTTAATTTGATGGAAACCTTGGTTCCCGGGTTTGCATCCAAAATTACAAACTCTGCTTCGTTACCGTAAATACTTTCCAGTTTTTCGGCGCAAAGTTTTAAGCCTTTTCCTTTAATGCTAAGGTTTTCTAACGATGTGCTGTTAATTCCCGGGCCGTTATCGGTAATATAAATCCTAAGTTCAGAATCGGCTTCCTTAATTTGAATTTGAAGCATGCCTTTGACTGCTGATTTTGCAATTCCGTGTTTAATAGCGTTTTCGATAAGAGGCTGAAAAAGCATATATGGCACCTCGATCAAATCAATAGGCATAGTGGTATTTACATCAACCTTACAATCAAAGTTTATTCTCAATTTCTCCAGTTCACAATATCGCTTCACCATTTCAAGCTCATCGGTAAGCGGAACAAGTTGCTTATCGGCATTTTGCAGCACATTGCGCAGTAAACCCGAAAAGCCAACCAGGTATTTGTTGGCTTGTTTTGTATCGTTCGATTTTACCAACACCTGGATTGAATTTAAGGCATTAAATAAAAAGTGAGGATTTAGCTGCGATTGCACCGACTTAAGTTTTAGTTCCTGAATCAACTTTTTTCGATTATTCCTTTTTTTAAGCTGAAGAATGCGCAACTGATAAAATAGAAAGGTGAGAAATATGGAAATAAGAATAGCCGGAAGCTTCGGTACAATGAAATCTTTAAGCTCATTACGTTTTTCTGCTTTTGAATTTGCAATTACCTCATTGAATATTTCAGCATAGGTTTTTCCATTTAATTTCCCAAACTTATTAAATGTTGAACTATACAGTATCTGCCCTTTATCGTCGTACAACAGAATTACATTACCAAACGAAGTCTTCAGAAAGTTTGTTATTGAAGGAAACATCACGTAGTTTCCATATAAATTAAGTGAATCGACTTCAGCTAATGTTGTTGGTACTGATTGGTGAGAGGAGTCTGTATTCTTCCCTGAAATACTGTAGGTGATATATTGTATTTGCTCCTTGTTAAAATTACCAATCTGTTTAATAAATTGTATTGGCGTTTCTTCCCATAAATCGATGTAAAGCATTGCATATTTTCCTCTGGCAGGAAGAATTTCAACTTCTTCACCTTGCCCGGTAATTAAAGTTTTAAACGGCAACTGTTTACCAACTGACAACGATTTTACTCCTTCAATATGCTGGTTTAATGCATTCGTAATCATTGTGTCCCCACAAATTTTTAAATACTCGTCGTAATATTCTTGTCGGTCTAAATTGATTGGATCATTTAAGGTTCGGTATAACTGGTCAAACTGTGAGAAATGATTAAATAATGAAAGGGAGCGATAATATTCATATTCGAACTTATTAACCAATGGAGAACCCGATTCATACATTTTGATTTCACGCACCCTGTTTCCATAACTTATAAATGTACCTTCACTCCTGAGATCAAATAAATCGTTATAGTGATATGACTTTAAATAAGTGAAATCGGCATATGCAACTTTGTATTGAAATATATTATGTGTTTTATTGTTAATATTTCGATATTCATCTTCTATTCTTTTCTCAAGCAGTAGGTAGGCTTTGTATTCATTCGAAAAATCAGAATTTTGAATTGTTTCATTGGTTAATACCGGTTTTGCATGTGGGTATTTATAATTGTTTGTCCCCGCAAACAACATGGTATCAATGGTGTAAGTCTTACCTTGATATAAAACATTACGATCCTTAATAATGATTTGAATGGAATCTCCCGGACTTACAAATAAATCCATCGGAAAAGTTGATACAGTTCCACTATTTACAATAAAACCAACACCACATTTTAGCTTATAAGTATATTGTGTGTTTCCGTTTACCTCATTTTCTATTTTGGATATAATATGCGACTGGTTTTGAGGCCATAAACCGACTAAATACAAATTCTTATTAATCTTTTCTGGTTTCTTCCGTACATCAACCAATGTTATTACCGCTTTATTGGGAATGTCGAAGCTGGCTTGTGTTATTGCCAATACTTTTTGTTGGTATTTATCAGTAAAAGCGTATGCCAAACCATGGGGTTCAAAGTAGGCTGTATAGGTGTTTGGGGTTGATTGTGAATTGCGCGGTTTAATAATAAACGAAGTAGAATTAGCAGGTATGAAATTCAGATTATCAACAGAATACCTGTTTCCCAATTTTCCTGTTTCTTTATTTAAGTTTTTGGCTGAGAATATAAGAGAAACGATATTTTCAACCTGTAGGTGAATAGAAATATCCAATCCCGAAAGTGTACTTGAATAGAATGAACCCTGTTCGTTTTCTGTAAAAAGGGTGGTTAAGCCAAACGAACATTCCCCATAGTTGTATTTGTGATTATCAAGCTCACCATTGATTAATCTGATTTCACCCGTTAGATTTTGTCGAATGCTGTCGATCTTCTCTGATAAATAGTCGGGATACCAGGTGTCGAAGCAATATAATTTTGTTTTGTCATTTTCATGCTTTGGCGAAAAACCTCGACTTAAACTACGGTGTCGAATTATTTTATAACTCCATATTTCAGTGCTATCGTTTGGGCGCTCCTTTAGGCTAAAGCGGGTAACTATATAACATTGAGAAGTAGAAATCGAATCGTTGTTTGCCCAATGGTTTCGAAAAACAGGTACGTTGTCGATAAACTCCATTTCGCATTCAAACCAATCGCCAACTTTTAAATGAGACTGTGTTTGCTGATTTGCATTAACAATTGTCCATGTACCAATAATGAGTAGGAAGAACAGATAAAATCGTTTCATTGTATTTGTTTTTAAATTAAACTGATACAAAGCTGATTTTTTTAAGTTTGAAATATTCATACCGATTGACAGCGTGTTGATTTGAATTGGTAGTTGGTAAAAATAACGCATTTAGCGATTTTCTTTCCTGTCAATCTCTAAGTTTTTACCTGGCAACAGTGATTCTGTCTAAAAAAATATTTTCCAACTCAACTAGGGGGTGTCCAAAATCTTGTTGTCATAGCTGTGTTAAAAGCCTAAAAACAAATTCAAGGGTAATTTTTATTTTTTTGTAAATGAATAATATAGCCATGAAAACACAATTTTTTAAAAATCTAATTTTTATAGCCTTAGTATTATTATCTATCAACCAACTTAATGCACAAACATTTACCCAGGTAGTACGCGGTACAGTAATTGATGCCGATACCAAAGCGTCCATACCGGGAGCCAATATTGTTATAGCCAAAAGTGATCCCTTTGTTGGCACTGTTTCCGACATCGATGGTATTTTCAGGCTCGAAAACATCAACCCCGGGCGTATTACATTGTATGTTACCTGCATGGGCTATGAAAAACTTACTGTCCCAAACCTGGAGGTTATTAGCGGTAAAGAAAGTTTTCTTGAACTTGAAATGGCCCAGTCGTTCGAAGTTCTAAAAGAAGTTACCGTAAAAAACGGCAACAGCAAGGGGAACGAAGTGCTCAACGAAATGGCCATCATTAGCGCCCGTGCCTTTACGGTTGACGAGACCAAGCGCTATGCCGGTTCGCTCGACGACCCATCGCGCATGGTATCGGCTTTTGCCGGCGTAACCAGCAATGCCTCGGGCCTTAACGAAATTATTGTGCGCGGAAACAGTCCAAAAGGTGTGCAATGGCGCCTCGAAGGGGTTGAAATTCCAAACCCCAACCACTTTTCGCACCAGGGGAATACCGGAGGTCCTATAAACGCGCTAAGCAGCAACATGCTTGGAACTTCCGATTTTTATACCGGTGCATTCGCACCCGAGTACGGTAACGTGCTCAGTGGTATTTTCGACATGAAAATGCGTACCGGCAACAACGAAAAGCACGAATTCACCTTAGGCGTAGGGGCATTGGGCATCGATGTGGCTGCCGAAGGTCCGTTTAAAAAAGGAAACCGTAGCTCATACAACATCAACTACCGGTATTCAACCCTATCGCTTATCGACCAGCTGGGCTTGATGGATTATGGCGGCGTGCCTCGCTATCAGGATCTCTCGTTCAAAACCAATTTTATTACTAAAAAAGCAGGCACTTTCTCGCTCTTTGGACTTGGAGGCTACAGCGAAATTGACGTTAGTCAACACGACAAAAACGAAGAAACAGTTTTCCAGGGAACTCAAATTTCAAAATTTGGTGTAGTAGGATTAAATCACTTGCTACTTATTAATCAAAAATCGTTTTTGAAAACATCGGTTTCTGCCTCAAACAATGGCTCGTGGTTCGAAGCCGAATCGCGGTTCTCCGACAACCAGTTTTACGAATCGATGAAACGCGACTGGGACAAAAATGCCCTGAAGTTTTCGACCCGATACAGCAATAGCATCAACAACAACCTGAGGCTGGTGCTTGGCGCCGAGTACAAACACATGTTTTTCGATATGAACGACCAGTTGCGCTATCAAAACAATACAACCTGGCGCACCAACATCGACATGAAAGAAAATACCGGGCAGTTTGAATCGTTTGCCAGCATTAAATACCGTATTGCCCGCAACCTCAATATGGTGGGTGGCCTGCACTATACCAATTTTTTGCTCAACAACTCGCAAGCTATTGAGCCGCGACTGGCATTAAAATGGAACACAAGCTCGCGCAGCAGCTTAAATATTGGTTACGGCAAACACAGCATGCCCGAAAATATTGTTACTTACTTTATGCAGGTGTACGACCAAAACATGAATGCTACAATGCCCAACAAAAACCTCGGCCTAACCAACGCTAACCACTTTATAGCAGGTTACGAGCAGCGCATACTGAAAAACATCAATGCAAAACTCGAGCTGTACTACCAAAGCCTGTACGATGTACCGGTCGAGAACCTCGAAACCAGCAGCTTTTCGGTGCTCAACGATGCCGGCGGACAAACTTTTGTTGCCTTGGTTAACGAGGGCAAAGGCCGTAACTATGGAATGGAATTTACCCTTGAGCGTTATTTCAACAACAGCTATTACTACCTTTTTACCGGTTCGCTGTACAAATCGGAATACATGACCCTTACCAACGAATGGTACAACACCATATTCGACGGCAATTACGCTTTCAATTTCTTAATCGGGAAAGAATTCACCCTTGGGCGCCCCGAGCGGGGAAACACCCTAAACCTCAATTCAAAAGTTTTGTTTAACGGTAACTGCAAGTACCTGCCTGTCGATTTAGAAGCCAGCCGCAATTTAGGTAATGTAGTGTACGATTATTCTGACCCTTATACCAACAGGCTCGACAATATTTTCCAGATAAACTTTACGGCCAGCCTTAAGCTAAACCGCAAGCACGTAACCCACGAAATACTGCTCGACTTTTACAATCTGTTGAACAATCAGAGCCGTGTTTCGGAGTTTTACAATGCTTATACCGAATCGGTTGAAACCACAAAACAATTAGCTTTAATGCCCAACGTGATGTACCGTATACATTTTTAAAAAATAGAACTAGGGGTTGTCCAAAACCTTGTTGTTATAGAATCAGAAAAACAACAACATTAAAATCAAAAAAAATGAAGACATCGATTTTAACCTTACTCTTTGCAATTCTATTGGCTACTTTTTCGTATGCACAAGACGAAACAACCGCAAAAAGCAAAAAAGAAATAACCATCTATTCGTTCATTGTAAACCGGGTTCCCGATGGTTCAAACATTCCCATGCTGGGTTTTCTGAATATTGCAACGGGTACTCATAATAGCATCGACATGGGTTTCGCAAATTTCACCCGTAAAGACCAGGCCGGCGTGCAAACAGGTTTTATAAACTCTGTACGCGGAAATCTTGCCGGTGCACAAATTGGATTTATAAACACAACAGTTAAAAACGCCAAAGGCATTCAAGTGGGGTTTATAAATACAGGTTTAGCCAAATATTCGGGTATTCAAATGGGGTTTATAAATACATCATTAAAAAAATCGTCGAACATACAGATAGGGTTCATTAATACTTGTACCGACTCGCTAAAAGGAGCGCAAGTAGGCTTTATCAACACATCAATAAAGAAAACCAGTGCAGCCCAAATAGGTTATATAAATACGGCGAAAACCCTCAAGGGCACACAAATAGGCTTTGTAAACCTGGCCGATTCCATCGAAAGTGGTGTGCCGCTCGGCTTTCTTTCCATTGTACGAAAAGGAGGATATCATGCTCTTGAAGTATCAGTTTCGGAGATGTATCCTCTAAACCTTGCATACAAAATTGGTGTTAGCCAGTTATACACCACATTCAACATTTCGTATAATCCGTCGAATGTGACGAACATTGCACTGGGTGCCGGACTTGGCTCAATTATACCGGTTGGCAATAAAGTAATCGTTAATCCCGAATTTGTGTCACAAACACTCTTTGCGAATAATTATCAGCAATTATCGAGCTTTTCCGTTATGTTTGGATATAAATTCAATACACACTTGTCGCTTTTGGTCGGACCATCAGTTGTACTTCAATATGGAACCAATAAAAAACCGTTTAACGAGCCTTTTTTCTCTTTTTCGAACACTACCACTAAAAACGACAACAACATCATAACCGGATTTCGCATAGGCTTACGATATAAACTTTAATAATGAAAAACAGTCAAAAGCCGCATATATTCTCATTTGTCCTGTAACTTTGTAGGTCTTTTCAATACCAATTACTTGTTTTAAACCAATTACACGACAAGAAGATGAATTTTACAATGAAGACAAAAATGGTTGTTTTAACCGTTTTTGTTATGTTTGCGGCTATGAATACATATAGCCAGAAAGAACGGGCAACAATTGCCGACAAATACAAATGGAACCTGACCAACATTTACAAAACAGAAGATGCATGGAAGGTTGACAAAACACGCATTGCTGAACAAATGCAGGAAATAACCCGCTTTAAGGGAACACTTACCCAAAGCGCTCAAAGCCTACTTAAATGTCTCGAATTCAACAGCAACTTATCGAAAGAAGCCACTAAACTATACATTTATGCCAGCATGCACTCCGACCTCGATACGCGGGTGATGAAATTCAACGGTATGCAGCAGGAGTTACAGCAAATGTTTTCAGATTTTGGAGCTAAGGCAGCGTTTATTGAACCCGAGATTCTTACAGCCGAATGGGAAACCATCGAAAAGTTTATTAAAGAAGAACCCAAACTTGAAGTTTACCGCATGGGGCTCGAAAACATGTTCCGCACCAAAAAGCACACATTGAGCGAAGCCGAAGAGCGGATTATGGCACTCTCGGGAATGGTTTCGGGCGTACCACAATCGGTATTTGGCACTTTCTCGAATGCCGAAATGCCTGAGCCGGAAGTTACCCTTTCGGATGGCGAAAAAGTAAAATTGAATAGCGCCACTTACAGTAAATACAGAGCATCGGGCAACCGTGCCGACCGCGAAATTGTTTTCGAAAACTACTGGGATAACTTTGCAAAATTTAAGGGCACATACGGCGAAATGTTGTACGGAAACGTAAAAAAGGACGTGTTTTATGCCCGGGCACGCCATTACGAATCAGCTCTGGAATCGGCTCTTTATCCAAACAATATCCCGGTTGAGGTTTACCATTCGTTGGTTGACAATGTGAACAAGAACCTGCCGGCATTTCATCGCTACCTCGATATCAAAAAGCGCATGCTGGGTGTTGATACACTGAAATATCTCGACCTGTACGCGCCGGTTGTTGAAGATTTAGACCTGAAATACACTTACGACGAAGCCGTTAAAATTACGCTTGATGCACTCAAGCCCCTGGGCGATGATTATATGAGCGTGGTAAAAAAAGCTACCGAAGAACGCTGGATCGACGTTTACCCAACACCCGGAAAACGCTCGGGCGCTTATTCCAACGGTGCATTTTACGACGGCCATCCCTTCATTTTGCTCAACTACACCGAACTATACAACGACGTAAGTACACTGGTGCACGAGTTGGGGCACACCATGCACAGCTACCTGTCGAACAAAAATCAGCCTTATCCACTTTCCGACTACCAGATTTTTGTAGCCGAGGTAGCCTCAACGCTCAACGAGGTGCTGTTGTTTAACTACATGCTCGAAAAAGTTGAGGACGACGATGTACGCCTGGTGTTACTCATGAACTGGCTCGACAGTTTTAAGGGCACTTTGTTCCGCCAGACACAATTTGCCGAATACGAACTGAAAATACACGAAGAAGTTGAAAAAGGAAAGCCACTTACCGGCGACGAATTTTCAGCCATATACACCGATATTGTTAATCGTTACTATGGCCACGACAAAGGCGTGTGCAAAGTAGATGACTACATTAGCATGGAATGGGCTTTTATACCACATTTTTACTACAACTTCTATGTTTATCAATACAGCACATCGTTTACAGCCTCTATTTCGCTGGCCGAAAAAGTGATGGAAGGCGATAAAGAAGCGCTGGAAAGCTATTTGGCTTTTCTCTCGTCGGGGGGCTCAGACTACCCAATCGAGCTGCTGAAAAAAGCCGGCGTTGATATGACCACTTCCGCACCGTTCGATAAAGCCATTGAGTCGATGAACAAGGTAATGGACGAAATTGAAAAGATATTGGATAAGAAACAGAAATAAGCTAACGCTGCAAAATTATATAACGGCTGCAATGATTATTATTGTAGCCGTTTTTTCTATTCCGCACTTCTTTTTGCACGTTCCCTTTTTCAAAAAAGAATAATTCGTATTTTCGCAGTGTCAAATCTTAACTAAAACAGAGAATATGGCAACAAAAAAGAAGAGCTCTGCCTTTTGGTGGGGGCTTATACTGGGTCTCATAATTGGTGCGGGTGGCGTTTACTACTACCACAATTATTACAACAAATCGGATTTTGAAAAAGAAGCCCGTAAAATTGAAAAAAAGGCTAAAAAGGAAATCGACAAGGCCGGAGACAACGTAAAAAAACTATTTGATTAAACAAGATGAAGATAAGCGATATCATAAACAATTCTGATAAAACACTTTTTTCGTTTGAACTTTTACCGCCGTTAAAAGGAAGCGATGGTTCAAAATTGTACAACACCATTGAGCAATTGCTCGAATTCGACCCAAAGTACATCAACTTAACCACTCATCGCGATGAGTACGAATTCAGGCAACGCCCCGACGGGCTTCTCGAAAAGAAAGTTGTACGTAAACGCCCTGGAACAGTGGCCATTGCCGCTTCGATACAGCACAAATACGGAATTCCGGTTGTGCCGCATATCCTCTGTGGTGGTTTCACACGCAGCGAAACAGAGCATGTACTTATCGACTTACACTTTCTGGGCATTGAAAATGTGCTGGCTCTTCGTGGCGACGGACTAAAAAGCGAACCCACTTTTAAGCCCGAAGCTGATGGAAATACACATGCATCAGAGCTGGTGGAACAAATTATAGGACTACGCAACGGCAAGTATCTCGACTCAGATTTGAAAAATAAAGCCCCACTCGATTTCTGTATCGGGGTGGCCGGTTATCCCGAAAAACATTTTGAAGCGCCAAACCTCGAAACCGACCTCGAATATTTAAAAATGAAAGTAGATGCCGGAGCCGATTACATTGTCACGCAAATGCTTTTCGACAACCAAAAATATTATCAGTTTGTTGAAAAATGCCGCAATGCCGGAATTAACGTCCCAATTATTCCCGGAATAAAACCCATTGCTGTTAAAAATCAGCTAACCGTTCTGCCTAAAATTTTCAGCATCGATTTACCCGATGAGCTGGCAAAAGCTTTGGCAAAATGTAAGAATAACGACGAAGCCAAAAAGGTTGGAACAGAGTGGGCCATTTACCAGGCCAAAGATTTGGTAAAAAACGGAGCACCCAGTTTACATGTTTACACTTATGGGTTAACCGACAACGTCAAAGAAATAATGGAGGCCGTATTTTAAGACCATTTATATGATAACATCTTTAAGGGCAGCCAATTGGTTGCCCTTTTAGTTTTCTGCGACAATTTTATATCATAAACCAGAAACCGAAAGCGTGACAAAAAGTACCACCCAGAATAAACAAGTGAAAAACGCCGTGCATATAAGGTTTCGAACGCCACATATAAAAAAATGGTGCAAGGGTATAGCTTATGCAACCGGCAAGTAAAAACCACAAGGTTACTTCAGGCGTATTTCGGATAATAGGTACAATTGCAACTATTATTGTCCAGCCCATAGCCATGTACAAAATGGTTGACAACAGACGGTGTTTCGAGCTGTAAAACCACACCTTAAAAACAACACCGGCGATAGCCATTGCCCAAATAATACCGAAAATAGTCCAGCCCCATACTCCTCGTAAAGTGGTGAATGTTAAAGGCGTATAAGTTGCTGCTATCAAGATATAAATGGCCGAGTGATCGATTTTATTGAGCTTGTATTTTAATCGCGGATTGTAGGCACCATGAAATAATGTTGATGAAGTGTAAAGCAGTATCATTCCAACTCCGAATATGGCATACGATACAACATGCCATGCTGTACCATTAAGAACTGCCCTAACTATTAGCAAAACCGTTGCAGCTATAGCTAAACCAATTCCTACGCCATGGGTAATGCTGTTAAATATTTCGTCGCCTTTTGTTCGGCGTTTTAGAATTGATTTTGCATTCACTTTATTTCGTTTTTGTGAATCATCCTTCGAGATAATTCCAGTCTCTAATGGGTTCAAATTGCTTGTACCCTTCAGCAACACTTGGGTGTTTTAGTACTGATTCTACCGACACTTCTGGTATTTCATTTTCAGCCAAACCATTTTTCACAAAAATAAAATTGAATCCAAGTTCATTTGCACCTACCAGACGATAACCCTTTTTATTTGCCAGCTTATTCATAGCAACAGGCGAAGCTCCGTGATACACAGGATGTTTCCCCGGGAAAGAATAATTTGCATCATAAGGAACCACAATGTTTTCCAATCCAAACTCATTATGCGTTTCAATAATAACTACTTGTGGTTCAATTTTCGTTATGGCATCCCATACCCAATAATCGTTACCATCAATATCAATCGATAACAAACCCACCTCACCAGTAAAATGATTTTCTTCAAGAATTTGATTAATATTTTCGCAAGTTACTTTTTCGCAAACAAATTTCGGTTTATAATACCAGGAATGTGGGTATTTATTAAAAAAGCGCATTCCTCTTTTAATACTGGCAGTATTACCATCTACAAACAACCCCCTCCATCCGAAATTGAAATACAAATTAGCACTGTTGCTGTTTACTCCATCGTCAGATCCTATTTCCACAAAAACTTTGTTATTCATTCCCAAAACCGAAAAAATAAAAAGTAATTTACCATCTTCTTCAAACTGTGAAAACACTCGAAAGCCTGTTTCTGTAACTGATGGAAGTTGATTTTTTCTGAGCTGTTCGCGATAATAATTAAACAACTGACGTTGTCCAATCTGAACCGATGGCGAAAACCGATTTCTTACTTTTGTTATAAGAAATTTGTCTTTAAAGAAATTTTTAATCCATTGTCTCATTATAGTGTTTGTATTGACCTTTACTCAATTCAGTATTTTTGTGTCCACTTTTGTTAGGGCTGCAACTTTTTCAGGTTGCCAGTCTTGTTGCAAAAGTTTAATAGTTTTCTCAACCGTTTTATCAATTTCGAAGTAGATCTGATAAAACCCGCTATCGCCAAAAATGTTTCGTCCGATGTAAGCAAAAAGCTGCGTTTTCAGAAGTTCCCGCGCCTCGTTGAGTTCCTTTCTTGTATAACTGATATTTTTCTCTTTTATATGCGATAAGAACTCACCAAATACGTTTTCCGACTCAAGATATTGCACCAGCTGCTTAGAATTATCGAATTTATTTAACTTGCTCCTGTTTTTGTCTGAATAATCAAAAGCAAAGCGATAAACTAAATTTTTTGAAGCCACAGCCGAAAAGAAATTATTTATGCCTGTAGTATCAACAGGTACAAAGAAATCGGGCATAATTCCCCCTCCACCAAATACAATTCGTCCACCTACCGTTTTATATCTAAGCGAATCGTTAAACTGGATGCTATCGACCACACTCAGCTCATCATGCTCAACTCTTCGCTGAAAATCTTTATAATAATCGTCTTTCCCATTATCGTATGGTTTTTGAATACTACGCCCGCTAGGTGTGTAAAAACGAGCCACTGTAAGTCTTAATGCACTTCCGTCGAAAAAGGGAATTTGTTCCTGCACCAGACCTTTACCAAATGAACGACGTCCTACAACTATTCCACGATCGTTATCCTGAATGGCACCAGCAAATATTTCACTAGCCGATGCTGAAAATTCATCAATCAACACAGCAACATCCTTATCTGTCCAGACACCTCTTGCTGTTGAGTAAAAGTTATTTCGTGACCTCGATTTTCCTTCGGTGTAAACAATCAAGCGGTTTTCGGGCAGAAACTCATCAACCATTTGAATAACGGTTTGCAACGAGCCACCAGCATTTCCCCTAAGGTCAATTATCAATTTTCCAGCTCCTTGTTGAGCCAGACTAGCAAGGGCTTCCATGAATTCGGCATAAGTGCTTTCGGCAAAGCGGTTCACCTTTATCATTCCAATATTATCGGTAATCATGAACGTTGCGTCGATACTGTAAAGAGGTATCTCACCACGTTCAATTTCAAATTCCAACAAGTTTTTGTAGCCTGGGCGGTAAACCGAAATATTTACAATCGTGCCCTTTTTTCCACGCAACATCGAAACAATGCTGTCGCTTTTTATTCCTTGCCCGGCAATATCACGGCCTTCAACTTTAACAATACGATCGCCCGATAGAATGCCAAGTTTTTGCGAGGGACCGCCTGAAACGACATCAACAATCATAACAGTATCAGCCTCCATTACAAATTGCACCCCTATACCGGAGAAGTTGCCGCGCATTTCTTCACTAACAGCCTGCATATCACTTGCACTGATATATGTAGAATGCGGGTCGAGCGATTCGAGCATTTCGGGAATAACCTCCTCAATTATGTGGCCTTTATTAATGCTATCGACATAATCGCGTTCAATTAACCTGAGCATTAACGACAGTTTGTCAGGTTGAAAAAGCCCTGAAGGCATCCTTGGTGATTGAGCATTTTTGGAGTTCAGATTTAACCCGATCCAAATGCCTCCGGCAATAGCAATTGCCAATATAGTTGGATATAATATTCTAATTTTATTATTCATTGTGCTATATAAGTTTAATTTTAACCCATTAGATTAACATGAGGATACCCAAATGGCATGCAAAACACAAAGCTAAAAAAAAGTCCGGTTTTTTTAATTACCGGACTTTTTGATATAGTTTAAACCAATTGGTTTTTATAAAAATTTGTTTACCGCATCAAGCAGATCCTTCGATCGAATGGGTTTAGCCAGATAATCGTCACATCCTGCTTCAATGGCCTTTGTGCGATCGTCGGACATGGCAAATGCAGTTTGCGCAATGACCGGCATTTCGGGATATATATTTTTTATTTCTCGGGTTGCATCATAGCCATTCATTTCAGGCATTTGCAAGTCCATCAGTATAAGATTAGTTTCGGGATGTTCTTTCGCAAAATTAACCGCTTCAACCCCGTTTTTAACCCATTCAACCTGAGCATTGATTTTGGTTAGTACAGCGTTGAGATACAAATAGTTTGATTCAACGTCTTCCACTATTAAAATTAATGGTTTGTTATTGTCGCTCATATCATTAAATTTTAGTCAGTATGGTACAAAAAAATAGTATTTCTACTTTAGTTAAAGCTCTATTGAAAAAGTTGAACCCTTCCCGGATTCCGAATCAACCAATATTTTTCCTTTCATTAACTTAATCAAACCTTTAGATATAGTAAGGCCAATTCCTGTACCTCCGTATAATCGGTTTTTATCGTTGTTTACCTTTGCAAAACGTTCGAAAATTACTTTCTGCTTATTTTTAGGTATTCCTACGCCCGTATCTTTTACAAATATATTAATCTTTTCATTACTAACATTGTAACCAATGCATATTTCTCCCTGATCGGTAAACTTAATTGCATTTGATATTAAATGGTTCATAACCTGCCCCAGTCTGTGCCTGTCAGATTTTATCCGTATTTGCGGATTATCAGGTATTTGACGGGTAAGTTTAATCATTTCATGCTTCTCCTCTGTTCTCAATAATTTTTCGGAATGTTCAAAAACTGAATTAAACAGTTGTTCAAAATTGAATTCGCTCAAGCTAACCGACATCTGATCAGTTTCGAGTTTCGAAAAATCGACAATCGAATCAATTAAAGTCATCAATGAGTTTCCGTTACTTTGAATAACATCGATAAAAGAGGTTCGATCATCCTCTGTTAATCCCTCTTCGCGTAACATATTTGTAAAGCCGATAATAGCATTCATTGGAGTACGAATTTCGTGACTCATATTTGCCAGAAACAACGATTTGAGGTTATCGGCTTCAACGGCTTTATCCTTCGCTTTTATAATCTCATCGCGGGTTTTAGCTACCTGCGTAATATCCTCAACGATACCTTCAATTGAAATGTCTTCAAATCCTTCTTCGAGAAGAGCAAGCGTTAAGTTGGCAATAAATTTATCCCCGTTTTTACGGCGAAGCATTATCTCAGTGTTTACCTCTTTGGTTTCGAGTACGGTGTCAATTATCAAACCACCAATTTCAGGGTCATGCAATAAGTCGTATTTGGTGGTATTGCTCAGATCATCATCTTCGGCATATCCAAACATTTTTCTGAAACGATAGTTGCATTCAACCACTCTCATTTCTTTATCGAGCCTGAAAATTGCAAGTGGAGCATTTTCGAATAGAGCCTTAAATTTTGACTGATGTTCGAGCATTGTAACTTCAGTCATTTTAAGGTCGGTAATGTCGCGTGTAACTCCAACTGTACCCATGCATTTACCATTAGTTCCTTTAAGGGGAATTTTGGTATCTGTCATGTATCGTACTTCGCCGTTTACTATGTGTTTATGTACCTGATTTATAACCGGCTTGCCAGTTCTTATAATTTCCTGTTCTACTTCATAAGCATCTCTGGCATGTTCAAAAAAATCGAAATCTGTTTTCCCGACAACATCTTCTGGTTTGTCGATCCCCAAAAGCCTTGCCTGGGCTTTATTAACCCGTATAAAACGGCTCTCAAGATCTTTGAAGTAAATTGTGTCGGGTATGTTATCTATTAACGACGACATCATATTTCGCTCCTGTAATATGTGTCGCTGTCTTTTCCCTCTAAAAAAGAAAGTAGCTATAACAAACAATACAAGGATTGATATAATAATCCCAATAAACAACCATAAGCTCATTACAACTTCGTTGTTTAGTTTGCTAATATGGAACATATTTTCAGATGAAATATTACACATGCGAATTAACTCTACCAACGGCTCCCCTAAGTTAGTATTTCTCAATCCCAATAATTTAAAAAACATTTGCTGTAGAATTTTTAAATATTTTTCAAAATAAATAAAAACTTTAGAACAAAAGCCCCTTGTGTCGATTTAATTTGATGAATGTAAAAAAAGCTTTGACTAACAGCCATTTTAAAGTGTTTACATCAATAATTTTAAAATGGGTCGATTATACCTTAAATTTGCAAGTACGAAAATAAAATATATCCATTGCTCTACTTTGACATAAAGTAAGCAGAACCTTTTACTGTTTGATAATCTAAAAACATTATATGCAACTATGAACTTTTATATACAAATAATTATTCCTGTTATTAGCGCTACACTTGCCGGAGTAATCGGCTATTACATAGCCTCGATAATAAAAAAACGCAGATTTGATTCGCTTGCAAAAAGTTACAACGAGAGGCTAAGCATGTTTGAAAAAGATGAAGTAGCACAAAGTGAGCGTATAAATTATTTGAAAATGGAATATGTAAAAGCACTTGATGAATTAAAAGAAATACGCAAAAAAAGTGAAGAAATGATGCATGTTAAAGTGCAATTTGAAACAGAAAACAAATATTTAAAAGAAAAGATAGAAACTCAGACTACCGATTTTCTGAAACTACAACAACAGGCAGCTGCTGAATTTGAAAACCTGGCCAATAAAATTCTGAAGAAAAACACCGAAGATTTTTCGGAGGTAAACCGGCAAAAAATTCACGACCTAATTCTACCTTTAAAAGAAAAAATTCAAACTTTTGAAAAAAAGGTTGAAGAAACCTACGAAAAAGGACTTAAAGATCAGACGGACCTGAGAGCCGAACTAAAAAAATTATACGAACTAAATTACAAAGTCAGCACCGAAGCGAATAATCTTACCCGCGCACTCAAAGGCGATGTAAAAAAACAAGGTAATTGGGGCGAAATTGTTCTTGAACGCATTCTTGAACGTTCGGGTCTAACCGAAGGGAATGAATTTGATAGAGAAAAAGTAACGCAAAATGCCGATGGCAAAACAATACGCCCCGATGTTATTGTAAACCTGCCCGATAAGAAGCACATCATTATCGATTCGAAAGTTTCGTTACTGGCTTATGAACGCTATGTGAACGCCGAGGATCTAAAGGAAAAAGATAATTTTATAAAGGAGCATTTAATGTCGCTGCGCTCACACATTAAAGAGCTCAACAACAAGCACTACAGCAGTTCGCCACAGTTTAATTCACCCGATTTTGTTTTGCTTTTTGTTCCGGTCGAATCATCGTTCAGTATTGCGGTGCAGGAAGACCAACAATTATTTGGTTATGCCTGGGACAATAAGGTGGTCATCGTAAGTCCATCAACATTGTTGGCTACCCTACGCACCATTGCTTCAATATGGCAACAGGAAAATCAAACCCGAAATGCCATTGAAATTGCCCGCCAGAGCGGAGCTATGTACGACAAGTTTGTTGGTTTTATAACAGATATCGAAAAACTGGGGAAAAACATCGACAACCTGCAGAAGAATTACGACGAAGCCAGTAAAAAACTTTACACGGGAACAGGCAATCTTGTTCGACGTGTTGAAAAACTTCGAGAACTGGGAGCTTCAACCACCAAAGAGATTCCTGAACAATTTAGAGAATAAAAACACAAAAATGTAAACGATTCATCTTTATCACGTCGAATACCGGCAACCGTTTTATTGGCCATAGTTTTCTCTAAAATCGTTGCTCAGCACTCTAAACTCGGTTCGTCTATTAATGGCTTTGGCTATTTCCTGTTGCTCTTCGGTTTCAAGTTTCAAAATAAAATCTTCGGTAAGCTCATCTCCTTGATTAAGAAAATCGTATTGTCGTGCAATTTTTCGTGTTACCATTTTTGCCCAGGTTTCGCCATAACCCTTAGCTACCAATCGTTTGGGATTTACACCGCGCTGTATAAGGTAGTTTACAACACCCTGTGCCCTTCTTTGCGACAATTCGGAGTTAAACATAACAGACCCCACGTAATCGGTGTGCGACATAATTTCAATAACAATTGTAGGGTTTATGCTCAGCAAATTCACCAGGCTATCAAGTGCATTTTTAGCTTCGGGTAGCAATTCAGCCTTACCAAATTCGTAATTAATGTTATCAACCCTAACCGGAACATCAGTTGGTGTAAGTTGCAATTTGATATCAAAAGTTTTGCTATCAGGCAGACTTTCTGTATTAACAATCTGCTTGGCATTCAGAAACCCTTCTTTGAAGGCGGCCAGTATATATTCTGTTTCGGGATTTAAGCGATACTGAAATTTACCATCCTGCGATCTTACTTTCAGCATGGTTCCATCGGTTCCAATTAGTCTCATGTATGCATCCTCAACACGGATATCGGTTTCAGAATTGATTATCTCGCCTTCGGCTCTGAATATTTTGGGTGGTAAAATAAATGAAAACAAATCGTCGCCAATGGCACCTTTTCGATTACTGGCCAACATACCCTGGTCGCGCCCCGGTATAAAAGTGATGCTAAAATCGTCGCCTGTTGAATTAATTGGCGCTTGCAAATTTTCCACAGCCCATTTTTGCGATTCTTCGTTATAAGTAGCTTTGAAAATATCGAGTCCGCCCATACCTACATGGTAATCCGACGAAAAATATAACTCTCCGTTGTCGCGTGCTAACGGGAACATTTCATCACCCGGAGTATTAACCTGGGGACCCATGTTTTTGGGTTCACTCCATGTATCCGACATTTTTTCTACTTTCCAGATATCCTTGCCGCCATAACCGCCTTCCATGTCCGACACAAAATATAGGGTTAATCCATCGTGCGAAACCGATGGATGGGCAGCCACCAGGCTATCGGGTAAAATACCAATATTTTCGGCATCCGACCAGGCATCTTTACTTCGTGTTGCCATAAATATTGAAGCACCTTTTTCGCCACTTTTATCAAAATCGCAGCGGGTAAAATACATGGTAGAACCATCGGAAGTAAACGATGCAGCTCCTTCTTCAGCCCCAGTGTTAATGTACATTTCTTCCTCAATCAGTTTAGGCCTTTCCCAGCGTTGTTTCTGAACATCGAAATTAGAACGGAACAGATCGGTATTTTTTTCGCCGGTAATTGCACTTTTCTTTCGTCCTTGCGCACCATCGCGCGAAGAGGTAAGAACTACACTATTGTCGAGACCGCCGACAAACCATGGAGAGAAATCGGCCTGTCGAGAATTGAGCATCGGCTCGCGGTTTACTTCGTGGCGTGTAGGATTCTCAAGCCACACCGGCGTCATTTCACACGACTCTAAACCGTTTAAAGCCTCCTGGTTGTTTGGATATAATTCGAGAAACTGTTCGTAATTTTCAATGGCATCATCAAATTTCTCTTCGTAACGTAATGCATGCGCCATTTTAAGTATTAACGAGCTATCGGGATACTCGCGTCGGATAAGGTTACGAATGCGCATACCGGCTCTGCCATAATCGTCGAGATACCAATAGGCATTAGCCATATAATAATCGTATTCAGTTCTTTTTGCCAGATCTTTTTCTTTGCGATAAGCCTTCATAAAGTGATCGATGGCGTCAGAATACTCGCCAATTTTGTATGCTTCGCGACCGTTTTTTGCAAAGCGCGAAGCTGAACAGCCCGACAGTATAACGATTAACAATGAAAAACAGATGTACCTGATAGCTTTATTTTGCATTTTCCAATTATTCAAAAACAAGGGTTAAATGTAAAGAATTTCGATGAAACCCCGAAAGCACTTATTTTACAATCCATAACGTAAAACTTTCTGTTTAGGTATAAGCGTTGCTAATCTTTTTGGAGGCCTTTGGTACTCAACATACCACATGCCGCGTAAATGTCTTGTCCGCGCGATGCTCTAATGGTGGTTAATATTCCCTTGTTATTCAAATCATCTTTAAACCTTTGCAAGCGTGTTTCGTTGGTTTTTTCAAGCGGGGTGCCCGGAATAGGATGAAAACGTATCAGGTTTACATGACTTCGGATGCCGTTTAGCAAGCGGGCCATTTCTTTAACATGGTTTGGTGTATCGTTTAGACCTCCAAACACGATGTACTCTATCGAAACTTTTCGCTGGCTGTCGAAATCGAAAGCCCTGATTTCGTCAATGATGGATTTTAAAGGATATGCCAGCTGAACAGGCATAAGTTTTTGCCGTTCGTCGTCGAACGGAGTGTGTACACTGATCGCTACGTTACATTTGCTTTCGTTAAGGAATCGCTTTAACGCAGGCACTATGCCAATAGACGATACTGTAATGCGTCGAGGGCTCATAGCATAACCCCATTCAGCGGTGAGTATGTCGATGCTTTTTAGCACCTCGTCGAGATTATCGAAAGGTTCGCCCATGCCCATGTAAACAATATTGGTAACACTGTCGGTTTCATCAATCATCTGAACCTGGTTCACAATTTCGCCCGCGGTAAGCTGGCCGTTAAAACCTTGTTTGCCAGTCATGCAAAACAAACAGCCCATTTTGCATCCCACCTGCGACGAAACACAAACCGTACGTCTGTATTTATCAGGGATCATGGCCGTTTCGATATATTTATCATGCGAAGTAGGGAAAAGATATTTTTTTGTGCCGTCAGTACTTTCCTGCACTTTTACCGATGAAAAGGTATCCACTTCGTATTTCTCCGAAAGCAGTGTCCTGGCCTTTTTCGACAGGTTTGTCATTTCGTCAACCGATGTGACTTTTTTCTTATACAGCCAGTCGGCAATTTGTTTTCCTGTGAATTTCGGCAGACCCATTTCAACAACCAAAGATTGTAACTCGTCAAGTGTTTTTCCAAATAATGCTTGCATGATTTCTTTCTGTTAAAGAATATTTTCGACACGATGTTTATATACGAAATGCCTGTTGCAATAAGCAAATAGCATACTTCGACAACCATAAATGCCCGGCCGCAAAGGTAATACTTATTCGATACGGGTAACAAATAACCAGAACCATAAAATTTCCTATTTTTACAGCAGTTTGTCTTAAATTATTATAAAATGAAGAAGTTCGTCTTAATTGCAGCAGTATTTCTTACTTTTCTGTCCTGCCAGAAATCATCTCCAAAATACATTAAAAACAGCGGATTAATTTTTGGCACTTATTATCAACTTACTTATCAAAGTGCAGGAGAAGAAGATTATCATTCCGAGGTGAAAGAATTGCTGAATATGCTTGATCATTCATTCTCAACATATAATCCTAATTCATCGGTTTCAAAAATTAATAAAAACCTGCCACATAAACCCGACACCCTGTTTAACAACGTTTTTAAAAAATCACAAGAAATTGCAGCACTTACAAATGGAGCTTTCGACGCAACCGTAGCGCCTTTGGTAAATGCATGGGGTTTTGGTTTTACTAAAAAAGAAAGCATTACACCCGAACTAATCGACAGCATAAAGCAATTTGTAGGTTTCGAAAAAGTAAGATTAGAAAACAAGCTCGTAGTAAAGACAGATGACCGTTTAAAGTTGGATTTTAGTGCTATAGCAAAAGGATATTCGGTAGATATTGTTGCCGAATTTCTGCATGAAATAGGATGCGAAAACTACCTGGTTGACATTGGAGGCGAAGTGGTAGCATACGGGCAAAATCCTTCAGGAAAAACATGGCGCGTAGGCGTTAACGAACCCAACGACAACGAACCAATGACTCCAAATAGTTTGCAAGCTGTTGTTTCACTTAAAAACAGGGGAATGGCCACATCTGGGAATTACCGCAATTTCTACATCGAAGATGGTAAAAAATATGCCCACACCATTGACCCGCGAAACGGTTACCCGGTAAATCACAACTTACTAAGTGCAACCATTGTGGCTCACGATTGCATGACGGCCGATGCCCTGGCTACAGCCTGTATGGTTCTGGGCATTGATTCGGCTCGATTATTGATTGAAAAAATTGATAATGTTGAAGCTTTTTTTATTTATTCAGAGCCAGGTAAACAAAACCAATTATTTATAACTGATGGATTTCAGAAAATGATTATAAATGAATAACTTCACCATATTATTTAATTAAAAATTACTACCATGCGTGCTGTACTTGTTATTGTAATATCTTTTCTTTTTTTTAGAGCATTGGTTGCCCAGGTGAAAATCGATATTCCACAGCCATATGGCGATAACATTATCGAATCGGAACTGATTGAGTCAGTCTCTATACTTCCGCTCAATGTTGAACGTTATGGAATTATCTCGGCCGACATGGAAATGAAGGTTGATGGTGATAATTATTTTATACTGGACAACAAAAAAGCACAATGCGTATATCATTTTAATGCCGAGGGAAATTTAGTCGAAACCATTTGCATTGTAAGGGATAAATCCGAAGAAAATCTTCCGATACTAAACAACCCTGCCTGGTTCAGCATCAATCCATACAAAAAACATATTGAATTATATCGGTTCGAGAACTCAACCATTTACCGTCATAGCTACAATGGTGATTTGCTGGGGAAAACAGAAATGGAAATTACACCATCGGATTTTATACGAGATAAGAACGGTAATTATTGGATTTATACCGGATGGAATAATAGCGAAACTCAATATCGGCTTATAAAAACAGATGTTAACGGGAAAATAATTAGTCGCGAGTTGCGCTTAATATCCAAATGTACGCCAACCGAAGGTTTTTCATTTTTTTCTACTCCAGAGCGTATCCTTTTTTGGGAAATTCTGAGTAACAAAGTATTTGCCATTGAAGAAAACTCAATAAAAACCCTTTACGAATTTAATTTCGGGGTACATAATCTGCCACGCGACTACCATCTTATACGTGCCGATGAATCGTTTACACTTATTAACCAAACCGGATACTACGGAATAAAAAAAGTGCTGGAGAATGAATCCTTCACTTACTTTTTCTTAAATTACACCAGCCTTGAACGCCGTGAAATGTTTCATGTACTGCATAATAAAAAGAGTGGTGAGGTTAACATTTATACCGAGAACTCGGCAATTGGAGCGTTTGATAAAGCACATTATCTGACCGATAATAACGAACTGGTTTTTTTGGTATCACCACGTCAGGTAAGAAGACTTCTAGGCAGCGGCACAGACTTTATACCAGCACCATTTGCTGAATTACCCGAGGAAATTAAGAATTATCGAAATCCGGTTGTTTTAAAATTCAAACTTCATGATGGCGTTTCATCAAATTCCCCATCAAACGAAAACTATTTTATTGACGAGGCTGCTGCCGATAGCTTGTATTTTAATTAGTTATCGCTGAGGTGTAGTCCTTCGTACGGGATTTTCTTCGCATTTTTTTGCTCTATCTTGTCCCAGCTTTGTGCACAGGTAATTCCGCGACTCAACATGTTTTTGTTTCCACCAATATGCATATTAGGAAATTTATGGTCACTTTTAAACAATACCTGGATAGACAGACCCAAAAATGCAAGAGCCAGCAAACCAACAACAACTAATAAAGTAATTAATATCGTATTCATAACTATTCTCCTACTTTAACAATAAGGACACAAAGGTATTAATTTTAACTGTTCTTGTCGATAGTCCGGTACAAGTTTAACAGATTTTTAGCATTTGCCTGACCAGATGTATTAGTGTCCTTCCGATTCAATAAGTCTAATGCTTCATCTTTCAGCACTTTCTTTTCAACACCTTTCGAAAGGCAAAAGTTCAACCATTTTAAAATTTTAAAGGCATCGAAAAGATGAAAAAAGCGCTTTGAGAATATCGCTTCATTGCTACAATTTTGCTTCAAATCATTCAGTTGAGCCACAAAACCCGTTTCATCAAAAAAAGCTATAAGAAGTTTATTACCTGATATTTCACTTGCAAATTCGAAATCATACCTATAAAGCAATTCTGCTTTATAGAAAAAATCTTGCAATATTTCAAACAAATATAGCGGGTACGTATAATGCAAGTCACGGCCACCCTCTACAAACTGCTTGAGAGCCGGCCCTGTACCAAACGGCACCCGGGTTGATAAACGGGTGGAGGGATAAACGGTAGTTCTGTTAATGCATCCAACCTTTCCCAGGGGCATAAGCTTATGCAGGAAATAAAAATCTTCACCTGCTTTACGTCGGTTCATTCCACCTTGTGCAACATAGGCCGATGCTTTTAACGCAAAACACGAGCCCAGAGTATAAATAGAATTTGGAAAACCGGTGTAGTCGATGGCATGTTTGTAATAGCGCATGTACAGTTCGTACAAAACGACTGCCGTTTCATGTTCAACATCTTCGTAAGGATGTTCAAAATAAATTGTAGCCGCCACAGGTTTTGTGTACATCGAAAAATGTTGGAACACCACCTTAAAGTAATTCTCCTCAACAGTTGCATCAGCATCGAGCGACAGGATAATGCCATCGGAATTATCAGTTTTGCTGAATAAAGAAACAGCCCAATCCATACCTATTTTTCGAGCCCAGCCGACACCTGCATGTTTAGAGGGTAAGTTAGTGGCATATACTGAAGAAATATGAAGCCACCCAGGTGTTTCTTTCTTTAAGTTTTCAATTTCGTGAACGGTATGGCTATTTTGACTTTTAACTTCAGGAGAATCATTTTCCGAATCGTTAACAACAACGATTATTTGCACATCACACCGGGGTTGGCTGCAAGCTGTCATAGATTCTAAAGTAGAAAGAAGTCCAGGCTCATTATAGCATGGAATTACTACCACCATGCCGGGCATAACTTTAGGGTTACGAGGCTCAAAAAAGAAACTTCTGTTTTGTTTATTCAGATATTTGTCGGCAAAACCCATTATCAACATAAATAAAAAACCGTGTACGAAAATACATACACGGTTTCAAAATACAAGTTAATATGATTTATTTCTTCGATTTATCATAACGGACATTCAATACCTCAACAATATCTTTTGTAATGTTGTATTGTTTTGCACCCACAATTATGTTTCCGTTGTTACTAAAGATGTAATCGTAGTTGTGTTTCTTGTTGTAATCTTTTACATAACCAACAATGCTGTCGATAATCTGAATATTAATATCACGTTCCATCTTTGCCAATCTGTTCGACAATTCATAATCGAGTTGCTGAATTTCCTGCTCTTCGTTTAAAATACGGTCGCGCTCTTGCATGGCTCTTTCTTCAGTAAGAAAACCACCACGCTGCAATTTCTCTTGAAACGCAACTGCTTGTTTCTCCAGGTTACTACGTCTCTTTGAGAAGTCTTCGTTAAACTGTGTTCGTTTGGCAACAAACTCGTCGTTCAAATCCAACGCCAGCTGGTAATTAACAAGTACAGAGTCTGTCTGCACATATGCTATTTTAAGTCCGCCTTCAGGGATTCTTACAGGCTCATTATCTGCATTTCCCGACTCACTGCTTTTGGCGGTAAAATTTATAATAAACAAAGCAACAACTCCGGCCAATGCAATAAAACTAAGAACTAGTGGTAATTTCTTCATTTTAAATCAAATTTAGAATAAGGACTAACAATCCTCTGCGAATAACTGGTTTAGTTAACATCAACAAAGATACTTTTTCTATTGATTCTTTAAAGAAATACCGCATGTTTTAAAGTTATTTCACATTTATAATTCAGTGCCAAAAATCATATAATACCGCTGACATTCATCATTCATTCGGCTTGTTGGAAAATGTAATTTTAATAGCATTATATAATGACTTACTAAATAGCGACTAAAATGATAAACAAGGTTGTAGCAGGCACTTTACCACACATGCCCAAAAAGCTGGTTTGGCTTATCTCGAAACGTTACGTGGCCGGAGAACATTTAAACGATGCTATAAAGGTAATAGAGCAACTTAATTCAAATGGAATAAAAGGTACAGTTGATTTGCTCGGCGAATTTATTACTACAATTGATGAGGCCGATATCAATAAACACAGGTATATTGATATCATCAGAAAACTAAGCAAGCAGAAAGTTGATTGCAGCTTTTCGATTAAACCTACCAGTTTTGGTTTATTAATTAACAAGGAACGATGCTACGGGTTTGTTCGTGAAGTTTTGGTTTACGCTACTCTAAAAGGAAAGTTTGTCCGTATCGATATGGAAGATTCGCAATGCACCTCCGATGAAATAGAATTGTTTCTCCGCTTGAAGGACGAATTTCCAAAGAATGTTGGGCTTGTTTTTCAAGCATATATGAAACGTACGTATAACGACATTTCGAATTTACTTTTACAATCGCACACCGAAAAAGCACCGTTAAATTTCAGACTGTGCAAGGGGATTTATGTAGAACCGGCTTATATCGCTTATAAAGATTTTCACCAGGTAAGACATCATTTCCTTGAAGACTTAGACCTAATGCTAAAAAACGGTGTTTATGCAGCTATTGCCACACACGACCCCTTTTTGGTGCGCGAAGCCATTGATTTAATAAACCGTTATGAAGTACCAAAAGACAAGTACGAATTTCAAATGCTATATGGAGTGGCTCCATCGCTACGCAATGAAATTGTAAAAGCCGGCCATAACATGCGGGTTTACGTACCTTTTGGCAAATACTGGTTTGGCTATTGCTCGCGCCGCATTAAAGAAAACCCAAAAATGGTAAACGATATTGTGAAAGCTCTATTCGTGAGGGGCTAGAATATATCGTTGCCAATAGTAAACTTAGTGTCCCAATAACCATAGCATTTTCTCAGCGTATCTCCGACCGAGAATCCGGTAACCTTCCGAGTTGAAATGGGCGTTGTCCTGCCCTTTACATCCCTTCGACGAAATTATGTGAGCGGTAGGAATATAATCGGGAAGTGTGTTTATGATTTCGTTCATACTCGAACAGCAACTGCCTTCAACAGCTAATACTTCGCCAGACAGTAAGGGCACAGTTTCTGCATTTAATGAGAGCTCAGCCAACATGTCATTATATACTTTCCTTACATAAACCGGCCATTGTTCGTCTCCAGTATTGGTTTCGCCCTGATGCAAAAGAATCCCTTTTATAACACCATCACTCTGTGCCTTTTTGGCAAGTTCCATCAAATGTTGATATGGGTTTCCGTTGTAGGCTTCAACTTTTGAAGCAAACCATTGTTCGGTATAGGTCGAAGTGTAATCATGGTAAATATCCTTATCGAAAATACGAATATCGCAGCCGCCAATAGCTACGTTAATAATGCCGACGGTAATGCTGTCGGGGAGATTTTCAATCATGATGCGTCCAAAATAATCGGCAGGCGAAAGTTTTGAATGACACTGACATACGGGAGGTATAGCAGTGTACCATTCTCCTTTTTCCCTGTTTAAATTGGGGCAATCGAGCGCCTGAAAAACACGGAAACGGTCGTCCACATTTTTGTCTTGTTCTTCAATAGTTCCCTGGCCTTCCATGTTCGACTGCCCGAAACAAATGTAAATGTGAAAATTACTGTCCTGTGCAAACAGGTTCGTTACAACAAGCAGGAATATTGTTGATAATAAGATGTTTGTCTTCATTTTTTATTCGTGTTTAGCCTGTAAAATTAACGATTCCAGATGAAAGATCATCGTTGTTATTCGTTATTTAACGATTTGAAAAGTTGAAACTAGCAAATATTCATTCACGCAGATGTGGACAACCAGAAAGCTAATCATACAATCAACCAGATTGGCTACTACTTCTGGCCTTTCTAGATTTTATGAATGTAAAAAATCAGGGATTCATCATTTAAAACCTGCCATTCACCGAAATATTTTTGATGAAGATGCTTCATTATTCCATTTTAGCATTCAATTATTAGCAAGTAATTCAAATAAAATGAAACAAGACAAAATATTCACACAAACAAAAATTGAATACCAATTCAGAAAATTGGCGCGAAGTAGCAAAAATGTCCGAAATGCTTATTTACTGGTTCACTCCGACAAGCTCGGTATTCACCTGAATGTGGCCGAAGGAAAAACCACGGGTATTGATGCACATCCGCAACAGCCCAACCATTTGGCGAGCGTGGGCAAATTGTTTGCAGCCACTGTTACAGGCATTCTGCACGAAAGGGGCTTATTATCGTTCGACGGTGAAATATCGAAATACCTCGATTCCGAACTGATGCATAACTTGCACGTTTACAAAGGAATTGATTATTCAAAAGAAATTAAAATAAGCCACTTACTGAAACAAACATCGGGATTGAACGGCTAGGAGCTGGGGATGTGTGGGCGTAACCGGTGCATTTATGTTTTATCATCCTAAAACGGAGTCGATAATTATCGGTTCATTCAACGATTTTTCATTCAGGTCGAAAGCTCTGCAGTTTATGGTTAATAAAGTGATTAAACAGTTGGTAAAGTGTGAATGAGGAAAGAATCAATTTATAATTGAGGATAATACTTGAAACTTATTTTGCAAAACAAAATATCAGAATAATGAAACGAGCATGATTCGGACGCGAACCACAATCACGAATGACTAAATGCGAGTTCCATGAGTCACAATTGATAATAATAATTTTAGACGAATGAAAACACAAAACTTACTCAAATTTGTAGCGCGATTTGCGATTGTACACTTGCTTGTACATAGCTTATTTGCATTTGTATTTGTATTTATGCAGAACTCGCTGCCCGAGGCCAACGTGGTAGCCCTGGATTTATATGATCCCTACCGACCTGTTGGCTTAATATCTGTTTTAGGTCAGCTTTTGCGCGGTATAGCTTTTGCTTTGGTGGTTTTCCCGTTTTACTCAATAGTATTTGAACGCAAAATGGGGAAAATAGTTCTTTTTGGCTCCATGTTTGGCATAGCGCTCATCGGTTCCTGAACCTCAACCCGGTTCAATTGAGGGCATCATTTATACGCTTATTCCGTTTACAGAGCATGCAATTTTAATCACAGCTGTTGCATTGCAAATGCTTGTATTTGTATGGCTGTTTTTTAAAGTTGAAAGGAAATTCTACACACAAGCATTAAGAGAAGAAAGCAAACCTTTATCATTCAAAGCAACAACGGGATACCTAATTCGATTCGTAGTGGTTCATTTACTTACATACTGGGTTATTGGAAGTATTTTCTATCAAGTTGCAGGATATGCCGATGCCCTTGAATCGATGGAAATATTCGAGCTCTGGCGTCCGTTGGAAAACTTGTCGGCAGTTCTGCTTGTATTTTTCGGTCAAATTTTCAGAGGTGCATTTCTAGGTATTTTGCTATTCCCGTTTTACGAAAGCTACATTCAGAAAAAGCACGGATGGTTGTTGATTTTCCTTTTGTTTATTGGATTAACAGCATTGGGCTCTCCAATTTTCCTAACCGAGTTTATTGTTTTTGAAGGCACTTTCATCGAATTTTTAAAAGAATTACTTGTAGGAATCCCTGAAATTGTAAGTCAGATGTTGGTGTTCTCGGTTATATTCTTTTTCTGGCAAAGAAAAGCATTCCGAAAAGCCAAAATCAAATAAAAAATATTGCAACGTTCTATACAGAATAATGTCTGTAAAACAAATTATAATCCAACAAATAGCCATGAAACACTTTTTATTACTTTTTACTGCATTATTCATCCTGAATATCTATTGTTACTCTCAGGAGCTTAACCAAACCATTAGGGGTGAAGTGGTAGATGCTTTCACCAAGTTACCAATTCAGGGTGCAACAGTATTGTTGCCCGACAAGGATCCGGTAAGAGGTACTACAACTGACAACAATGGATTGTTCCGGTTTGAAAACGTAGAGGTTGGCCGAATAAAAATACAGGTAAGTGCAATTGGCTATAATCCATTCTTGCAAAACAACTTACTTCTGACTACCGGGCGCGAATTAGTGCTAAGTATCACTCTTGAAGAACAAATTTACCAACTTGAAGAGGTGGATATAACAGCAACGAACAAAAACCAACCTACAAACGAAATGGCACTTATAAGTGCCCGGTCGTTCACGGTTGAACAAACCGAGCGCTATGCCGGAAGCCTGGGGGATCCTTCGCGCATGGCACAAAACTTTGCCGGTGTTGTAACAGCAGGCGACCAGCGAAACGACATTATCATAAGGGGAAACTCGCCAATTGGGGTTTTATGGCGGCTTGAGGGAATTGATATTCCAAACCCCAACCACTTTGGCTCAATGGGTTCAACCGGAGGCCCGGTTGGTATGCTGAACAACAACCTGTTGGCCAATTCCGATTTTTACACCGGTGCTTTCCCCGCTGAATTTGGCAATGCCCTTGCAGGTGCTTTCGACCTTAAATTAAGGAATGGCAATAACGAAAAACACGAATTTATGGGGCAAATTGGTTTCAATGGCTTTGAACTGGGAGCTGAGGGTCCTTTATCGAAAGAAAGTAAATCGTCGTACCTGGTCAATGTACGATACAGTACACTTGGACTTTTAAGTGAATTGGGCATGAGCTTTGGAACCGGGAATGCCATACCCCAATACAAAGATGTTTCGTTCAAGCTTAATTACCCAACAAAATCGGGACGTGTTACACTGTTTGGCATTATTGGCGACAGTTATATTGAAATGCTTGACAGCAAAGGAGATGCAGCAGATTTTGGCTTTTCGGGCACCGACTTGTTTTTTGGATCACAAATGGGAGTGCTGGGTTTGACCCATGTATATTATTTCCCAAATTCGGGGAGGCTCACAAATAATTTGGCAATTTCAGGTCACAGAAACAATACAACAATGATTGACTATGCACATGATCCGGATACAGATGCATTAAAAGAACACTTATATGAAATCAAGTACACCTTCTCAAGCAAATATTCACAGCGCATAAACCAACGAAACAACTTCAATGTTGGCCTTGTTTTCGATTATTTCGATATAATGTACGACGGGAAACAATATGTATGGAATATTGAAAAATACAATTCATATATGGATACACAGGAGCAGTTGTCTTCATCTAAAACCTTTGTTGAATGGCAGCACCGTTTTTCCGATGATATTACCCTAAATACAGGCATGCATGCTACATATCTGTTCCTGAACGACTCCTACTCATTTGAACCCAGAATGGCAATGAAATGGCAAATTAACAATCGAAACAGTATCAGTTTTGGTGCGGGACTGCACAGCCAGTCGCAAATATAACCAGTTTATTTTATGCAACTTCAGGTTGACTCTGTTGAAAACAAATACTCGAGAACGAATAAAGATCTGGATTTTTCGAAGGGCTTGCATTTGGTTGGAGGATATGACCGGGTTTTTGGCGAAATGCACAGGCTTAAGCTCGAAGTGTATTACCAATATTTGTACAATATACCGGTAGCACCGGAACAACCCGAGTATTCAATGATAAATGCAGGGGGAAGCTTTTCGTACAATGTTTTTCATAATTGCGTAAATGAAGGGAACGGAAAAAACATGGGAGTAGAACTTACACTTGAGAAATTTTTAAACGAAGGCTTTTATTACCTTGTTACAGCTTCGGTTTTCGACTCAAAATATACCGGATACGATGGTGTATGGAGAAATTCTTCGTTTAACAACAACTTCGTTTTTAACTTATTAGGAGGGTACGAATGGCATTTTAACCAAAAAACATCGCTTGCTGCCGACCTGAAAGCTGTGTGGGCCGGTGGAAATCGGTATTTGCCAATAAATGAGGAGGTTTCGGCAATGAAAAACCAAGCTGTTTATGATTGGGAAAATATTAACGAAGAAAGGTTTCCTGAATATTTCAGGTTAAATGCGCGTATTACTTTCCGCCTGAATGGAAAACGGGTTAACCAGGAATGGGGATTGGATCTACAAAACCTTACCAACCATCAAAATATTTTCATGCAAAACTGGAATTCCGACAGCCAAAAGGTCAGCACATCGTACCAAATGGGTTTTATGCCAATGATGACCTATAAAATATATTTCTAAATGATTTGTTAATTCAATAGATCGTTAGATTTTAGACATGAGACAATAGATTTTAAACGAGTTTCTTAGTCATTGTTCAATTTCACTTAATGAACGTATGTTTTAAATGCATAAACGCTTATTGGTTTAAATGGTAATTTTCTACTTTGCTCGAATTGTCTTTTTGGCTTAATAGCGATATAATTACAAGTGTAATAGCTGCCAATGGTATTGATATTATACCCGGATTGTCGATTGGTATAGGTGCCGATGTCATTGGCAGCCCATATCGGTCGTACATGCTTGGTGAAAATAAAATAATTGAAACTGAAGAAATAATTCCCACGACAATTGACCATGATATTCCTTTTGCTGTTGTTTTTTCCCAGAAAAGCAAGAATAATATAGCAGGCAGGTTAGCCGATGCTGCAACGGCAAAAGCCAATCCAACCAGGAACGATACATTCATCCCTTTGAAAAGTATCCCTAGTACAATTGCAAAAATACCAACCCCAAAAGCTGCCATCTTACCGGCACGTACTTTTGCTTTATCGTCCATTTTCATTTTTAGGTAATTGTCGAGAAAATCGTGTGCTATGGCTCCCGACGATGCCACAATTAAGCCGCTAACAGTTCCTAAAATCGTGGCAAAAGCTATGGCCGATATAATAGAGAAAATACCTACGCCAAAGTATTTGGCAAGTAGAGGTGCGGCCATATTGCTGCTTTCCAAATCGAGTACCCCGTTTACTGAAGCTCCCAGGCCCATGTACAAGGTAAGTATGTAAAAAAAGCCAATAGCTGAAATAGCAACAATGGTTGATTTGCGTGCAGCCCTTTGACTCGATACGGTATAGTACCTGATTAAGATGTGCGGCAGTGCCGATGTGCCGAGGAAAAGGGCAAGCATAAGGGATACAAAATTAAGTTTTGTCCAAAAAGTTGCACCTGAACGGGTCGATATTTTGAATTTTAAACCGGGTTTTAACATAGCACTGCCCAATGTTGGGTTTTGATACCAAACTGTCGTGTTTTCGTCCCTTAATTCAACACGCGTAAACCTTACCAGTTCCGAATTTTCAAGGGTTGAAAGGTACTCAAACGGGCCAAGAGGGCCGGTTTGGTCAACCTCTTCTCCATTTACTACAATTTTAGTAAGGTGGCCTACCTGGTAAAATTTAGCTTCGGTTTTGGGTTCACCATTATAAAGCTTTGTTCCATTCGGAAGTGTCGAAATAGAAAGCATCTCGTGCATTGTTTTTGAATCATCCGAAAGTTTAAACCAACGCTCGACCCCATTATTGTTGAGTTTTGCAAAAGTGAGACCCGAGCCTGTTTCATGGATCCTTTCAATTGTGTAATTGCTATTGTTGGTTCCTGTTATTTCACCATCTTCAATAATTGTTTCAAGGCTAATAAACTGGTGGTATTCGTCGCTTGGATTAAGTTTTAAGCCGTTGTTCAGTATGTAAATTGTCAATATGGTTGAAAAAATAATGAGCAAGCCCCCTTTTATAAATTGCACATATGTGGTTGATGTCATACCGGCTGTTGCAACTATGAAAATTACAATGGAGCCTACAATTACAACACCAGCCCAGTGTGGCAAACCAAGTAATGGCACTACCAGGTCGCCGGCACCTACCATTTGTGGTATTAGGTAGAAAACCGAAACAACCAGGGTGCTGATGGCTGCTGTAAGTTTGATTGAACGGGAATTGAAACGGGCATCGAGTGCATCGGTAAATGTGTATTTACCCAAGCGTTTCATAGGCTCTGCAACAACAAAAAGTGCAACAACCCAACCTGCCAAATAACCTATCGAGTACAAATAACCATCGTAGCCCGAGAAAGCAATCATTCCACAAATCCCTAAAAACGATGCTGCCGATAAATAATCGCCGGCAAAAGCAATTCCATTAACTCCCCAGTGAATTTTGCCGCCTGCTGCATAGTAACCCGCTACCGATTTGGTTTTGCGGGCAAAAAAGAACGACATTAATAAAACCAGTGCTACAAACGTAACAAAAATGATAATTGCCCATGGTGAAACTGAATAAATCATAGCGTTTGCCCTTTCTCTGTTTTATTCAACTTATTTTCGAGACGGGTACACATGGCATTGTAAATGAAGCCCATTACAATGGCTAAAATGATTAATCCAAAACCATATACTATTGCAAGGTTTTGTTCCCCAATGAACTTATGTCCCATTAAATCGGGATTGATTAGGCTAATGACAACAAAACCAGCGTAAACGATTATGTAAACAATGAATAATTTGATGCCTAGTTTTGATTTTCTGGATGCTGATAAGTCCGTATCAAGTTTAGCTGCTGATCCGTGCATAATATTAAATTTTTAGGTTCTATTACTATTAGGTTTAGTATCAAAAAATAAATCATTTGTGTCTTTCCGAAACTAATTATAAATCGAATATCATGTTTTTTTAATTCTTTGAAATATAACATTGTTATATATCAACTTTTTATTTTATTTTTATCTGTTGGTATGCATAACAAACAAGATTATAACTGTAAAGAATGTCCATTGAAATGTGACCTCTACCTCACATCAATAGAAATGGGCATCGAAAATGAATTGGAACCTGTTCATGCTTTTTTCAAAAAACATGAACTCATAGTAAAACAAGGTTCTGAAGTAAGCCATGCCGGGGTTATGGTTGCAGGAAATGCAAAAATGTATGTAGATGGGTTTAATAAGCGCAGTATTATTTTGAATGTTTTGTTGCCATCAAATTATTACGGTATGCTATCGGTATATGGTGAGAGCCTATTCCCTTATAATGTTGCTGCCCTTGGACCAAGCCGTGTGTGCATGATTGATATTGAATTTGTAAAACGGATATATGATTTAAACCAAAATTTTAGGACATGGCTGAATAAAGCACTTGGTTTAACTGTTTCTGAGATAATGGGTAAATTGGTTTCGCTTAATCAAAAACAGGTAAGGGGCAAAGTTGCAGGAAGCTTGATTTATTTGTCAGAATTGCTTGACACCAATGAGTTTACTTTGCCATTGACCCGAAAGGAGCTGGCTGAACTTTCGGCTATTACCGAAGAGAACGCTGTGCGGGTTTTGACCGAGTTCAAGCGCGAAGGTATTATTTCGGTAAAAGGCCATTGTATTGAACTGCTTCAGCTTGATGTACTTGAGCGTATATCCGATTTTGGATGAGTTTAGCTCAGTCCCTGTAAGCGCTCATAAATTCAGCACTGATTTTTTCGCTGTAGCTGTTCATTTGTGAAAAAACTTTTTTCAATATGTGTTGCTCTATTTCATTGAGGTTCTTAATTTGCAATGCATTCCCGGGTTTTTCATTGTTTTCTATTTTGGTAATTTGTTGCTTAAACCGTAGTTGCATCAAAAAGTTAAAATGAAATTGTGCCTGCTCTGCTGTTTCCACGCTCAATACGCCCATTTCTTTTAGTGCCTGCAATCTTTGCGCGGTTCTGTTTAATTGAATTTTATTGCGTAGCGCGTAAATTCGTGCAAACATTGCAATTGGCGAAATGCATTTTTTTAGGTCTATTGAGTCGGGCTGTCCATCAATAGTATCGGTTGTTATATTGCCAAAAACGTTAAGTGGTGGTTTGAACATTGTAACTTGTTTGGCTAAAAGGTAAAAGAAGGCAGTACGGCCATCGAGAATTTCGTGCACATAATTTTGTAGTTTTTCAAACAATGCTTCTTTTCCATAAACATGCCTAAAATCGAACATTACAGAAAAATTCAGAATGTTTTCAGGCTCGGCATTGACTATCCAGTCGGCAAAATAGTCTTGCCAAATAGTTAGGGACTGGCACCACTTTGGGTTTCCGGCCATGTAGTTGCCGCTACACAAAACCAGCCCCGATGTGTGCAGTTGCCGGTTGATTTCTTTCCCCAAAGCCACAAAATAATGGTGTATTTCATCTTCTTTTTCAGGGTCATTGTTATCGTAAATTATGGCATTGTCCTGATCGGAGTTAAAAACCAGTTCGTGGCGTCCTGCACTGCCATATACAAAAAACGTAAAAGGCACAGGTGGTGTACCGTGTTCTTTTATGCAATTTTCAATTATCCTATATGTAATGAGGTCGTTTAGCCCGGATGTCATTTCTGTAATAGTGCTAATGCTGCCTGTTTGGCTTAGCATTGGTTTCACTAATTGCGGCAAAATGGAACGTATATCGGCAAGTTCACGGGTGTTTTGGCAATTCTTAATTTTTTCCCGAATAAATTCTAAAGAATTGGCATGTTTGCCCGTACCGGCATCCTTGTTTGTTTTATGGGTATCATTTTCACGTTGATCCTTGCTTTTTGTAAGCGGGGCTAAAGCATCATCAGCAGATGTTCTTGTGCTCAACCGGTTTGCGCTTTGAGTTTCTTGCGAAAGGCTAAGGATTAATTCTTGTATGGCTGGGTGCAAGTTATTATTCAGTTTGTTGGCTGAAGGCGGTTCTATGATCCCATCGCAATAAATATTATTTCCTGCCGGAGCTTCAACTATGAATAAACTTATTTTGTTTTCAATTATGGTTTGGTCGTATTTCCGTAAGCGGATTTTCTGGTTAACAAGTGCTTTTTGTTTTTTTAAATTGGATAGCAATATTTTTAGCTGGTTTATATTTTCAAACAGGTCGGGCAGCTTGATTTTCTTTAGTTCGTTTTCGCTTTTATAGCCCAGCATTTTTACAATGCTTTGGTTGAACTCCACTATTTTTTTGTCGCCTTTTAACGAGAACCTGAAATAGCCGGTACGCGAATGTTTGAAAATGGTACTGATTTGCGATTTCAGGTATTCCCTTTCTTGTTTTATTGTTTGATGTTCGCTTGTATCGCGAAAGGTAAGCAGCACGCCTTCTTTATCGGCAAACTTAACGGGTAGCGCGGTTAAGATTGCAAATGTTGGTGTACCGTCTTTTTTATTTAGTCTTACTTCAACGCGGTTTTCTTTCTTTATGTTTTCAAAATTGATATCCTGCCCGGGGGTGAATAATTTATTGATATCTATCCGTTCAAGTTCGTCGGAGTTGTATTTAAGCCATTTTTGTATAAAGGCGTTGGCATACGATATTTTTGAATTGAGAAGGAGTATTATCCCCTCGGTTGATGATTCGATGAGCGATTTGTATTTTTCACGCGATTCGTGCAAGAGCATTTCGGCAGCTGTTCTTTCATTTTCAATTTTTAAGCTTTGAAAGGTTATGTAAAAAATCATTAACGAAATAATCAAAATAATACCTGTAAGTATAAGCAGTAAATGGTTTGTTAGTTGCGAAATTTCATTTTCAACATCGTCAATATAAATGCCGGTCCCCACAATCCAATTCCATGGTTCAAATTTTTTAACAAAGCTGAGTTTTGGGACAATTATGCCGGGTTGATCCATGAATTGCCACTTGTAGTTCATAAAACCCTCTTCGTGTTCCATTACTATGGAGCGTGCTTCGAGGAATATTCTTTTTCCGTCGGGGTCGGCGAATTCCTTAAGAGGTTTGCCTGTGAGTTCCTGAACATAGGGGTGCATTATCATTACGGGGGTCATGTCGGTAATCCAGAAATAATCTTTTGTGTCGGATCCGTACCTTAATGCTTCAATTTCAGAAATGGCTTTTTTTTGGGCTTCATCGCGGGTGAATAGGCCGTTTTTTTCATCGGTTTGGTATTTTTGCAGTATGCTCCATGCTGTATTGGTGAGCTCGTGCAGCATGTTTTTTTTCTGGTTTATGGCATTGCGTTCAAAAGCAGGGATAATAAATACGAAAACGGTTAATACAAAAAGTGTTATTGCCAGTAGGGCGGGCAATATTATTTTCAGGAAAAAGCCGGCTTTCAATATTTGCTTCATCGCTATTTGGTTTTACATAATGAACCTTCGGTTTGTGTTCAAAGATATTGCATTTATTGTAAAGTTGCTTGTGTCGATAATTGCAAATCCGTTTACCTGCCCATTGTCGGCAAGTGCCGGTATGGAAATGCAGCTTGGTTTATGTTTCAGTTTTCGTTCGCCGTATGAGTAATAATTGAAGCCATTGAAAAGTTTCATCATAAACTTGTCTTCGGGTTCAAAACACACTCCAAGCCCCTCGATGTGCAAATGGCCACAAATGCTGATCCGGACATTGTTTTTTTTCAAGAATGAAAAATGTTGTTGTGCTTTACGTCCGTTTTTATGTTCAAAACTTACGTAGCCTGTAAAATTGGGGTAGAAAAAATGCGAAAACAGGATACCCAGATTATCAAACTCCGGTATTGCAAACTCGGGCAATGAGGCAATGTATCCTGCTTCTTTTTCTTTAAGGATCATTGGAAGGTCGTCGGTGTAATTCCAAACCTTTCCTTTTGAAGTTTCGGTTTTTTCTTCGGGTGAAAGGTCGTACCAATTTTTTGGGAAAGAGTAACCCGACTTAAAGTCGGGGAATTTTTGAACGTGAAATAAGTCGTGGTTTCCTTTTACAACTAAGGTACAATAACTTTTCAATAGCGAAATGCATTCAGAAACATTGCGGTTTTTTTCATAACGCGCACGTAAAAAAGGGTAGCCCAGTGTGTCGCCAAGACAAACAATATGGTCGCATTTTTCGCGCTCGATCATGGCCAGGGCTTTTTTGAGGCTGGCTACATCTTCATGAATATCGGATATTATTGCAATCTTCACTTTTCACGTGGTTAAATTTTTATAACAAGCTGTCAATCTGCTGGATCGAAAGGCGACACTCTGATGTTCGAAGCATCCGCATGAAACTCGCATATAATCATCCGCAGTTTTGGTTTACGCCTTAACCATGCTCGTTTCATTGCTTAAATAAAAATCTGCAAAAATGGTGAAGTTAAACTATTTCATTCTTGTAGAAAAGAATTTTCAAAATTTTTTTATTGAACTTCGATGCCATATATCCCTATCCCTTACTCGATTATCATATCAACAGCGTTTGATGTGACATAAAGACCGATGCAGGTACCCACAAAACCACCCGCTATCTGAGTACTCAAGTTAGATGCATCTACATCTTCAATTAAGGGTATCCATTCGTTGTCTTCCAGACTGTAAAAGAAGTCGTAATTCCTTCCTTCTCCATCCACCATCAGTTTAACAGGTAATTTGGCAGCTTTGCTTTCTAAGGGGATAGAGGCCAGCAATTCTTTGTTTTTCTCCAGTCGATATAAAACCAGATTGACCTTTCCGTCAATGATTGTTTTCCCAAAAAGTATTTGGTGTTGCTCATTTTGGAAAAGAGACAAGCCTGCAAAATCGTTTTTTGTTTCAGGCAAATATTCCAACCGGGTTTCGAGCGTAAAATCTGCATGTTGCTGGCGGCGCAAAACAGCTGCAGGGGATTTTTGCTCTTCAATGCTCACTGGCAACGGATTGATGCACAGTTCGCCTTCATCTAAGGAGTAAAAATTCTGGTGTGGAGTACGAATGTGTATCCATGAGTGATCCAACGTAGAATCGTTAAATTCCTGGTTGTACATGAAATTACCTGTCAGGTAGTTTTTTTCAGGTTGAAGGTTTTTCTTTTCGACAACAATTGGAACCGACTCTCCTTTTTTCAAAATGATGGGAAAACTGTTTTCCCATTCCACTGGCAGTATGAACGTTTCCCGGCCAGTATTGAACATGTAATCACCATAGTAGGGGCGTGTACCCAAAAATACTGCCCACCATTGGCCATCGCGATTTTGTATCATGTCGGCTTGTCCGGTACAGGTCACCTTATTTTCTCTGTTTTTTGGTAAATCGCGTTGTGTTAGGATGGGGTTGTATGGTGCTGCTTCATAGGATCCCCAGGGACTTTCACTTCGGAAAATTACTTCCGAATGCCCAGGCCCGGTACCCCCTTCGGCGCACATTAAAAAATACGCCCCATTGATTTTATATAGGTGTGGCCCTTCAATCCAGATTGGTTTATCCCCGGGATATACGCCACCTCTTACAATCTCTTTGCTTTTGCCGATGGTGCAATCGTTTTTCACATCGAATTCATGGATACGGATGGTGCGTTGTTGATTCCAATCCGGACCATTTTCAGGCGCATCGTTGTGCACAATGTAGGCTTTGCCGTTATCATCAAAGAAGAATGAAGGGTCGATGTTTTTTATCTCGGGAAGCAAAATCGGATCGCTCCAGCCTTTGAGGATATCTTTGGTTTTAACGTAAAAATTACCCATCCCACCCATATCGGTTGTAATCATGTAAAAAGTTTCGTTGTGTGGATTGTATTCAATGGCAGGCGCAAAAATTCCTGAGGAGATTCCCCGGTTTTGAATGTTCAGTTGCGATGGGCGATCTAAAACATGACCTATCTGTGTCCAGTTCACCATATCCTTACTGGTAAAAATGGGCACACCGGGGAAGTAGCCAAAAGAAGAATTTACCAAATAGTAGGTGTCATCCTTGCGGCAAATAGACGGATCGGGATAATAACCTGCAATAACAGGGTTGAAGAATTGTGTGTAGGGGTCAATATCGGTTTCAAACCTCGCATCTTTTCCTTCATATTTAAAATACTCAAATCTGGCTTTTCCATCGCTGGTGATATTTTGCCCACATCCTGAAAGAAAGATGGTAGCACTAAGTGCCGTTAATAAAATTGATATATTTTTCATTAGTCTAAACTTTTATTTTAAAGGTGACTCATGGAACTCGCATTTTCCCCCGCTCTTCCGGATTTGCACAAAGCAAGTCCATGGCGCTAGTGCGGATTTGCAATCCGCGCTTCCAGACTCAGGATTTATAATCCTGTAAACATACTAAACAAGCTCAATATCCACCAACCCTTTATCTCCTACATAATCTCTGGCTGAACTGTATCCGCAGCTAAATAATTTTGTTTGAAAAATAATCATTTTTAGGTTTGAATGGGGAATTTTTTGTCCCTGCTCCCAACAAAGAAAAAAAGATATCAAAAGAAATCCTCAATAACTATCAGGAGGTTGACTTAGAAAGCGTAGAGCAGATTGATAGCAAGGAAATTGGAGGCGAATTGCTTGTAAAACAAGCATTCGACAAATTAGGGATAGCTACAATATTGGCAGATTCCGGTCTTGCCGAGCCACAAATTGACATCGCGCAGATGCTTCTCACAGGCAAATTGTTACATCCTTCGAGCGAATTAGAGACAGAAAGATGGTTGAAGGAAAACTCCGGGGCATGGGAGCTTTACCCGACAAAAGAGGACATTAGCCGATACAGGTTGTACGGGGCGGCAGAGGCAATGTACCAAAATAAGGATCTCATAGAAA
>JAQICD010000263.1 GCA_027858715.1 Prolixibacteraceae bacterium
CAAATGGTCCCGAAGGTGAAATTCTTGTTGACTGGGCTCGCAAAGAATGGAACGGTGAACCTCATGTAGGTGAAACACCTCCTCAAATTATTAATGAAGTTTTAGATCACGGCGAAAAGGCAGTGGAAGCTATCGACAAGGCAGAAGCTTATGTAAGTGAAAATGAAAAAGAATTTGAACGTTTACAGAATGATATGTACTGCTATCGCGAAACGGCTCGCTTTTTTGCCGAAAAAGTGAAAGCTGCCCAGCTTGTATTGCGTTATAAATATTCGGGTGAGGTGGCAGACCTCGAAAAAGCTTTACCGCACCTCGAAAAGAGCGTAGAGCATTATGGCGAACTGGTGAAGCTTACGCAGGGTCATTATTTGTATGCCAACAGCATGCAAACCACCCAGCGGCGGATTCCAATTTTTGGCACCGATGCCACCAACAAAACATGGGCTGAGCTGATGGTGCATTACGAAGATGAACTGGTGAAATTCAGGAACAATGTTGAAAAACTGAGGGAAGCCGATGGTGAAACGGCCAAAAAGTATGGTTCGTATAAACCCGTAAATGTGAAATTACTGGGCGATAATGTAAAACGGTTCTCATTAATACCGGGAAGTAAAGTGAATACTGATAAAAACAACACGATCGTTGATGTGGCACCTGAGTTGCAACAACTCGAAGGGGTGATGCTCAGCGATGCCGACCAGCAAAAAAATGGCACCGAAATTCGTTTTATGAACGAAAAGCCTGTAAAAGTTGTGGTTGGATATTTTACCGGACACAGCTTTACTATTCTGCCTCCGCCACGTCTTGAAACCAATGCGCAGGCCAATAACCGCGGTCAGGCCGATATTAAAATATCTAATGCACTTAAAGTGAATGGGTTGTATGGTGTGAATGTGTACACCTACGATTACGAAGCCGGTGAAAATACACTGAAACTCAATCCTGGAAGGGTAATGATTCTCGGTTTTATTGATGGTAATGAAGAAATCGAAATACACGATGCAGGTATTGGTGTTGAAGGAGACGGCCTGCCTGTAGATTGGCTGTTTAATTAGAAATAGTTGAATGATGAACCAGACCTTTTTTGAAGATCAACTGCCGGTCGATATTGTACTGGCACCTGAATGGTGGTACCATAACGAAAGAATTACTTTCGACGAGGATTTCTTTTACCATCCTGTGCGCAGGGTTGAAGCAGAGCAGCACATGGAGAAAGCACTTTATCAACGATGGGGGCAATACGGATTAGGAAAAAACCATAAAAATCCAAGACCCGAAATAGGTGCTGTTCATCTGGCTGCCGGTTTTGTGCTTTCTGAAATGCTGGGCTGTAAGGTGAATTATTCTGAATCGCATCCACCACAGGTTATTCCGTTACATGCTGAAAAACTGATTGTTGATGAGGAACAGTCTTTCAAAAGCCCTGCATTCAAAAAAATCGTTAACCTGGGTGAGCAGTTAAAGAAGAAATACGGATACCTGAGTGGAGATATCAATTGGGGAGGAATTCTGAATCTGGCTATGGATTTGACAGGTGAATCAATTTTCATGGACATGATGATGGATCCTGTGCAGGTGAAACACTATTTCAGCCAAATTGCTTCAGTGATTCAAAAATTTACATCGTATGTTGAAGCTGAAACCGAATCAACATCCATTTCGGTAAATCGTGTGGTAGGACATTTTAAGCAAGCTGTATTTCTACATTCCGAATGTTCTCATACCATGATTTCGGAACAAGATTACGAAGAATTCCTTTTGCCTTTCGATAGTGAATGGAGTAAATCACATCGCCCATTCGGAATTCATTACTGTGGTAACGATCCGCACCGTATGGCCGGGGCATTTGCAAAAATTCCAAAGCTCGATTTTCTGGATGTAGGGTGGGGCGGCGACCTGGCCGTACTGAGGCAACATTTGCCCGATACCTTCCTGAATATCCGCCTGAGCCCTGTAGAGCTGATTCATCATTCGAACGAGCAAATCAGGGAAACCATTATCAAACTGGTGCACGAATCGGGCAACATGGCACTAACCGGCATTTGCTGCATCAATATTGATGAAAAAGTTACTGAAGATAAAATTGAAACCATATTTAAAACGGTAGCTGAACTGAAGGATGAACAACAGAAATGATAAATATTGCCCGGTAACGAAAACCTGACAAGCAAAACTCAATTAAATAAACCATATATCAGTCACAGCCAATTGAAGCAGATGAAGAAATTCAATACAAAAATTGCCGATTCACAGGCAACAGGTATTTTACCCCTGTCTCCCGATAAATTCGATTTCGCAGCCTATGAAGCTTATGCCGATGCTTTAAATAAAAAGTGTGCTGATTTTTGGCAGGCTGAATCGGGCGTGCTGGTTTATCGCAGGATGAGGGTAGCCGAATGCTTTTCGTACGCTTGTGCCGACATGGATCGATCGCTCAACTTACAGCTTGGCGCATTGGCGCAAAGCATGAAATACAACGCCGATGTGCCTAATTTTCTGGAGCCATGGTATGGCATTGGCACCATTGCCAGTGCATACGGTTGCGATTATATGTGGAGTAAAGGGAATGCTCCAGCCATTAAGCCATCCTTTCATTCTCTTGATGAAGTGTTGAATTACGAACCACAGACGGTTTCTCAAACAAAGATTGGCCGACACACGCTCAACATGATCGAATATTTCATGGAACAAACAAAGGGAAAATTGCCCGTATCATTTACCGATTCGCAATCGCCATTAAATATTGTAACCAATTTACTGCCACTCGATAACTTTTTTATTGAGTTGTTAATGAACCCTGATATAGTTGCTGTGCTGTTCGATAAGTTTGCCAATCTCTCTTTGGAATTTAACAGGGAGCAGGAAAAACTCATTGGCAATTCACTGGTTTTGCCGGGACATGGCTTTGCTTCATCAGTAAAATGGAAGGGGCTGGGCTTAAGCGACGATAATGCCATTATGATTTCACCCGATGAATATACCAGACTGGCCGTTCCTTCAGCAAAGAAAATATGTGATCCTTATGGTGGACTTGTTTTTCATTCCTGTGGCGATTGGTCGGCATGGATTGATGCGGTTTTAAGTATCGACAGACTGAAAATGGCCGATGCAGCCTTTTCACCACAAACCGATCCCGGGGCAACTGATAAGCTAGAGGCTTTTCATGCATTTGCCAACACTGGTGTGGTTTTAAATGCTCGTATTGTTGGTGATGTTGAAACCATTGAACAACAGTTGAAAAGGCTTTGGGTGCCGGGCATGAAACTAATAGTGGTTACTTATTGCGAAACTCCCGAAGAACAGGAAACAGCCTATCGGCGAATAAAAGAGATATGTACTTAAATAAAATTGTAACTAACGTTTAAATGGTTGAAGCAAAGAATAAAAAAATTGGAAAATATCGATGGCGAATAGTAGTCTTGCTTTTTTTTGCTGCAACGATAAACTACATCGACCGTCAGGTTCTTGGAATTCTGGCTCCTGAACTACAGGAAACCTTCAATTGGTCCGAATCCGATTACGGGTTCATCATTATGGCATTCCAAATGGCTTATGCCATTGGTTTAATTACCACCGGAACCATTCTCGACCGGATTGGCACCAAAAAAGGATTCTCCATTGCAATTGTTTTATGGAGTCTTGCCGGTATGGTTCATGCTGCAGCCCGCACTGTATTTGGTTTTGCTGCATCGCGTTTTCTCCTGGGAATTGGGGCTTCAGGTAATTTTCCTGCATCGATAAAAACTGTAGCCGAGTGGTTTCCAAAAAAGGAGAGAGCACTGGCTACTGGTGTTTTTAATTCTGGAACCAATGTTGGCGCTATTCTTACGCCCTTGCTTGTTCCGCTTATTGCCCTGAACTGGGGGTGGAAATGGGCCTTTATCAGCACAGGTGCACTGGGTTTTATCTGGTTGGCTTTTTGGCTTTATTTCTACGTAAGACCCGAAAAAAACAATAAACTGACAATAAGCGAAAGGGAATATATACTACAGGATAGCAATGAGCCGGAGCAGAAACGAATTCCCTGGAAAAAAATAATCCGTCATCGTCAAACACTGGGTATTTGCCTGGCAAGGTTTGTTACCGATCCGATATGGTGGTTTTTTCTGTATTGGTTGCCAAAATTCCTTTATTCAAACTACGGAATTGATCTCACAAACATTGGTTTGCCTTTAATTACCATTTACGTAATTTCAATAGGCGGCTCAGTTTTCGGTGGCTGGTTGTCATCACGCCTGATTGAAAAAGGAAAAGAACCGGTTTCGGCTCGGAAATTTACCATTCTGATTATGGCTGTTCTGGTGGTTCCTGTATTTTTTGTATCAGGGATTTCCAACATGTGGGGGGCGGTTATTTTAATAAGCATGGCAACATTCGCACATCAGGGGTATGCTGCAAATATCTTTACAATCGTATCCGATATTTATCCTAAAAATGCAGTGGGCTCGGTAATTGGCCTTTCCGGTTTTGCAGGTGCTGTGGGCGGTGTTATTTTTTCGGCTGCTGTTGGTTTAATTCTGGAAATCACAGGAAGCTACTATAGTGTATTTGCCATTGCCAGCATTGCCTACCTGGCTTGCTGGCTCATTTTAAAAATATTTGTTCCTGATAATAAAACAATTACTATAACTGATTGAAATGAATAAACTAAGATTGCAATATTTTGCCTTGATTATTATACTTGCAGGATGTGGTTCTGCTCGAAATGATAATGATATCCGTGATGTGCGAAGCAATATTCTCCTGAATGAGGGATGGTTTACCATGGCTGATGATTCCGATAAACGGGTCTGCGACGGATTCGAATCAGTAACCTACAATACCGATGGATGGCTTGAAGTTAATGTTCCGCACAATTGGGACGATTACGGCGGCTACCGACGGCTGATGCATGGAAATCGCCACGGTTACGCTTGGTATCGGAAGTCGTTTAATGTAGAAGAAGCCAATGAAAGCAAGCAGTATTTTCTTTGGTTCGAAGGTGTTGGTTCATATGCTACTGTTTGGCTCAACGGCGATTCTGTGGGATACCACGCAGGTGGACGTACATCTTTCACACTCGATATAACTCCATTTGTAAACCTACAGGGTGAAAATGTTCTGGCCGTTCGTGCCGACCATCCTGCCAACATTCGCGACCTTCCGTGGGTGTGCGGTGGTTGCAGTCCCGAATGGGGCTTTTGTGAGGGGAGTCAGCCTATGGGGATTTTTCGTCCGGTGCATCTTATTGCCACCAGCAAAGTACGTGTTGAACCTTTTGGGGTACATGTATGGAACGATGAAACCACGACGACCAAAGAGGCTTTGCTGAATTACTCATCTGAAATAAAAAATTACGGCAATAGTCCATCGGAAGTGGTTGTGAAAAGTATTTTGAAAAATGAAAACGGGAAAACCGTTGTTTCAAGCGAAATGAATACGACTATTGAGCCCGGTAATACCGATACCCTGCGGGGAAAATTGCCGGTAGTGAAAAATCCAACATTGTGGTCGCTCGATAATCCGTATTTATACACGCTGAGCACTGAAGTTTGGCAAAATGGCAAGTGTATCGACAGGCTTGAAACCCCTTATGGTATCCGTACCATCAAATGGGATATCTTTGGCGAGAATTCAACCAATAGGTTTTACCTGAACGATGAACCCGTTTTTATCAACGGAACTTGCGAATACGAACACATGCTGGGGCAGGGGCATGCCTTTAGTGATGTACAGGTGCAGGCACGAGTTGAACAGATGCAGGCCATGGGTTTCAATGCTTTTCGCGATGCCCACCAGCCTCATAATTTCCGTTATCACGAACAGTGGGATAAAACCGGGATGCTGTGGTGGACTCAAATGACGGCCCATATCTGGTTTGATACACCTGAATTCCGTGAAAA
>JAQICD010000019.1 GCA_027858715.1 Prolixibacteraceae bacterium
TATATGGCTTCAATAATTTCCGAAAGGTTCGGTTTGTTTCTCATGTAGCTTAGTGCCGGACTAAAAAGCCCGCATCTGGAACCTAAAATCGTTATCTCGTTAACAACAACGGAAGTTAAGTCGATTTTCTGTGTGGCTGTAATGGTGCTTTTCAAAATGAGTGTGCCACGTGGTTTGGTGTGAGCAAGCGAAAACTCAAAACCGCCGGCGCTTCCGGTGGCTTCTATAACAATATCGAACAATTCAGGTGACATTTGATCCAATAGTATAGCTTTCGTATTGTTTTGAGCGGAAATATTCAGCTTCTCGGGGTGTTTTCCCACATGTGTAATGATCGCACCTGTGCTTGAAATTGCATGATTTATCATCAGCCCCAGTTTCCCGTCGCCAACAATCAAAACCTTTTGCCCTGCTTTTATCTCAATTTGTTCCAGTATTTCGAAACCTGCCGCCAGTGGTTCAGTTAAGCTTGCAACTTCATCGGATATGTGGTCAGGCACTTCGTAAAGATTTTCAACAGGCAGGGTAATGTATTCGGCAAAACAGCCATTGCGTCCTTGTATGCCCAAAGTAGTACGATCTGGACAGTGTCGCCCGAGGTCTTGTTTGCAATATTCACATGTTTCGCTGCCACAGGCACAGTTTATATCACCTACAACCCTTTTGCCAATCCAGCTTTTATCTGCAATATTGACATCTTCAACAATGCCTACAAACTCATGACCCGGTATGCCTTTAAATTTATTATACCCTTTGGTAATTTCAATGTCGGTATTGCAAATGCCTGCCATGTGTATTTTTATCAATGCTTCGCCTTTTGGTAAATCAGGAATGGGTGCATTGGTGTCGAATTTTAGTTTGCCATTGTAAATAAGTGCCTTCATTGTAAAATATATTTAAGAATGCTGAGTGTAATGTTACGTTTGTCACATTTTTCCTCCTCTAAATTATCTATTTTTGGTCACCAATCAATTACAAATTTCATGTTTTTATTAACCCATTTGATATGAATAAATTAATAACTTTTTTTATGAGTATAGTTTTACTCCCGGTCTTGTTTTCGTGCCAGTCGAACGAGAAAACAAAGGCCATCGATTTAAATAATCTCGATACTTCGGTAAGTCCGGCACACGATTTTGATCAGTATGCCAACGGGGGCTGGAAAGTCAATAACCCGATGCCCGATGATAAAAGTCGTTTCGGTACTTTCGACAAACTCCGCGACGAAGCAGAAAAACAACTGCAAACATTGTTTGATGAAGTTACCTCTGAAGAACATGAGCCGGGTTCGGTAGGGCAAAAAATTGCCGATTTCTACAACACTGGTATGGATACTGCAAAAATTGAAGCGCAGGGGGCAGAGCCCTTGTTGCCTTATCTTCGGGAAATTGAAGCTCTTGGCTCGGTGGAAGAGCTTCAGCGTTTAGTGGCGAAATATCATAAAGAAGGCAATGGCGTTTTGTTCTCGTATTTTGGCTCGGCCGATAAGCAAAACAGCGACTGGGTAATTTCGCAGTTGTACCAGGGTGGTTTAGGTATGAGCGATCGCGATTACTATCTGCAAACCGATAATCGGACCATTGAAATACGTAACGAATATGTGCAGCACATGTCCAAAATGTTCACGATAGCTGGTGTTGACAAAGATTTGGCACGTCAAAAGGCTGAAAGTGTGATGGCAATTGAAACCCGGCTTGCCAAAGCTTCGTTAAGCCGTCTCGAACGACGCGATCCGCACCGGACATACAATAAAATGAATCTGGCTTCTTTGGTGGAGTTGTCGCCTGATTTTGCATGGGAAAACTTTTTTGCACAAATGGACTTTCCCAATGAAGATGAGATAAATGTTGGAATGCCTGATTTTTTTACCGAGGTTAGCAAGATGATGAGCGATGTATCGCTCGATGACTGGAAGGCTTACCTCAGCTGGAATATGATTAACCGTTCAGCCTCGTATCTTTCGTCCGATTTTGTTGAGCAGGATTTTTATTTTTACGGAAAAGTAATGAAAGGGCAGGAGGAAAAACGCGAGCGTTGGAAAAGAGTGCAGGGCACAACCAGTAGTGTACTCAGCGAAGCCATAGGGCAGCTATATGTGGCTAAGTATTTTCCACCCGAAGCGAAGCAGCGAATGATTGACCTGGTTGAAAGCCTTCGTGTTTCGTTAGGTCAACGTATCGATAACCTCGAATGGATGAGTGACGAAACCAAAGAAAAGGCACACGAAAAGTTGGCAACCATCAATGTGAAAATTGGTTATCCCGATAAATGGCGCGATTATTCATCGTTAGAGGTAGAAGCTGACACCTATCTGGCCAATGTGATGCGTTCGCGTGTATTTAATGCTGAATATCGAAGGAATAAAATTAACAAGCCAGTGGATAAAGCTGAATGGTATATGCCACCACAAATGGTGAATGCGTATTACAGTCCGTCGATGAACGAAATCGCATTTCCGGCAGCCATTTTGCAACCACCCTTCTTTTACCTTAACGCCGACGATGCCGTAAATTATGGTGCTATTGGTGTGGTAATTGGTCATGAAATTACCCACGGATTCGACGACCAGGGGCGAAAATATGATAAAGAAGGAAACCTGAACGAATGGTGGACTGAAAATGATGCCTCGCGTTTCGACGAACGTGCCCAGGAGCTGGTTAAACAGTATGACGAATTCTTAGTTCTGGATACACTACGTGCCGATGGTGAGCTCACTCTTGGAGAAAACATTGCCGATTTGGGCGGGTTAAACATATCGTACCAGGCATTTAAAAAAGCCGGCAACGAAACAGAACCTATTGATGGTTTTACGCCCGATCAGCGTTTCTTTCTTGCTTATGCACACTTATGGGCCAATAATGTACGCGACAAAGAAATTGTGCGCTTAACCAAAGAAGATGTTCACTCGCTTGGGTGTTACAGGGTGCTGGGGCCATTACGGAACATGCCTGAATTTTATGCCGCTTTCGGTGTAGAAGAAGGTGATGAAATGTATTTACCAGCCGAAGAGCGTGCTAAGATTTGGTAGATAATAAGACAATAAATTGAATAAAAAACGCCGTATAATGTTAGTTCCTACGGCGTTTTTTTGGTTGAATTTTGCGTGTGTTATTTTTTTCTACGACGGAAATAAACTCCAATTCCGATAGCAAAAAAGCCAAGCAACGATGAAACTAAAGCTACAGGTACAACCGACATTAAACCCGTATAGCTGCGTCTGTCCGGTATTTCCTGGAACAACATCGATTCTATTGTAATTGAAGGCTCTGAGTCATCAACCGAAACCTCTATCCAGCCATAAAATGTTTTCCCGTTTTTAGTATAGCGTGCTCCAATGTAGCCACTTAAGAGGCCATCAATATAAGATGATTCGAGGGGAACTTGATTGTCACCTACAGATAATGTGAAAATGTCTCCTGCCAGCATCCCCCCACTTCCCCACATTGATTCATGGTTTGGTGATTTGTTTTCAACTCTCACTCCTTGTGGAAACAATGATATATAAGGG
>JAQICD010000020.1 GCA_027858715.1 Prolixibacteraceae bacterium
TCGTATGTTCCTGCCGGAATAGGTGGAGTTGTTAATGTAAACTCGTATAAACTTCGGGGTACAAATATTTCGTCGCCCTGGTAATCAAGAAATCTATCATCGGCATTAAAATAGCTAAATACCGATGTTTCTGAAGCGTCAACTCTTTCGAGAAATCCAGGAGGAAAGCTCCACCTTTCGGATGGATAATCTTTAGAAGCACTTCCAACCCTGATATTGTTGTTGGTTAACTCCGGAAAGAAGCTTGCTGCATCCATCCTCAATCGTTTACTTGAAAGTTCTCTTTCAACTTTATAAGTATATGCCAGAATACCGTCAATTTCGTGATAAACACCATTTAGTGCATCGTTATCATAATCGTTGGTTAACCTTATGGCTTCGCCTGTTTCACTTATCATATTGAATACATTGTACTCGTTTGTTGAACGTAAAGTGCGTACTTCAATTAAAGTATTGGGACACATAGGTTCGATATATTCAAACATATCGACTGTTTTAACCGAGTGTGTTTCACCTTTGGTATCGTAGTCCTGACCGGTATTATCAAAAGCTTCAATGATATAATAAACTGGCATTTTTTTATTTACAAGGTGGTAAGCAATAAAACGGTTAAGACTGTTTTTTCGGTTCGTATAATCGTCGATGCCGGCATCTTCGGGATATATAACATCGTAAACTGATTTGGCATAATCGGCCATGGTTTCGATGGAAGTTATACCGTGCATTTGAAAAGTTTCATTGCTTTCCATAAATGCGGTAAAGCCATATTTACGCTCTTTAGGCACCCTTATTAAACTTTCAATACTTGTTTGTTGTCTTCCATCGCCTGCAATTTCAAGAAAAAGATCTGATGGCTGGTACGATTCATCTTTAATAGGTAAAAGTTCTTTATCGAGACCAGTAACGATCAGTGCCCGATGGAAAAGTGAGAATTTTTTATTTTCTGCAATGGCTTCTATAAGGGTGTTTTCAGTAGGCGACAACACATTGTCGATTTCGTGCAATACCCCATTGTGCACCATTTGGTTAGCCTCAGATATCAACGATGAGTTGTTAACACGGTAAGCCATTTTTGAACCACTCATATCGAACGATATTCTCAAATAACGTCCACTCATTGTTAGGTTAGACAGGAAGCCATCAACAAAATATTCAGTGTCAAGAACAAAGTCTTTGATGATGTGATTAAAAACTATTTTTTTAATTGAATCCATCGACATCTCGTGCATACCAACAATACCAGCCTGTTCGTAATAGCTATTCACTGCATTGTTGGTAGGCAAAAAACAGGTGTATTTTCCATAGGCGTTAAGCAGACTTTTAACCCCGGTTGTATCTAGCATTTGCGAAAACTCGGAATACAGTTCAGGCCGAGCCTCAATGTATTGCCCCATAGTTTCGCCGGTAAAGGTGTAATAATTATCACCCACGTCGTCGCTATCGCACGCACTGAATATTACGGTGCAGACGATAAGGACAAACAACCAGGCACGATTGAAAAACAAGCTATTGTACCACGATGATTTCAAATTTATTATGTTATATTTTTCCTTCATCAACTAATTTATTATGATGCAATTGACTATTCATAGCTGTTTTCTATTTCATAAAACGGGTTTTGCTCAAGCAAAGGATTCGAATTCATTTCACCAATATTTACCGGCATGTATAATGCATCCATAACCGACATCTTGTAATATGAAGTACCTTCGCCTCCACCGGCCGATTTTTTTTGAATGTAAGCAACTGCTGGTGCAGGAGAATCGGCCCGGCGAGCCAAACGCATCAGATCAAACCAACGCTTGCCTTCAAACATTAGTTCGCGTTGTCGTTCGCGCAATACCAGCTTCTCAAAATCACGCTTATCGCTATAATCACTTAATGACAACGGCATTATTTCAGCCTCTTCATCATCGTAATTGGCACGCATGTAAGTTTGGTTAACCAAATCGATAACCTGTTGGTTGTCGGTGCCAAGTTGCACCAATGCTTCGGCTTTCATCAGTATTATATCGGAGAGACGGTACACAATCCAGTTGGGTGTACCACTTCCGTAATAATATGTATTTCCTCCCAACGAATTTTTCGTACGCTGAACACCAACATATTTAAAAATTTGATACGAATCGCCCGTCGTCCCTACACGTAAAAAATCGTATCGACGCTGATCGTACTGCGCTTCGAATCCGGATGCAATTTTAAATTTAAACGGACTTTCGTTTGAAGCCAATATTGAATATGGAAAAGCCCATTCTCCATAGGTATCACCAATTTTACCATAATAGGCTTCAACTATTTCATTGCGATACAAATCCTGATCGAATTGAATCTCAAAAATACTCTCGGGTGAATTTCCCATAAAGAAAACCCGTTGTAGTACTTGTTCGCCATCTACGAGTTCAAGGTTTTCATCATTCATGATCTGATCGCAATATTGAATACTGTTGTTGAAATCGCCTCTCCATAAATATACATCGGCCAACATCGCTCTTACTGCATTTTTTGTTATACGCCCCTTGGTGTATTGAACAGTCTCAAATTGCTCGCGTGTAAATTTCAAAGCTGTTTCAAGATCAGCAATAATTTTATCAAGTACTACTTCCTCATCCGACTGCTCAACATAGTAATCCTGGTTATCGTCGATACTCGGTGTTTCGATCCATGGTACTCTTTTGAAAGTACGCACAAGATAAAAATAGGCAAGCGATCGTATGGCCAGAACCTCAGCTTCGAGCGATCGGTATTCTGTTTGGGTAAAATTTTGATCAAGTTCAACTACACCAGGAGCATAATGCAAAAATATATTGCAATAATTAATAACGGTGTACATTGAACCCCAATGACTAAATTCGTTTGATGTGTTTATATCAAGGTTAATTATCTTAACTTGATCTTTATTCATATCAAGTCCAAAAGTTACGTTGTCTGAACGCAACTCGCCCCATGTCATCATGCGACTCATCACGTCGTTTGCGGTTAACGAACGGTAGCAAGCAGCCAATACTTCGTTTACCTGGGTTTCGTTTTGCCAAAATTCATCCAAAACCACATCACTTTCAGGTCGTATATCGAGCCAGTCGGTACAACCCGAAGTAAAAGCCATCAAAACTATTGATATTAGTATGGTATATATCTTTTTCATCATCATATACTATTAAAATGTTAACGAAATTCCAAGTGTTACATCTTTCGAACGTGGTGTTTGTGCATTGTCTTCGCTAATGCCTAAGCCCCCGTATCCTACTTCAGGGTCAACACCACTATACCTTGTCCACACGTACAGGTTATTAATTGTAAGATAAAAATTCATCCGTTCGACGTTAATTTTATCCAGCATTTGCTTAGGTGCTGTATAGCTGAATGTCATGTATTTCAAACGAGTAAAAGACCCATCTTCAACATAACGGTCGCTACCCAGCCAGTTATAGCCGTATTGATAAAGAGCACGCGGCATTTCGGTATCATCACCATCTTTACGCCAGCGCCAGTTTACCGATTTGCTTTGGTTGTTAAGCGAATGCATATTTTCCATATTCATGCGGTTCTTGTTGATAATTTTATTCCCGTAACGAAAATTAAAAAATAGCGTGCATCCAAAATTTTTGTACCGGATGGTAGAACCAAAACCTCCGTTCACTTTTGGGTTTGAGTTACCAAGATATACAATATCAAGCTCATCGATTGATCCGTCGTGGTTAATGTCTTCGTATTTTGCATCACCACCCTGAAACTCATATTCGTTACTTTTTCCATAGGCAAAGCGCATTTCAAGCGGCTCACCTTCCTGGTCAACAATTACATTTCCATCAGGATCGAAAGCAACAGGTGCATCTTCCTGGGTGCCGGCTACATAGTCACTATACTGGTAAACACCTTTGTACCTGAATCCATAAATAGATCCAAATGAGTTTCCTTCCTGAATACGTTGCAGATAATTACCGTTTGAGTAATCGTAATCGCCATTATAATTGTTCAGTACATCCTCGCGAAGCTCTACAATGGTATTGATATAATTTGATAAGTTAAAGTTGAAATCTACAGTTAAATCGTCATATCGAAGCCAGTTGTGTGTATGTATGTTAAATTCCCATCCGTTATTGTCCATCGTTCCTACGTTTTGCCACGATACATTACCATAACCCGACGAGGCAGGCATTCCAAGATTTTCAAACAATAAATCTTCGGTATGTTTGTTATAAAAGTTCAAATCGAACATAATTCGATCGTCCAGGAATCCAACATCAAAACCAAGATTAAACGAAGAAGTTGTCTCCCATTTAAGCTCAGAGAGCTGCAACGACGACGGACGGGTAGCTGCCATCCCCATATAACTTCCATAAGGGCTGTACCGGCTAAAGTGCAGGTACTCGCTTTTGGGCTGGTTTCCACTTATACCCCAACTCGGCCTTATTGCCAACATGCTCAGCCATTCGTCCAAATGTTGCAACCAGGGTTCGTCAGAAATAATCCACTTGAGCGATATCCCGGGGAAATTGCCATATTTATTGTCTTTACCAAACTTGGTACTTCCATCGCGACGGAAAGTAGCACCAATAATATATCTTGATTTATACGTATAGTGTAATCTTGCAAGGAAAGCATTTGAACGGTACGATGTACGGCTGGTAGAAATACCATCCAGAAATCCTTCGGCCGAAGCATCGACAATACCACCTGAAGGTAGGTTGCGAGTAACTAAGCCATGACTCGACCGGTTACCCGTACGCAACTGCAATGAACCATATAACAAAAGATTATGATCGGTATTGGTAAATTTGGGCTGCCATGTTATGTTATGGTCACTCATTACGGTTACACTTTCGGTATCGGCATGTTCGGCCACGTTAACGGCATTATCGTTCCAATAAACATTTGAAACAGACGATGGTAAAAACTTTGTAATCTTATCGTTGTTCACATCAAACGATACGTACATGTTGTAGCGTAACACCTGCTGGTTAGGATCGAGCAAGTCGTACTGTAAACGGAATGTAGGCAGTATGCGGAAATTTCTCAGGTTATCTGTTGCTTCGTAGGCCAGTGCCAGCGGGTTTTTAAGGTCAAGCTGATCTTTATGCAAGCCCGATTCACGAGAAATATTATAATATACATCGGTATCGTTACCGTTGGCATCCTGCTGGTAAATACTCACGTTTGGCATCTTTTTGTACGCAATTTCAAGCAGATTCTCGTAATTCCGTTGATTGTTGGTATAGGTAAACGAAAATTCAGTGATAAAACGAATCCTGTCAGACAAAGCATAATCGAGATAAGCCCTTGAAGATATCCGGTCGAGCTTCTGTCCTATTACCGTACCAGTCTGGGTGAGATATCCACCTGAAATGCGGTAACTTGCACGATCGCCACCACCCAATACCGTAAGGTAATGATCGTGTTTAAAACCAGTTTGGGATACAGCTTCAACCCAATCGTTATTGTTGTTGAAGTTCTCGTATTCTGAATATGTAGGGTCGTACAAAAACTCTCTTACGTTTGCTGCATTTTCGTCCTGAGCAGGATTAAAATATGCCTGTTTCATCATCATGGTGTATTCATCACCATTCAGCATTTCGAGCCCTTTGGGTTGCACAGCGCCAGTAAGCCTGTAAGAATATTGTACACGGGTAGGACCTTTAATCCCTTTTTTGGTTTTGAATACCAAAACTCCATTTGCTCCCTTGGAACCCCAAATTGCGGTCGCGGCGGCATCTTTCAGAACTGTAATTTCTTCGATATCGTCGGGGTTTATACTCAGCATGTTTGCAAATTGGTCCTGGTTTGCGTTCGCAAAATCGAAGTTAGGATCAATTTCCACTTCGTACGGAATATTATTCACAACGATAAGTGGCTCCTGGTTCGAGTTAATTGAAGTTGTACCACGTATTCTCATTGTTGTACCACTACCAAGGTCGCCCGAATTCTGAACAATGTCGAAACCTGCAACACGCCCCTGTAATGCGTCGTCGATAGAAGAAACAGAGATACCTTCAAATTCTTTGGTATTAATTGTTTGTGCTGCTACCGATAGTTCTCTTTCGGGTATCGAAAATGTGCCATCGGAGTACCGTCGCTCCGATTTTACAACGATATCGGCGATTACCTGAACATCTTCAACCATTTCTACATCGATTGTTCTTCGTGAATCAATTTCCTGCTGTTGTGACTTAAACCCGATAAAACTGTAAACTATTTTATTTTCGGGGTTGCGTACCTTAAGTACATAATGGCCGTTAAAGTCGGTTGTTATTGCACTTATATATCGGTTTTTGTCATCTACTTCGATAACACTAACACCAACAAGCCTTTCATCGCTGTTTTCGGCTTTTACGGTACCTTGTACAATAATACGTGGAGATGCCGACTGTGCTTTTACTACATTTGGCATTAACATGTACAGAATAAAAATGATTCCGGCTGCTATATTTAGTTTCATTTTCATGATATTGTTATTCAAACCTTAAAATATTATCTATTTGATGTACGACCGCTGTTGAAAAAGAATAGATCTGCGATCCGGTAAAAGCGTTACCTGTACCTGTATCATCAATATTCCTGTAACTTTGCGGTAGATTATTAAACACATAATCCTGTGTCATAATATTGTATAACCCATTTTCGGTAATTACACTGGCTGCATTCAATCCATAATCTTCGTTCGAGTCGGTTGTAATAGTAAGTCCATTACCATCGCCAGCCACACCTATTTTGTGGTACTTATTTTTGTAAGTTCTGAAACGGGTTTCTTCGTCATCAAGTTTAATCGTTGCACTTTGATATACGGCATCAACAGATTGTCCGCTAATAAATACCGAATTATCCTGAAAATGATACCTCACAAAACGTTCAAGTTTTTCTATCATTTGCTCCTGCACTGATGGTTCTGTGGTTTCGTTAATCTGCTCCCAGCTTGGAATTAATCCGTCCCTTATTGCTTTTTCAATTGCTTCGTTTGTAGGCACATAAACGGTATAATTAAAAGTATTAAAGAATTTAATATTAAAATCGATACCGGAACGACCACTCTGTTTGATAAGCACATTAGTGCCGGGAAATCCCTCCAGCAATTTTCGGAACTCACTAAACTCAGGTGTTTCACTCAACACCTTATAAACCGACTGTAGAGGTGACTGTAGAGGTTTATCAATGAGATAAGTATTCCCATTTTCCTGGTTATATACCGTTTGTACATTTGCAACATTTCCGGTTTCAATATCGTGTCCGCCCTTTACTTTAAGCGACAGGCCACTACCTTCAATTTTCAATACGTTACCACCTTTTGTGGCGTAAAACTTTTGCCCGGTTTCAACATCGCCAATTACAATGTGCGAGTCGAGCAAACGCAATAGCCTGTCGCTAAGAAAACTTGCAGACTCGATTACTGCTAGTGAATCGCCAACTTCACCTGTTTCGATATCGTAAGCGTAAACAGTACCGTTAACCGTTGCGTCATCTTCGTTGTACCAGAATTTAATTACGCCGGGCACATCCTGCCCATAGGCTATCGGGTCGATATAAGTATCGAAAAAATCGTCGCTGGGCACAAAGAAACTGTAAGTACTAACCAACGAGTTAAGATAAAAACGAAAATCGTTTTGACGAATAGCCCAGTTAAACACTTTAGCTTTCTCACCAAACAATACCGGTGCATAAATCGACACATAATCGTCGGGTGGATACACCTGGTTGGTATGGTAAGCCACCCCGTTGTTGGCCACATAAGTATCTACAATATCGGCAACGGTAATATAAATGCGCGAGTTTTCACTATCGTTCATTTTACTGAAATGCACGGGAATTGTGCTTAAAAACGATTCGCGCATGTGCCTTTTCAACAGTAGTGCGATGATATCGTCGGGCACATTGTCCCAGCTTCCATAACGTTCTTTCAGAATAAGACCGGCACCATTGTTGAAATATTCGTTCATGGCAGCATCGGTTGGTGCTAATATTGCAGCCATATCGCTCTGAAGTGCGGCTCCCTGGTTGCCCGGGTAAAATGAATTCATTCCCGGGTCGTATGGCAACAATAACTCGGTGTTAATAAACTCGCCGTTTGGATAAACTCTTGCACCAAAAACTGTTGCAAAATAACTTTTAACGAAAAGAGAATCCGTGAAATTGGGTCTAAATTGCTTGTACTCTGTATTGTATGTTTCAGCATAGTATGGAGCACAAAACCGCTCAAGCAGACCTGAAAATATGCTGGTTTCCTCATAATCTCTGAGGTGTTGTGCCAGATTTATCCGAGGCAGTAAAACTTTATCAAGTACATGTACGTACCCGTTTTTACAGGTTATGTCTTTTTCAATTATTTTATGATTGAAAATGTGAGCATCGCCTGGTTCACGCGCAACACCGGTAATCAATTCAAAGTCGGAATCGGAGATACCTGCGTTTAAAAGCGGCTTTTCTAAAAAATGAACCAATGGAATATCTGATTCATCTTTCAATATATGTATTCCTTTCTCCTCAAATCTTTTCCAATGCGGATTGTCAGGCAACTCGCTACCAACTTCATAGGCAACCGAATCATAAACAGATAACGATGTACTCCGCCGAATAGCTGTTCCCTTTTGGAGGCCGCCAGCGTTATAGTTGGCAAGTGTTTCCATCAGGTAGGCATTGTCGATCATACCATACTTTAAAATCAGATTTTTCTGGGTTTGCGATAACTCTTCGTAGCTGCTTACGCCCCATGGGTTATCGCGTAAAAACGCTTCAAAGTCTTCATCTTTGACAACGAATAAAGTTTTGCTACCTGTTTTTGCCAGGGTTGCAGTGTATTCGGTATCATCGATCAACCTCACATAATAGGTATAAACCCCTTCTTGTTTAAGGTAGTCGTAAATACTTTCGCCGAGCCATTCCGGTTCCTCGTCATCATAGTAGTATTCATCTCTACAGGAATATAACCACGATAGTCCTGCTATCAGCAGGATCATTATTAGTGGTTTATGCACATTTCGAATCCAATATTGAATGTTCATGTTAATTTGTTGTTAGACAATTTATGGTTATATATTTTATTCTTTTATCAGTTTTTGTGTTGAATAACCTTCAACTTTCAAAAGGTAAACACCTGCCGGAAAGTTGCTGATATCTATTCCTCCTTTATCAGAAGAAACTGTTTTCAAAAGGTTGCCTTTAATGTCGAATATTTCGACTTTCATTTTGCTTGCCAGGTAAAGATATACTATTTCAGCGGTAGGATTCGGATAAATACTAAATGTTTCAAGTGTTGATGTTTTGTTTGCACTTACCGGCTGGTCGTCTGATATATCCATTACCATCCATGCAAGTTTGTCGTCTTGCATCGAACTTAGTTGCCCCGACATTTCCCTATGTTTGTAAATATTATACGCACTTTCATCTTTTGTGTACCTCAAGGTGGAGGCAAAATTGTTATTGTCGGTTTGCATTTGCGCGAATAATAAAGGCTCTTCGTAAGTTTCATCGTAAGATACAACAAAAGGTGTTGTTGATATACCACTTTCATCATCGCCGTTATAGCCTACTGTTATCCTTTTACCATTAATTACACCGCTACCTGGTTCTACTGCCAGATAATGCACTTTCTCGTTTTTAATTACTGTCCCCGACAGGGCTTCTTCACATTTTATCTTCAGCTCAAAACCTTCTTTGCTTACATTTTGTACAACAGGTGTTGTGGGTACAAAGGTAGAATTTGAAATTTGAGTGCAAAATACTGCCGGGATAGTATCAAATGGCTGTTCGAAAGAAACAGTCACCCATTCGTTCCCGACATCAGTAATTTCGGCGGCTTCAGCTTTGATGTCACCCAAATTGCAACTTCCTCCCCGCAGGGCAATAGCACCAAGATAATCGGTTTTGTTAAAGGTTTTGTTGACAATGTAGTTCCAGGGCTCCAGATGAAATTTAAACGAACGCTCTGAAACAGAATTTACACGAGAGGTAAGCCCTAGTATATTATTAAATGATGTTGCGCCTGTAACTATTATCGGGCTTTCTTCAAAATGTTTTGAAAACAAAAATGTTTCCCATTCGCTGTTGTTCAACGGGAAATATCCGTGTTGTAAAGCCTGGTCACCACCGGTTTGATAATACGAAACGGTGTTGGAGGTAATATAATCGTCGTAAATCGTTTTAAGTTTCATTCTATAAGAAATTCTTCCATTGATGGTATTGTCAATAGAATCAAGGTAGAATTGTGTTTCATTGTCACTTAAAGTTTTTAAAACCTGATATTCTCCATCATTAACTCTTTTTTCAACCACAATTTCTTTTGCAAGGTCGCCATTCGGATTCTCCCAGCTTAGCCTTATACTATTGGGTAATGAGAGATACCTGTAGTTAATAACAGGTTCTGAATATTTCCATCTTGCGGGTATAACTTCATTTTTACCATTGTAGCCAATTGGTGATTTTTTGGAGGCGTAATATTCGCCGGCAAGTGTAGGTTCGCCATTCAGCACCATCGCGCGACAATCCTGCACCCAGTCGTAAATAAAATAACGCTCAACAAAATGTGCGGTATCCAATACCTCGAGTATCCCTTTCATGTCGTTTAATTGCTTTTGTGCATTCGCAGTTGTATAGCTGCGGTCTGAATCGGGCCACCATTCGGTAGTCCAGTTGGCGCCATTATTCCATTCGGTAATCCATAATGGTCGTCCGGTTCTTTCATAAATATACTTCAGGTCGTTGTACCATTGCTGGGGAGACTTAACCCAATAACAATGCACTGCAACAAAATCGACACGATACCCCAGTTCGTCACATTGTTCAACAAAGTCAAACACGTTTCCTCCACCAGGAGCTTCATTCCACTCGCCCGAAAATGCAGGTGATCCGATTCTTAATCCCGATTTCATAAAATCCGGCCATTGAGAAATCATTTCATTCATCGTCATATACGATTGATCGGGTCTGTCGGGTTCGTTAAACCCCAGCAAGTGGCTTATATCTTGTTTTGAGTTAATGGCTGTCCATGATGGCCAACCGCCGTTCTGGCGTATTGCTGCGTATTCGTAGTTATTGCCGGTATTGCCGCCAATATTCCAATCGTAATAACTTGTTGCGCCAATATCGTTGGGATTCCAGCCTGATTTGCCCTTTTTATTTACCCACTGATGTTTGAGTATTCTGATAAAAGAAGTTCTACCATGAAGCTCAGGCTGTAACTGATTAATTTCTAGATCTTCGGTGTCGGCAATAAAGACCCTGCTATAGCCCGATCCATCGGCACTGCTTGCAAAGGTTGCCATGTATCCTCTTTTCAGTATAAACGACTTGATGGCATTATTAAATCCGCCAAGATTATTGTGGTAAGTATGAATATTGTATTGTGAAGTTTCGCCTTCAAAATTATCTTTGGTAAAAACAGTAAGTGGCTTAAAGCCCGAACCATGTGACATTAAAACCGTTCCGTGCCCATAAATGGCCACACGACCATTGCCGCCGTTAACAAAAGGTTGTTCATTAACCTTAACGCTGCCCAGGTATTGACTAATTACATCTGAAGGACGAATATTATCAAAAAACAGCCATGCATCGACATGATTCAATGAAATTGTGCTATTAGTTATGGCATTTTCTGAGTTTGTAATGTGGTATTCAATTGGAGTTGTTAATTCAATATTTTCGACATTTACACTTTCAACAATCTCTTTATCAATGGCGAAAACTGAAGAAGCTCCAGCAATAAGCGTAAGTATCAGAAAAAGCCTGATTGGGAATTTTAAAGTTGTATTTATTGAATATCTAAATTTACTCATAATTGTTATTCGTCTCCTGGTTAGGTATAAGTATCTGTTTGGTTTAAAATCCTCTTAATTTACAAGAACAAAAGAACAATATCTTTTCTTTCTTTTTTGTTTCAAAATAACCAATGAGTGTAAATAATTCACATGGGTTGTAGTTTTTTCTAATCCTGCTTGTACTTTTTCGACATACAGCAAGGAAATAAACCACCAGACATTAACGCTATAATGTTGATACAACATATACTATTACCGGAACATGACCACATACAAGTTCTACAAATCAATTTTAAGTGTGTTTAAGAGAGGGGCATAAAGTACCTTTTCGCTACAATGCAAGATGCCTAAAATAACATGGACACCAAAATAACTGGCAAAAACCACTAATTATACTGTTCAGCTTTTTCTTTTTCTTCAAGCCTTGTATAAGCATTTTTTATTATACCTTTCAGACCTGCATAGGCTTTATTCTCGTATGCTTTCAATAAATAAACCAAAGCTTCGCGATACATTGCCTTAGGCTTTTCAAGATTATTCCTATAATCGGAGTAATCAACCCTGCTTGGATTACTAATATTATTATAGTTCTCCTTAACCTCTTCGTATTTTACCGAAGCTCTGTTGTAAAGTATCATACCTACACCCATGTTTGCTCCCGCATTATCAGGATCAAGCTCCAGCGTTTTTTGATATGAATTCATAGCGCCTTCGATATCGCCAATATTTTGCTTGGCTGTAGCCGCAAAAAGATGAAACCTTAAGTTTTCAGGAAACATTTCAGTAAGCGGTACAATCACTTCATGCAACTTATTATATTGCTTTGTTCTATAATATAAAAACGAAAGGCTTTGATCCACTTCAAATTTAAAATCCGGAAATTCTTCCTTTTTCTTTAGCAGAGCAAACTCATACAATTCTTTATCATCCTGCTCTTTGGCCAGACCAATCATCTGGTCGTAAACCATTAACTGAGGCGCCTGACGTAAAAGTGCCTCTTTATAATATTCTAATGACTTTTCATTCATGCCTAGGTTTTGACAACTAATTGCCGCATAACTATAAACCGTTGCCATTGTTGTTGAATCGCTGTTCCCAAGCGAAATAATTTTCTCGTATTCTACAAGAGCCTTTTCGTATTTGCCATTCATAAAGGCATTATCGGCCAAACTGTTAATACTGTCTATGTTTTGTGCAAACACTTCAACATTTAAAAGGAATAAAGCTATAACAGCTATGGTATGAGTAAGTATTTTCATATTCGTTTGAATTTTTTAAAATATAAATGCTAAAATTATAAAAACCCACATGCTAAGGATAAAAAGAAATGGATAAATCATGTAAAATTTTCAACTTCAAAGTTCAATTAAATAATACAATTAGCCTCCAAAGATAGCTATAATAACAAAAAACAAACCAATTCCTTTCAGCTTTATGAAATATGCAGCAACCGAATATTTATAACTCATTGTCGATTTTTTTAAAACTAAGAAGAAACCGTTTTAATAACTTTATCTCTGTTAATAAGGCATATTAATAAGCATGCTAAAAAATAGATAAATATTTAAGATTATGAGAAGAACAAAATTTTACGTAATTATTGTAATGATGGCTCTGATTGGTCACCTTCAGAGCTTTGCACAATTTGTACCCGGAGAAGGTGAAATCTATTACCTTGTACAAAAAGCAAGTGGTTTTGCAATTGCTGAAGATTCTGAGGATGCAGGCCGTGCAAAACTTTATCCAATTTCGGGCGACAATACTTACCAAAGAATGAGTATCGTTGAGAGTCATGTTCCGGGTGAGTATTTTATCAAGAACCAGGAAATGCATTATTTCCATTATTTTGAAGGCTGGAAAATGGGTTTTGCTGCCGATACTGCCGAGACTTCTGATGATTATCGCTTTACTTTTCCTGCAGCAGAAGAAGAAGAAGAAGGATATTTGCACCTGCATTGTGTTACCAAGCCCGAGGGTCAGTTTGTTGGATCGGATGGTATTGAAGTATCAGCAGGAGTATATCCCGACAAAACTGCAGATAACCCGCGTACACCTTTTCAGATTTTAACACCCGATGAATTAGGATTTGACGATCCTACCCTGGCCAGCTTAAGTAACGACATTGGTGAACTTGATCCGGCCTTCAATTCTGAAGTACTGGATTATGAACTATCTGTTCCTTATGGAACACAGTTTATTCAGTTAACAGCAAAGGCAAACAGTCCTGCATCAACCGTTGAATTTTTCGATGGTCTGGGTTACGAAATAGAAAATGGTTTGGTGAGCTTTTCAAACCAAGGCGTTAACGTAGAGGTTATTGTAACCACAGCCGACGGCAGTACTGAACTGTCATATTATGTGGCCATTTTTGTTGATGAAGGCGACTCGGATGCAAGTCTTTCAGATGTTGAACTATCTGCTGGTGCATTAGACCCTGCTTACGACAGAAATGTTACCACTTATACCGTTGTTGTTCCTACCGGAACTTCTTCGATTGAAGTAACAGGAATACCAAATTACCCTGAAGCTTCGGTTACAGGTAATGGTACAGTAACTTTAAGCAATGGAATCGGAAGCACAACTTTAAATGTAACTTCGTTCGATGGTTCAAATACAGCATCTTATACCATAAATGTAGAAGCAGCAGATGGCAAAAATTATGCAATCAACATGGCTGGTGTAGATGGCAACGACAGCAACATCGATATTTCAGGAATTGCTTTGAATACACTCCCTTACACTGTAGAAATGTGGATAAAGCCCGAAGGAGCACAGGCAGACAATACAGGGTTGTTTTACGGACGAGCAGGCACAGCAGGAGTGGATGAACAACATGCAGGACTTGAATTTTCTTCTGGTTGGCAAGGTTCGGGAAGACTTCGTTTTATGACCAACATTGCTGGTGATTATGGTGTTGTTACCGATGTGATTTCGACCGACGTTTGGCATCATGTTGCCATTGTACTAACCGAAAACTACCGCACACTTTATGTTGACGGAAAAGAATACAAAGAAGCTATCGCAAACACAGTCTATGACTACTCGCTGGGCAAACTATACCTTGGATGGGATCATGGAGGCGACGACCGTGCTTTTAAAGGATTAATTGATGAAGTACGGGTTTGGAACGATTCAATATCGGCCGAAACACTCGAAGCTAAAAATTTCGATGTATTAACCGGCGAAGAAACCGGACTGGTTGCGTACTATAATTTCGACCTTACAAACAGTTCGCAAGCTGTAGATGCAACACCAGCCAGTCATCATGGATTAATTACAGGGGGAACATATGTTGAGTCATTCCCCAGGGTTAACCTTGAACTAGATACTTTGTACATTGACGGAGTGGCCTTAAGTCCGGAATTTAATTCAAAAACCAATAGCTACAACGTATTACTTCCAATGGGAACGACTTCTATTGATGTTGGTGCCGAGGCTGTTAACAGCAATGCTGATGTAACAGGTACCGGAACTGCTGATGTAAGCGACGGATCTGGTACAATAACGGTAACTGTTACAAGCGGTGAATACAGTTTAGATTATACCATTGGCTACACCGTTAAACCAGAAGAAATTGAGTTATCCTTAAACCACTCATATACTTTTGCCGATGGAACTGCCATCGATGAAATTGCAGGAGCAAACGGTACGATTATCGGCGGTTCGGTTACAGAAGGAGTTTATACTTCTTTAGAACGCGGGGATTACATTGAGCTTCCTGCCGAAGAAATTGCCATTAACACATATCCTTCAATCACTGTTGAAGCATTCATTATGGCTGGCAATAGTTTGAATACAGGCGAAAATACAATGCTAAATTATTTTGGTAGCACAACAGGCGATTATGGTACTAATTATTACTACACAGCAGTAGCCAATGCAGATAAAAGCCGCGCTGCCATTTCGGTTGGAAGCCCATCATCACCCTGGAGCGCCGAAACTGGAATTGATGGAACAGTGCTTGATGACGGAATTTTACATCACGTAGTGAGTACGATAAATTATGATTCTATAACATGGTATATCGACGGTATGTATGTAGGTGCTACTCCACTGGCCAGCCACAACCTTATAGCAGGTTTAGACAACTCGTTGGCTTACTTATGCAAAAGTGGTTACACTAACGATCCAACCTGGCTAGGCTCAATACTTGAGTTCAATATTTATAGTGGCGTAATGGACGATCAAACTATTGCAATCCGTTCTATGAACTTTCCGCAGGAAACAGCAGAATCTGATGCTACATTATCGGCCATTACCTTTGGAGAAGATACTATCACAGGGTTTGCGCCTTATATTTTTGAGTACGATTCGACACTGGCTATTGGCAGCACCTCAGTACCAGAGATAACTGCCATTGCAAAAACCGAAGGCGCTACAGTAACTGTAAACGCTGCAAGCGAACTACCGGGAGCAACGACAATAACCGTTACTTCGGCCGATGGAGAATATGAACACACCTATACAATTAACTTTGACGTTGAAGAGGAAGTTGTGCTATCGGATGATGCTTCACTGGCAGACCTGATGATTGACGGATCAACTGTTGATGCTTTCAATACTGAAACGTTTAGTTACGAGATTGAGCTGCCGTTAGGTTCAACCGATGTTCCAGAAGTAACCGCAACAGCCAATGACGAAAATGCAACTGTAAATATCGAAGCAGCTACCGGTTTGCCTGGTACAACAACCATTACAGTAACTGCCGAAGATGGTGAAACAGTAGCAACTTACACCATTGAATTTAGTGTTGAAACAAGTGTTAATGCTATAAGCGACCAGCTGGTAAAAGTTTTCCCAACTGTTACAGATGGTGCATTTACTGTTCGTGCAAACAGCAATCGATATAAAGTAACTGTTTACAGCATAACAGGCGAAAAAATATTCGAAACGAAGGCCGTAACAACCGACACTCGCATTGAAGTTCCGGCTAAAGGAATGTATTTGTTTGCTGTTGAAATGAATAACAACATCAAAGTATTTAAAGTAGTAAAAACAAAATAGTCCATTGCTTTTTTAGATAATAATCAAAGATCAAAAGGCTGCCTGAAATTTCGGGCAGCTTTTTTTTATGTAGATGATTTGTCGTGTTTGTGCATGTAAATTGTTAAAACGTAACAGTTAAGCCCGAATATTTATAACCAAATGTCGATTAATTTAAACACAAAACAGAAGCAAAACAATACTTTTAAACTTGAATTATTCACATTAAATATCTTACAAGCCAACTTTTATGAAAGTCTTAAAATTTAGCACCGCCACAATAATAACTTTTTTAATATCGGCAGCACTACTATCACTAAATGCAAAAGCACGTGATATTAGTTCAAACCACATACTATCTTACTCTTTCGATAATGCTGAAGGAATTATAATAACAGACCTCTCAGGAAAATCGAACCATGGTCAGCTACAAGGAAATGCTACCATATCAGATGGCTATAACAATAATGGCGCAACATTGATTGATAAAGCAGATTTTGTACAACTCCCTGAAAACATTAGCGAAGGTTTAACTTCTTTTACTTTTACAGCATGGGTGAATTTTAACTCACTCAATGCTTCAACACGATTGCTCGATTTGGGAAACACTGCAACAGATAATGCTTTAGTAATTATTCCTTCGTACAAAAACAACTATGGTTATATTTCGTTTCGCTTTCAACCTTACAGGGGCATAACATACAATGTAACATCATCGCAAAAAATTCCTGTAGGCAGCTGGACACATATTGCAGTTACATATAACTGGGATCTGGAATCAGAAAAAGGTGAAGCAAGCATATATCTCAACGGTAAACTTGTAGGTACAAAAAATCGCATACCCCATACTCCCGCTGATTTTCTGGGAAACACAACCAACAACTATATCGGATATTCGCGCGATGAAAATGACCTCACAGGTTTTAATGGTTCTATCGACGATGTAAAGCTTTACAATATTGCATTAACCGAAACAGAAATTAAACAAATATCCGGGCTCGAAGGCAATGATGGCGATATGCTTATCCGCTTCGACTTTTCAAACAGCACCGAAAACATTGTAAATGACATTTCAAAGTATGGCTTTAAAGGTTCGTTAGAAAATGATGCCCACATTCGAACCATGGGCACATCTGAAACCGGAATATATAATGTGCTTGACTTAGGCAATTCTAACGGATATTTCGATATGGGCGAATCTGTCGGCAGCGCTTTCACTCAAATGTTTAATTATACGGTCAGTGCCTATTTCCGCATAGATAATACTTACACTCAACTTAAAAATTCGGGGAATTACATCTGGAATTTTTCTAATTCCGATAATATCACTAATGACAATAACGGATATATGGCAGCCAGCTTATCAAGCCAAAGCATCAGCATATCCGACAAAAGTCCTTCAGAAGGGCAACAATCGGTTGCTTTATCGAAACAGGCACTTACTGGTAACTGGCATCACATTGCCTATACACAAAACGGTCCTGATGGTAAACTTTATATCGATGGAAGGCTCGTGAAAAAAGGAAGCATCACCCGTTTACCACAAAACACTCTCGCCCTTGCCGATCGTTATGGTACTTTATATAACTGGCTGGGACGCTCGTGTAACCCTGCCCATACCAACCTTAAAAACACGCTGCTATACGATTTCAGACTTTACAGAAAAGCACTCACCAATGATGAAATTCATTCTTCGGTACTTGACGTTGAACGCGAACTTTTAAAACTTGAACGTGCCTACAATGCAAATTTAAATGAGAGTAAAACCGCTGAAACACAAGTCTTCGAACGTAAAATAAACCCTCAACCACAAGCAATGGAAGTATGGTCAAACATTTCTTCTACAGAACGAATCAACATTAGTCAGATTGAAAAAATATCGTTTGCCAACGACGAGATGAAAATTCTAAAAACCGGAGCTGAATACGCAGTCCCTTTTGCAAACATCAATAACATCAGGTTCTCAGCCAACCCTGTTTCTGTAAAGTCACAAAAAGCCTATCAAAAAATAAATATATATCCTAACCCTTCAAACGGATGGCTGAATATTGAATTCGACAATCACGAAACGTGGAGTGCTTCGCTATATTCATTGTCGGGGCAAGAATTAATTAATAAAAACCTGAATAACGCAGATAAACACATAGACATAAGACATTTGAAAAAAGGAGTTTATCTACTCAAGGTTAACGAAACCATACATAAAATTGTAAAAAACTAAACCAAACGTAACTGCAATTCAAAATTTATTAAAATGAAGAAAGAAATTATACTTACAATCGGTGCACTTTTACTCATCATTACTGCTTTTGCGTCCGATGTTATACTGCAAATATTCAGAACCGATAAAACAGTACAAGAATTTACCGTTTCAAATGTTGAAGATATCACCTTTACAAATAACGATAGTATGCTTATTGTTAGCACAATAAATGGAATTGAGTTCTCTATTCCCGTTGCCGAAATCGACAGCATGCAATATATAAATGAAACGCGCAACAAGGCCGCATTACAGCTATTGGCAGTTGACAACGATGCCGAATCGGGAGAAACAACTTGTACGGTTGAGATAACCGACGATGGTGGCTGCCCTGTTCTCGAAAGAGGAATATGCTGGTCAACCTCAACTGCACCCACTATAAACGATAACAAATATTCCGCCGGATATACATCGGGTAAATATTACGGAATTATTCCACAACTACCACATAAAGAAAAATACTACGTAAGAGCTTATGCTATTAACTGTGAAGGAATTTCGTATTCGGGTTCAACCGAGATAAAAACTATGATGGGACACGTAACTTACACGCTCGATCTCGATTCGGCAGCCTATCCACAATATTACAACTTACTCGTAGAAGCACTCGACAGCGCCTGTTATTACTACAGCAAGTACACTGAATTCAGAGCCAATATTTACTGTTATTACAATGCAGGAATACCTACCGCCCAAGCAAATTATCACGGCTCTATCGGTTACGGACCAAACACGACCTATATGTGGGTAGGAACAACCATGCATGAAATGGCCCACTATTTTGGATCGGGTACCACTAACGTATGGAAAAATAATTTGAAAAACGGGGTTTGGCAAGGTGAAGCAGGACAGGAATTGTCACAAAAACTGTTTGGAGCCACACTTAAAGGCGATAACAATTCAAACCCAATCCACTTTTGGCCCGGGGGAATCAACTACCGCTCAGAAGTAAGCTCTGTAAACGATTTAATAAATCATGCAAAAATAGTACAGGCCATGTTGGTTGATGATTGTAAGCTTCCAACCAGCTGGTAAAATTACCAGTATTGCAATATTGTATTATTGAATATTTAAATAAAAACAATTATAGAAACTATAAAATCATGCAAAAATCAACTTTATTTCTATTTGCAATTTCTTTCATCTTTATTGGAATGTGTGCATGCACACAAAATCAAGCAAACTATGATTTACCGGCAAAAGATGAAGTTAAATCGCTTATCGTAAAAGTAAACGACCATTGGCAGAGTAGTCATCCTAAACACGGACGTGCTTTCTGGGATAATGCAGCATATCATACCGGAAATATGGCGGCCTACGATGTTACCGGCATCGAACGTTTTCGCGAATATTCCGAAGCATGGTCAGAACGTAACGAATGGAAGGGAGCTAAATCGGACAATAAAGACGAATGGGTGTATCATTATGGCGAAAGAGATCGATTTGTTCTTTTTGGCGACTGGCAGATTTGCTTCCAGACATACATTGATCTTTATCAGCTCGATCCGAAAAAAAACCTTTCGAAAATTGAACGTGCACGTGAGGTAATGGAATACCAGATGAGCACACCCAACAACGATTACTGGTGGTGGGCCGATGGTTTGTACATGGTTATGCCGGTAATGACCAAACTTTACAACATTACCGGAAACGAGTTGTATCTCGATAAACTTTACGATTATTTCGCTTATGCCAAAAGCATTATGTACGAGGAAGAAACCGGGCTGTTTTATCGCGATGCTAAATATGTATATCCAAAACACAAAAGCCTAAACAGAAAAAAAGATTTCTGGTCTCGCGGCGACGGCTGGGTATTTGCCGGTCTTGCAAAAGCTCTAAATGACATTCCGGTTACTTACAAGCACCGCACTGAATTTATAAAGATTTACCAGAAGATGGCAGAAACTTTAAAAGAAATTCAACAGCCCGAAGGTTACTGGACACGCAGTTTGCTCGACCCTGAGCACGCACCGGGTCCCGAAACCAGCGGAACAGCTTTTTACACTTACGGGTATCTATGGGGCATCAATAATGGTTTGTTGGATGAAGAAACTTATCTTCCAACTGTTGAAAATGCCTGGGAATATTTAACCAACACAGCAATCAACGAAAATGGCGCTGTTGGATACGTACAGCCAATAGGCGAAAAGGCCATACCCGGACAAATAGTTGACCAAAACTCAACAGCCAACTTTGGTGTTGGCGCTGTATTACTCGCAGCCTCCGAAATGTATAAATACGTGAAATAAAAATTGGCCTATTTGCTGCCGGTTGATATCAGCACACAGGTTGAGCTCGAAAACACTTCAGATTTGAAACTCTGGGCAATGCTACCTGGCGAATTAATACTCGTTAATAAGAAAAAATAACCATGAAGCATTTCATTTTAATAATTACCATCCTCTCTTTAATTACATCTAGCGATGCAAAGTCTCAAAACCCGGATATTAAAAGTGTTGGTGTTTTCGAAGATGGCAGCCAGGTAGAAATCAAAATGATTAACGGAGAATCAAAAATTATCAAATTCTGATTGAGAAAAAATTGAATTGAAAATATTGCAAATAAAAAAAAGCCCTGCTATCGAAAATAGGCAGGGCATTTTTTATTAGTTGTTATAAACCATTAGCTTGCTAAGGTATTTTCCAATAATATCGAATTCGAGATTAATAATTGTACCCTCTTTAATGGCATGAAAATTAGTTTCGTTATACGTGTACGGTATAATAGCCACTTGAAAAGTATTGTCTTTCGAATTTACAACAGTTAAACTTACGCCGTTAACCGTTACCGAACCTTTTTCAACCGTCATGTATCCCTGGCGGGCTTTAGCCTTATCAAATTCGTATTCAAAAGTAAAGTACCAGCTTCCGTCGGCTTCTTCAACTTTCAAACAAGTTGCCGTTTGATCTACATGCCCTTGTACAATGTGACCGTCGAGGCGGCCGTTCATAATCATGCTACGCTCTAAGTTTACCTTGCTGCCAACTTCTAAGACACCCAGATTCGACTTAATCAGCGTCTCCTTTATGGCTGTTACTTTATATGTTTGTTCAGCTTTATTAACATCAACCACGGTTAAGCATACCCCGTTATGCGAAAGGCTTTGGTCAACCTTCAGTTCATCAACAAATGAACAGGTTAGTGTAAAATGAACGTTTTCCTGTTCTTTCTCAATAACCACTACTTTTCCTGCTTCTTCTACGATTCCTGAAAACATAGTATTCAATTTTTAAAGTTTGCACGAAATTATAAAAATATGCGCAAATCCACCTCATACCATAGCAATAAGCGCCCTTTTTAACATTCGAAATAATGCAACATTTAAATTATCGACCATTAAACCCAAAAGGTAAAGATTTTGAAGCTAAAACATTTGCTGCAAACTGTATGTTAAAGAGTTCGGTTAAGGGAAAGATATTTCACCGAAATACAAAACAAGGCTTATGATTCAAAAAATACTTGTAGCCAACCGTGGCGAAATTGCAGTTAGAATAATGCGCTCGTGCCGCGAAATGAGCATCCAAAGTGTAGCTGTTTACTCTACAGCCGATCGAAAATCTATGCACGTCAGATATGCCGACGAAGCATATTTTATTGGTGACTCACCGTCATCGGAAAGCTATCTTAACATCGAAAATATTATTCATGCTGCAAAAAAATCGGGTGCCGATGCCATTCATCCCGGCTATGGCTTTCTTTCTGAAAATGATGAATTTGCCCGAAAAGTGAATAAAGCCGGTATCGTTTTTATCGGGCCATCGCCCGAATCAATTGTTTCGATGGGAGATAAAATTACAGCTCGCAAAATAATGATTGATGCAGGAGTAAATGTAGTTCCCGGAACTGATGCCAAATTCAATAACGATGAAGAAATCATCGGCACAGCACGTGAAATTGGCTACCCGCTAATGATTAAAGCATCGGCAGGCGGAGGCGGCAAAGGTATGCGACTTGTTCGTAACGAACACGAGTTGCTTGCCTCGTACAAAATGGCACGTTCAGAAGCCAAAACTGCCTTTAATAACGACACTGTTTACATAGAAAAGTACATTGAATCGCCTCACCACATCGAGTTTCAAATACTTGCCGACACACACGGAAACATCATTCACCTGTTCGAACGCGAATGCTCGGTACAGCGCCGACATCAAAAAGTAGTGGAAGAAACACCATCGCCTTTTATTAGCAATAAGCTGAGGAACAAAATGGGCAAACAGGCTGTTGAGGCAGCACGTTCGGTAAATTATACCGGTGCAGGCACCATTGAATTTCTGGTTGACGGAAACCAGAATTTCTATTTTCTCGAAATGAATACCCGCCTGCAGGTTGAACATCCCATTACCGAGCGCATAACCGGGGTCGATATTGTGAAACAGCAAATACTGATTGCAGACGGCCAGCCACTTGCACTTCAACAAGAAGAAATAAGGCAGTTTGGACATGCTATTGAATGCCGCATTTATGCCGAGGATCCCGATAATAATTTCATGCCCAGCCCCGGCATAATTCAACACATTACCGACCCGCTGGGACTTGGGGTTCGTACCGATGGTTATGTATATGAAGGCTACGAGATTCCGATTTATTACGACCCGCTGATTTCAAAACTGATTGTATGGGCACAAACCCGGAAAGAAGCAATTAACCGTATGCAGCGTGCCTTGTATTCATATAAAATTCTGGGGATTAAAACTTCAATTCCTTTTCTGAAAAGGATAATGAATACACCCGATTTTGTAAACGGAAAGTACAATACTCATTTCATCGAAAACAACAAGCAAACGCTTCTCCACAGCGAAAACTGCAATGCCGACTGCGAATTGCTCAGCATCATCGTTTCGTACATCAATTTTATTGAGCAAGATACAGAACCATCAAACAATGTATCTCATGAATCGTCTTCACAATGGAAATCCTATTCATTAAAAAAGAGTGTAATTCGACTTTAAAATATCATTTTTCTTTTGTCTTATGTCTAAAACCTACCATATATGTCTATCGAAATTAAAACACAAAACAGAACAGCTAGCGTAAATCTCGTACATAAAGACGGAACACTATATACTGTTGAAGTTGACGGTGTACAATATGAAGTTGACATTGCAAAAACTGGCAGTAGTTCTTATTCAACAATTTTAAATGGTAAATCGACCGACATTGATTTAACCCGGGGTCATTTCTATAATCATGTTCATGTACATACCCGAAACAACGATTTCGATGTCGAAATAATTGATGAAAAAGCCCGCTACCTGGCTATGGCTAAATCAGAGTCGGCCATTGACGAAACCATTATCTCGTCGCCCATGCCCGGAAAAGTGGTTCGTGTAGATAAAAAAGAAGGACAGGAGGTTGTCAAAGGCGAAACGCTGATTGTAGTTGCGGCCATGAAAATGGAGAGCGAGTATAAAAGCCCGGTTGATGGTGTAGTTTATCGTATTAATGTAAAAGTTAACGATAACATACAAGGTGGCGAACCGCTTGTTGAAGTAAAACCCAAAAATAAATAACTCATGCAAAGCACTCAGGAAAAATTCAGAATATTTGAAGCAAAAAAGGCCGAAGCCGAAGCAGGTGGTGGTATCGAACGAATCGAAAAGCACAAGGCAGGTGGCCGTTTAACCGCTCGCGAACGTATCGAACTGTTTTTCGATGCCAGAACATTTAATGAATTCGACCGCATGGTAAGCCATCGCTGTACCAATTTTGGGATGTCGGAAAACAAAGTACCGGGCGACGGTGTAGTGGCCGGCTACGGAAAAGTAAACGGGCGGCTCGTTTTTGCTTTCGCACAGGATTTTACCGTTTTTGGAGGCTCGTTAAGTCGTACAAACGCCGACAAAATTATAAAAGTAATGAAACAGGCGTTAAAAATGGGAGCACCTGTAGTAGGTTTAAACGACTCGGGTGGTGCCCGCATTCAGGAGGGGGTGCTAAGCCTGGCAGGATATGGCGACATTTTTCAGCTTAACGTGAAAGCTTCGGGTGTAATTCCGCAGATATCGGCCATAATGGGTCCCTGTGCCGGTGGAGCTGTTTACTCACCGGCCATTACTGATTTTATTTTTATGGTTAAAGATTCGAGCTACATGTTTGTTACCGGCCCCGATGTAATTAAAACTGTTACACACGAAGAAGTAACCAAAGATGAACTGGGTGGTGCCGTAACGCACAACTCGAAAAGCGGCGTTGCACATTTTATGGGCGAAAACGATGAACACACCCTGATGATGATACGCGAACTGCTGGGCTTTTTGCCATCGAACAACCTCGACGAGGCACCGGTATTGTGCTGCAACGACCCGGCAGACAGAACCGACGACAACCTGCAGGAATATATCCCGGCGGATCCGAACAAGCCTTACGACATGCACCACATTATTGAAACCATAGCCGACGACCATCATTTTTTTGAGGTTATGCCCCACTATGCCAACAATATAATAACCGGCTATGCCCGCCTCAACGGAAAAACAGTAGGCATCGTTGCCAATCAGCCCTCGAGTCTGGCCGGGGTGCTCGACATAAATTCATCGGTAAAAGCAGCTCGTTTTGTGCGTTTTTGCGATGCATTTAACATCCCCATTATAACCTTTGTTGATGTACCTGGGTTTTTACCGGGTACAACCCAGGAGTTTGGCGGAATTATTAAACACGGAGCAAAACTGCTGTATGCCTATGCCGAAGCAACGGTACCGAAAATTACAGTTATTACCCGAAAAGCCTATGGCGGGGCCTACGATGTGATGTCCAGCAAGCACCTGGGAGCCGATGTAAATTATGCCTGGCCATCGGCCGAAATTGCCGTTATGGGGTCTGCCGGAGCGGTAAACATCATATTCAGAAATGAAAAAGACGAAGCAGCTAAAGCTAAGCAAATTGAAAATTACCGCGATAATTTTGCCAACCCATACAAAGCAGCCGAACTGGGCTATATCGACGAGATTATTTACCCGAAAGACACACGGGCTAAACTAATTGTAGCTCTTGACATGACAAAAACAAAACGGGACGAAAACCCGCCAAAAAAGCATGGAAATATTCCGCTGTAGAAAGCAGACTACAATTGATCAACCAACTAAAAAACAATAAGTTTGTGTCATCCGAGTTTAGAATAAAAAAAATCAAAAAACTTTTAATTTTATTAGTTAGTTTCAACTAACTAATTTATATTTGCAAAATAATATTTGAACAATGGAATTAAAACTCGATCAACTAATCAATGTGCTTTTAAGCAAGAGTGAGCAGCTCGAGGTAGATTTGAAAAAAAAATCGGCCATCGAAGAATTGTCTATTAAGCAATTACAATGTATTGAATTGATCGATGAACTGGAAAACCCCACTCTGTCGGAATTATCGGAACGTTTGAAAATTACTAAACCTTCCACAACGGTAATGATTGACAGGTTGGCCGATAAAGGTTATGTTACCAAGGTAAAATCGGATGTGGATAAACGTTCGGCGCATGTACATCTTACCGTAAAAGGGAAAGAGGCCGGCCACTTGCACGAAAACGTACACCATGCCATTGCTAAACACATGACACGCAACCTTACCGACTCGGAAAAGGAAATACTTGTTGTGCTTTTAAACAAAGCGACAAAAGAGTTCGATTAAATTTTTTTGCCTTGATTTTTATTTAGTTATATCTAACTAACTGTATGATGAAAAAAATTATTTACTTACTGCTGAAAAAAAGAACATTACTTTTTATAACTGTTGCACTGTTTTCTATCGTATTTTCGATAAAAATCGGAAACGTTGAAATGCGTGAAGATGAAGAAACCTTTATCTCGCCCTCCGACCCTGTACTACAAACCTACCGAGAGTTTCAGAAAAATTTTGAAGCCGACGAAGGGATTGTGCTTGCCTTTGCTTCGCCCGATATTTTTTCGCCCGGCGAAATCCGGTATCTCGAAAGCCTGCACAACAAACTGGAAAACCTTCATGGTGTAAGCGAAGTAACATCGCTTATCAATTGCGAAAACATTGTTGGTATTCCCGGCGGGATTGAAATTAAACCACTGATTGAAACCACTAATAACGTTGGTTTCGATTCATCTAAAGCACAAAGTTTGTCAAAGGGCAATCCGCTTATCGAAGGCGTTTATCTGTCGGAATACCAAAAGGTTACAGCATTGCTGATTAAACTGCCCGGCATGTTTTCCGGTGGGAACGATCAAATGCACAACCAGTTTTACAAGGAATTGTCGAAATTGGTTGAAGATGAGAAAAAACTGAACAATCGGGATCTGATAATCGGGGGCGATATTGTCACCGATGCTTCGGTGGAGCAAATGATGCACACCGATCTGGAACTGCTGTTTCCTTTGTCGATTGTTTTGTGTGCCCTCATCCTCTTGCTGTTTTACCGCACACTGGCTACTACTTTAGTACCGCTAATCCCCATTTTGCTGACTATTGTTTGGGTAATTGGCTTAAAAGGTTGGTTAAATATTCCAATGACACCTATTTCCATCACACTTTTTCCGTTGATCATGGTTATTGGAATGGCCAATTCGATACACATTATTAATCATTATAAGAAAATACGCCCGGGTACAAACAGTAACTACGAAGCATTGAAGCGAACCCTTTCAGCAGTGCTTGTCCCTTGCTTTTCGGCAGCAGCTACTACCGCCATTGGCTTTGGTTCGCTTATGGTAAGTAATATAACCGGCATTAAACAAATGGGAGCCTTTGCCGCTTTTGGTGTACTAGTAGCCTTTATGCTTTCGATGATTATTGTACCGGGCTTTCTATTGGCTATCAACATATTCAACAAAAAAGGCAAAGAGGAAGAACATCGTGTGCCGTTTACGCAGCTATACCTCAATATCGACACTCTAAATAAGAAATACGCCCGAATAGTTGTAGCAATTTTTGTGACCATTTCAATTGTTGGCCTTGCTTTTATTCCAAAAATTAAGGTAGAAGGATCGATGGCGGAGTTTGCCAAAGAGAAAACCAAACTACGCAGCGACATCCGATTTATAGATGAAAACCTAGCGGGTATCAACTCTTTCGAACTGGTAATTGAAGGGAAAGAAAATGCCATAAAAAAACCTGAAGTGTTGAAAGGGATCGACCGCATTGATGAGCAAATTTCGGAGAACGGCAATGTGTTGAAAGTTTTCGGGCTTAACACCATGGTAAAAACCATAAACAAAGCCCTGCATTCCGATGATGAAAGCTTTTTTCGCATTCCCGATACGTCCGACGAGGTGGCACAATACTTATTTCTGTACGAAATTTCGGGGGGCGATGAGCTGTTTTCTTTTATTGATGAAAGCTATTCGAAAGCGCGCATCACCATTCGCACTAAGCAAATGAGCGATGCCGATCAGAAACGGTTCATTGCCGAGCTGAATCAACTTGCTGCTCAAGTAGAAGGGACTCAATATACAATAAGTGGTTTTGGCATGTTGCTAAGCCACATAAACGACAATTTGATAACAACCCAAATTGAAAGCATTCTACTCGCCTTGGCGATTATTTTAGTCATGATGTTTTTCCTGTTTGGGATAAAAGGAGGCTTGATAAGCATTTTTCCCAATGTGTTCCCAATAATATTTTTCCTTGGGCTGATGGGCGTATTGGGAATCGGGCTGAACATGGCCACATCGATTATTGCGGCCATTACCATTGGCATTGTGGTTGACGATACTATCCATGTTTTTTACGGTTTCAAGCGCGAGATGAAATCCGGTTTAGGGAACGATATTGCCATAAGGAACACCCTGCTCAAAACCGGATCGGCATTGGGCACAACTTCGCTGGTATTAGCACTGGGCTTTGGGATACTCGCCTTCTCAACCAGCAAGTTCATTACCGATTTCGGCTTAATGTCGGCCTCGGCTATTATTGCAGCACTTGCCGGCGATTTGTTTATATCGCCCATCGTGCTGGTTAAAAGCAAATTATTCAACTTAAAAAACAAATAATTATGAAGACATTAATTTTTCTATTGCTAAGCATTATCTCCCTGGCAGTGCTTGGCCAAAACGGAAGTGAATGGATTGAGCGTTTCGAAAAGCAAATGAAAATTTCGGATCAGGAAGTAGCACTTACCATGCAATTGGTGAGTAAAAACGGAATCAAGCGGGAGCGAAAACTGCAATGGAACACCATGGAAAACAATGAGGGATTGGAATCGTCGTACATTGTTTTTGATGCACCAGCCGATATTGCCGGAACGGCTTTCCTCTCGGTTGAAAGCAGTAACAATTCCGAAGACCAGTGGTTGTACCTTCCGGCGTTAAAACGGTCGCGCCGCATTTCGTCGAACGAAAAGAGCAACAGCTTTATGGGCAGCGATTTCAGTTATTCCGACATTGGCAACGAAAACACCGACAACAGTTCTTACGAATTGCTTAAGACCGTTAATGAAAACGGCAAAGAACTGAAAGTAATTGAAGCCATCTACAAGGAGCAAAGCAAAATTAAGGAAACCGGCTATGCCAAAAGAATAATCTACATCGATGCATCGAACAGCATGATGGTGAAAACCGATTTTTTTGACACGAAAGACAAACTTGCCAAACAACTTGTTTGCTCCGATTTTAAAGCCATTGCAGGCAGCAACAAAGTGCGGGCACACCGCTACGAAATGAAAAACCTGCAAAAAGGGACAAGCACCGTTTTGTTGTTCAGCAATTACCATATCGACAAAGGAATTGACCCCGATATTTTCACCATCAGAAATCTGGAAAAAAACTAAGCATTATGAAACGTACTATATTTTCAATACTATCAATTTTCTTGCTAAGCGCAATTTCAATATTATCCACAGCACAAGAACACTTCGATCTTAGCGGAAAAGTGCATTACAACCATTTTAGCTATTTCAACACCCAACAAAACAAAATCAACAGTCGCAACGAAGGTCTAATGCAAGTTCAGCTGGCTTCGAAACGCGAAAGCTCCTTACAATGGAAAGCCGTGAGTGAACTACGCGAAGACCTTTCAGATGCAACGCGCAACCGTTTTTGGTTAGACGAACTTTGGGCAAAGCAGCAATTTGGCTCCTTTGATGTAACACTAGGAAAACAGCTCATCAGCTGGGGCACTGCCGATGGCATTAACCCGATAAACAACATCAACCCCACCGATTATACCGACCTGCTCGACACCGAAGATGAACGCATAGGAGTTTATGCCTTGCGTTTGCAATGGTTTCTCGATATGGCCGACATCGATTTGTTGTATGTACCGCTTGCCTCATTCGGGGTGTTGCCGGCTCCCAACAGCCGCTGGTTTCCTTCGCCCGAAATGATGGGGCTACTTACTACTTTGGGTAGCGGAATACCCATTTCGCTTCAAAGCAATGCCCCTGAAAGCACTTTGAAAACCGGAGAATTTGGCATCCGGTATCGCAAAAGATTTTCGGGAGCCGACATTGGATTGAGCTATTACAATGGCTACGATCATTTGCCCGAATTTACACCCGACATGAGCCAGTTTGACCCAAATGCACCCCAATTAGTATTGCTTGAAAACTACAACAGGCAACAGGTTTTTGGTGCCGAGTGGGTAGTACTGCTTCCCTGGGGAATGGCATTTAGGGGCGAATCGGGCTTGTTTGTTCCTGAAGAAAACAACAGCACAAACGACCGCTACATTCAAACAGTTGCAGGCATTGACAAAAACCTTGCATTGAACAACAGCTCGTTAACTATTATTGCGCAATACATTTACGACCATAACTTGGAAGACAATACCTATGAGAAGTTTGATTTGCGCCACTTGTTTATCAATTCGCCCATGGCAAATATCGATTGGGCATTCAACAACGGACTATCGATTAATCTTTTAAGTATTTACAATATCGATAGCAAAGACTATTACCTAAGCCCCGAAATAGGCTACAATACAATAGCCGGTTTGAATTTCACCCTCCAGACCGACATATTGGGCGGCGAATCCGGAACTTTCTTTGGTGATTATTCGTACAACAACAGAGTAAGGGCAAAAATGAGCTATCAGTTTTAAAAAAATAATTCGCACGCTTCCTTGTCAAAGTTGGGATGATAATTATCGCGAATAATACAATAATCATCTGCATTGGAATTCGTTACAAACTTTAAGGATACATAAAAATGTATTTCACCTGCATCGTTGCATCCTGCCACACTTTGAATTACTTTTCATGTATCACAACAATCTATGGCTTTACCGGTTATCTTATTGAATAAAAATCCATTTTACATGCAATTTCTTATAAAAATTAACGACGTAAAAAACTCAGATGAACTGGAAGGTGTCTGGAGCCTTTCCGATTTTAAAGAACTCTTGAACCGATTTGACGTTCCCGATGCTGCCAACCTTAAAGACAATGAGGTCAAGGAATTCCTTTTTATGGCCATCAATGAGTTTGAGCCCAGAGAAGCTGCCCGGGAAGTTCTCGGGTATAAGCTGTCCGACCAGTTGACAGACGGCCAGATCGACAACATCTCCCTCGAGATGTTGGAGCAAAAAATGGCTGAAAAATATACAGAGATCGACCTTCATAAGCCATTGTTTGAGGTTAATCAGTTGCTCTACAAGGCATACAATGGTAAGTTTCCGCACATACAGGTTAATGTGATTGATTTTGAAATGAAAAGCAAAGACAATGCAGATGTGGAAATCAATAAAGAGTTGGTGCTAAAAGCTCTTGTACACGGATTGTCTGACAATAATCTGCTCCTACGCCTGTTTGGTGACCAGCTGGAAGGGAAAGTCCCTTTTCCTGAAGCCGACGGCATTGTTTGGGTATTAAACGATAAAGGTGGCGGACGGTATGAAATGATTACCTCCGAAAAATGGCTTACAAAAGATGAAATTGAAAAAACAGAATTTGAGTGCGAAGTGATACCTTATGATGAAAATGAGGGCTAGATGAGACAGTTACCGAGTAATGTAAGCCCCCTCCTCCGAAGGGGCTTATATTACTGCTTCATCCACTCGAAAACACGATAGTGGTCGCCGTCCATTCCGAGGCGGGAATAAACCTGCTGAGCAGCTTCGTTCGTTTTATCAACATACAACCTTATCCCACAAAGCAAAGCATCGTTTCCGACCATATTTTTTACATGGTTGTATAACATTGCATAAACACCACGCTTACGAAAATCGGGCTCAACAAAAACCGATTGAATCCAAATTACAGTTCCGTTACGCCAGTCGCTCCATTCGTATGTTGTAAATAATGAACCAATAACCGCGTGGTTGACTTCAGCAACATAGTATTCACCAAGGTTTTTATCATTCAACGCATTCTCAACTCCAAGCATTACAGTTTCAAAATTGAGCTTGTAATGCTCGGTTTCCCATGCCATATCAACCTGAAAACGGGCAATTGCATCCCTGTCGGAAAGTATTGCTTTACGGATTATAATTTGCATACTATTCTTTTATAAGCTATCGCCAAAATCTTCTCTGAATTTGGCTTGTAGTTTTTCTGCCCAATCGCCAATAGGTCTGAGTTTACCAACAAAGAAGCGCAACACCGGCGGTTCTTCAACCCATTCGAGACCACCAACAAGATGGCGGTTATCGTACAACCACTGCACACGATCTTCGACGTATTTAATTTGTGAAAGCGTAAATACCCTGCGGGGGAAAGCCAAACGGAGCAGTTCAACATCGGCCGGGATATCTTTTCCATTTTCGTCGCGGATACTTGAAATGGTACCACGTTCCATGCCGCGTATGCCCGATGCAATGAAAAGTGCGCCAGCCAATGCACCGGCAGGATATTGTTCTTGTGGCAAATGCGATAAAAACTGTCCGGCATCGAGGTGGCAACCCAAACCGCCGGCAGGAGTTATTACCGGGATACCTTTTTTATCCAATGCTTCGACCAGGTATTTGATAAAACTTGGTGAATGGCTGATCACATTAAAATCGAGCGTTTCGTACAAGCCTACTGCCATTGCCTCAATTTCGCGCACACTCATACCTCCATATGTAAGGAAGCCTTCAAAAAGTGGTACCAAATCGCGCATTTGCATGTATATTTCGTGGATGTTGGTACAAATACCACCACCACGCGTACAGCTTACTTTTCGCCCCGAGAAATATGAAAAATCGGTATAGCTCAACATCTCGTGCAGAATTTCTTTGAGCGGTTTGTCTTTATAACCCTCTTCACGGGTTTTAATAAAATACAAGTTCTCGTTAATCAGGCTGGTATCCATTAACAGTTTTATGCCATGTTTTTTAGCAATAGCTGAGACTTCTCGTAAGTTTTGCATTGAAAATGGCTGCCCGCCAATAAGGTTGGTGCCCGCCTCAAGCCTTATGTATGCAACTTTATCGGCTCCCCATTCATCAATTATATTATTTAGTTTGTCAATGTCCATATTGCCTTTAAACGGAAAATCGCTTTTGATTTTCAGGGCTTCGTCGGTAAATATTTCGGCAACGGTACCTCCGGCCAATTGAATATGTGCCATAGTTGTGGTAAAGTGATAGTTCATTGGAACCACCATGCCTTTTTTAACAAATACCTGTGAAATAATGTGTTCAGCAGCACGTCCCTGGTGCACGGGCAAAAAGTATTTCTGGTTAAACACTTCGCTCACGGCTTTTTCAAGTTTAGTATAACTTGCCGATCCTGCATAGGAATCATCGGCTACACTCATAGCTGCAATTTGATTGTCGCTCATGGCATTTGTACCTGAATCGGTAAGCATGTCGAGAAATACATCCTGGTTTTGAAGAAGAAAAGTATTGAAGCCGGCTTCAAATATTGCTTTTTTTCTTTCTTCAACGGGCAGAAGATTCAGCTTTTGTACTACACGAACTTTGTGCATTTCGAGGGGAGTTTCTTCTCCACTGTAAAACTTAACAGTTTTTAATTGCTCTACGTTACTCATAATTGTTTTTGAAAAGTTAATAATTAGATTTAATATATTTAATATGGAAACATCCTTGACACTTAAATTTTATTAGATTATCACAAGGTTGGTTTTAGCTTTGCTATGATACTAAAAAATAAATTGCAATCAAAACACACTTGTTATTTTTAATTTAAAACTTTAGTATCGATATATGTTTCATTTTACAAGCGTGCTTGCCAGCTATGCGCGTACCCGATATCCATCGGCAAGCACCAGTAAACTGCCAGCATCCCAACCAGCTGGCGGCATCCTGAAAAGGGTCGAAGGATATGCAACTAACTTGAAATTTATTATATCAATAAACCTTCTGCTATAAAGAAAAAATAGATAGTTTTGTATTTCATCGAAAAAATATAATAAAATGAGCAAGTACATAACGGTATTGATTTTTTCCCTGGTTATCTTATCATCTGATTTGTTAGCCCAACAGTTGCCTGACAGCAAAGACATCCTTTCTCATATGGAAACGGCCAATAACTACTTCATGGCCAAATGGCCCGATCCCGAGAAAGATATCATCACCGACAAAACCCGCCCCAGCAACCTCTGGACACGGGCAACTTATTACGAAGGTTTGATGGCTCTTTACTACCTTAACCGCGATACCGCTTTGTATAAATATGCTATCGACTGGGGAACATCGCACCAGTGGAGACCTACTTATGGTTCGCTTAACACACGCGACGGGGATCACCAGTGTTGCGGACAAACATACATCGAATTATATCTACTAGATCCTAAACCTGAACGAATTGCCCCTATCACTACAAACATCGAAAATATGATCAATACATCGAAAATCGATGACTGGTCGTGGATTGATGCAATTCAAATGTCGATGCCCGTTTTTGCAAAGCTGGGCGTAATTCATAACGATCAGAAATATTTCAACCGCATGTACCAGATGTACAATTACACAAAGACCAAACACGGTGCAGCCGGTTTGTACAATCCTACCGATGGCTTATGGTGGCGCGACGGCAATTTCGATCCTCCTTTTACTACGCCCAATGGCAAAATGTGTTACTGGTCGAGAGGTAACGGTTGGATTATTGCAGCATTGGCCAGGGTGCTTGACGTGCTTCCCGAAAACAATACCAACAGGCAGGAATATATCGATGATTTTACGGCTATGTCGGCAGCACTTATCAAGCTCCAACGCGAAGATGGTTTCTGGAATTCGAGCCTGACCGATCCCGACGACTGGGGAGGTAAAGAGACTTCTGGCACTGCTTTTTTTGTTTATGGTTTAGCATGGGGAATTAATAATGGATTTCTTGATGAAAAAATATATCTGCCTTCGGCAATAAAAGGCTGGAATGGAATGGCAAATGAGGCACTTCACCAAAATGGTTTTCTGGGTTGGGTACAAAGCACAGGTAAAGAACCCAAAGATGGGCAGCCATTATCTTATACCAAAGAACCAAACTTTGAAGATTACGGTTTGGGTGCATTCCTTCTTGCAGGCAGCGAAGTTTATAAACTATCGAAGACCCCCACTTCAATAAAGAAAACCCAAATGCAAAAAGAAAGATCACCAATTATTAATATCTCTATAAACCGGCAACCCAACTCCTATTCAATAAGATATGAAATTGTTGAACATGATGAATTAAGTATTGATCTTATCGACTTAAATGGAAAAACAATTTCGAAGCTATCGACAAACAAACTACATGAGCCAGGTCAATATCAAATTGAACTTAATGGCAATGGCTTAACAAAAGGCATCTATTTAGTCAGGTTTCATTCTGCTTCAATACTAAAAACACAAAAATTTATTCATTAAAACACGATAGAATCACTGGTCGTTTCTATAACACCTACTCAACCCATTCCTTCCTTAAAATACTATATACTTCGAGGTCGAGATATCTGCTTCCATAACGCTCACCGTTTCGCTCAACGCCTTCGAATGTAAAGCCAAGGCGCTTGGGTATATTGCTGCTGGCAGTGTTGTTAACAGCACATTTAATGCAAATACGATTCACTTCCATATTGCTGAAGCAAAACGAAATTAACTGTTCTGCCGATTGGGTCATTATGCCTTTTCCGGTCATTTTCTCGATTAGCCAATATCCAATTTCGAGTTTACAATTCAGGTAGTCAACGTCTTTAAGCCCAATTAATCCGGCAAACTCCCTGTTGTGCCAAATGGTAAACACTTCTTGCCGCCACTCGGCATCATCAACTATCGATTTCACAAAAGCCCGGCTGTCTTGCACAGTTTTTGTTGCATCGACAAAAGGTAACCAACGGCGTAAAAAAACGCGGTTTCCGTCAATTGCATCGAAAATAGTTTGCGCATCGTCATGTTCCATTGGTTTCAAAACGATACTTTTATCAACAATTATTATTTGCAATTCCATTTTTTCTAATTTTGAAACAAATAAAAATATCGCTTAAAATTAGTATTCATATCTTTTAAATTTTAAAAAATGAACATAAAAGTTAACATTTTATACCTCACACTGGTGTTTATTCTGGTAGCCTGCAATGGCAAACAATCGTCGGCAGGCGATGGCGACCGTCCACGAGTGCTGATACAAACCAGCTTTGGCGACATGGTAGTTGAGCTTTATAACGAAACATCACAGCACCGCGACAATTTTCTGAAACTGGCGAAGGAAGGTTTTTACGACGACCTGCTGTTTCACCGGGTAATCGAAGGTTTTATGATTCAGGGCGGCGACCCCAACTCTAAAAATGCATCGAAAAGCAAGCGCCTTGGCGACGGTGGTCCCGGATACACCATCCCAGCCGAATTTGTCGATGGTTTTTACCATAAAAAAGGAGCTTTATCGGCAGCACGTCAGGGCGATAATGTTAATCCTGAGAAAAATTCATCGGGTTCGCAGTTTTATATTGTTCAGGGTAAAGTATGGGACGATGAAATGATAAAGCAGCTTGAAGAAAAACAAAAGTTACAGGCTGCGCGACAGCAAATGATGAAAATGTACAACGATCGGATGGACGACATTAAACGCTACCAGAAAAATAACATGCAGGACAGCATCATGCAGCTTCGTATTGAAATTCAGGAAACAGCCGAGCAACAGGTTGACAGCTCGTTATACAAAATAAACAACGAACGTCGCGAAATTTATTCAACCTTAGGCGGAACACCACACCTCGATGGAGGCTATACTGTTTTTGGCGAAGTTGTTGAAGGACTAAGTGTTATCGACTCAATTGCCACGATACAAACCGACAAGAACAACCGTCCGCTCGACGATATTATAATGAAAATGAAAGTAATAAAGGAATAATACGTATGCCGGTAAAATTCTCATATCTATTGTTATTGTTGCTTTTGGCAGCCGAAGTTAAAGCACAAACATATCATGCGGTGGTATCGACCAACATGGGCGAGATGGAATTTATGCTATACGACGATACACCTCTGCACCGCGATGGTTTTATTGAACTGTCACGCAAAGAGCACTTCAACGGCACTCTGTTTTACCGCGTTATTAAAGATTACATTATCCAGGGAGGTTCGAAAGATTCACGCAATGCACCACCCGGAAAATTTATCGGGTACGGCGACCCCACCAAAACCGTTAACGACGAAATACTGCAACATCATATCTGCAAAAAAGGCGCACTTTGTGCTCCGCGCCAACCCGATGATGTAAACATCTTCAAACAAAGCGATATTTCGCAGTTTTTCGTTATTCAAGGTGTGAAATATCGTGCCGGACAGCTCGACACCATGGAAATGGCTATAAATAGACCCATAAAGCGGAAAATATACAGCGAAGTGTATCCGCCCGAAAAGAAGGAGCTTTTATCGAAACTGAAAGCCGAAGAACGTTGGGATGAAGCCCGCGAACTGGCCGATGAGATTAAAACAGAAATTGATGTTAGGTACGCGCTGGCCGATGGAGTGCTTGAATTTACGCCCGAACAACGCGAGGCTTATACGACCATTGGCGGTGCGCCCCAACTCGAAAACGAGTACACCGTTTTTGGCGAAATTGTATCGGGAATGGAAGTTATCGATAAAATTGCTTCGCTTAAAACCGACGAAAATAACCGCCCATATACCGACGTAAAGATTAATGTTAAAATCAACAGGAAATGATGCGCTTACACCTTTTTTATTTGCTAGTATCAATATTACTGATGGCTGCATGTTCGAATGCTGACAAAAAGAAAGAGGCCGAAAACACGGCACAGCCCGAAGAACAACCTGCTCCCAAAGATGATGGCTTTTCAACCCTGGCAAAATCAGTTTTCGAAATAAAAACATACGATGGCCAACGAATTCTCGAAACCGGTAAAGGTTTTTTGGTAACCTCAACCACCATTGTGGCTCCATTTTCGTTATTCGAAAGGGCTAGCCGGGCTATAATGACCCCTTTAAATGGTGGAGAAACAACCGAAATCAAAGAATTTTACAACTACGACCGCATCAACAATCTCATTCTTTTAAAAACTGACGAAAACGAACAAAGCCCGCTAAAACTTTATGGGGCAGATAATGCTGAAGGCCTAAAAACCATCGTATTAGGAAAAAAGGTGGGCAACCGTCAGCCTTTGTATTCCGGCTCATGCCTTCAGAAAAAAACATTGCAGGGCCGTAAACTTCTAAGCATATCGAACCAAATAGGAAAAATAAGCATCGGCACACCGGTTTTTGTTTCGAACGGGACGGTTCTGGGCATGGGTATTTCGGAAGAAGTGATGTTTGAGCGTCAGTACTTTACTGTTCCTGTAAACGAAATTTTAAGCCTTGTAAACAAACGTGGTGAAGCCAAAGCACTAAAGGAAATTCAATCGGCAAACTCAGCCCGCAATGCTTCGGTAAAGCAAATTATATTGGAAACCGACTATGGAAATATCGCCATCAAACTATACAACGAAACACCAGCTTACCGCGATAATTTTATCAAGCTGGCCGAGGAAGGTTTCTACGATAGTCTGCTTATTCATCGGGTAATAAGCGATTTTGGCATTCAAACCGGCGCGGCCGACACCCGCCATGCTGCGGCCGACGATATTGTAGGCTGGAAGGGGCCGGGCTACACCATTCCGGCCAATATTGTTGACGGATTGTACCATAAGCGTGGTGCTATTGGTTCGCCCCGCAAACCCGACGACAAAAACAATCAGCGTCGCTCCGATGGTTCGCAGTTCTACATTGTAACGGGTCGTAAATATATCGACGAGGAACTCGACGATTTTGAAGAAAAGAACGGCATTACTTTTACTGCCGAACAGCGAAACGTTTACAAAACCATTGGCGGAGGGCCACATCTCGATGGTTCGTACACCGTTTTTGGCGAAGTAGTTTCAGGCATTGAAGTGGCCGACCGCATCTCAAGATTTCCGGTGAAAGGTGATTTCAGACCCCTGACAAACATTCGGCTTAAGAAAGTTCGGATTGAGTATTAGCCATTAATATTCCTATGAAAGGAATTCACACAACACATTTCATGTTTTATGCTTCATATTTTATGAAGTCTCAAAATCTCATACGCTTCTTCCAGGCTTTCGCCATAAGCTACCAGGCCATCTTTATGGCCGCCCATTACCATTACACCGCTGCTAAGCAGTTGCTTTTTGAGCAATTCTTCAATAAAATAAGCCATTTCGGGTGTACCATATGCTGCCCCAGGCGACGAAGTTGGCAATATGTTGAAATATTTCGCCCATAAATCCCGGCCGTGAATATGGATTACAGCGTTTATTGCATCGGAAAATCGATAAAAAACGGCATGGGTCATCGATTCGGACGATGCTTTTGTCAATCCCCGGCAACTCAATTGGTTGTTGGCAATATCAACATCGGCAACCAGGGCAATATCTGCCGGAGTGAGCCATTCTAAATGCCCGGTTCCCGAACCACTGATAAAAAATTGTGCTGAATCACCGCTTCGTACCGAAAGGTTCCCAAAACCTATGCCATCGGGCAATACGCCCAGCCATCCATTTTCTTTCAGCATGGCACGAACCCGGTTCATTTCTGCCAAAACTTTTTCATCAACATCAGGCACAACTTTTTGCCAGTTAGGTTGATATTTTATGTACCCTTCGCCGTTCATTTTCCAAACATCTTTTTTATCGCTTCTTCATTGGCTTCGCAAATCCCTCTCTCGGTAATCAACCCGCTAACCAGTCGTGCCGGGGTTACATCGAAACCATAATTGGCAACCGGGCTGTCACTGGGCACGAGCTGTGTTTTTCCTTCTTTCCCGAGGGCAAAGCGCACCTCATCCCCATCGCGCTGTTCAATAGGTATTTCTTTTATCCCGTCCGACAGTTTAAAATCGATCGACGATGAAGGCAGCGCCACATAAAACGGAATGTTGTTATCGCGGGCAGCCAGGGCTTTCAGGTAAGTGCCAATTTTGTTGCACACGTCGCCGGTACGGGTTGTGCGGTCGCTGCCCACCAGCACCAGGTCAACCATGCCGTGCTGCATCAGGTGGCTGCCGGTGTTATCGGGAATTACCGTGTGCGGCACACCTTCCTGTGCAAGTTCATAAGCTGTGAGCTTGCTCCCCTGGTTCCGAGGGCGGGTTTCATCCACCCACACATGCACGCCAATACCCTTTTGATGTGCTTTGTAAACAGGTGCGGTGGCTGTACCCCAATCGATGCACGCCAGCCAACCTGCATTACAATGCGTGAGAATATTTACCGGAGTCCCTTTTTTCTGTTTCGAAATTTCTTCAATCAACTGCAAGCCATGCTCCCCAATTGCATTACTGTATTCAATTTCCAATTCTTTCAGCTTTACAGCAATATTAAATGAAAGAATGCGGGCTTCAACCACAGATTTGACACCTTGAAGTTCACTCTCTAAATAATTAACAGCCCAGGCCAGGTTTACAGCTGTTGGCCTTGCTGTTTTCATCTTACTGCACGTTAATGAAATGAAGTCAGCCAGCTTCTCATTGTTCACTTTACCAAGCATTGCCAGGTAAACACCAAAAGCAGCCGTAACGCCAATAAGCGGAGCGCCACGCACAGTCATTTCCTTAATTGCATTATACGCTTCATCGAATGTAGTTAGTGTCTTAATCTCGAATTTAAACGGTAGTTTTTGCTGATCGATAATTTTTATCTTTTCTTTATTGTTACGATCGGTCCAAATCGTTTCAAAATGTTGTCCATTTATTCTCATAGGAAGTTTTGATTGTTAACTTTGCCGCAATTTATAACTTTCAGTAATGATCGACCAGCAGATTATTAAAAATGTCATTCTCGACCTAGGCGGTGTTTTAGTTGATGTTGAACCTGAAACAACTCACGCCGAGCTCGAACGAATTCTTCGACCCGAATCATTTTCTCAAATTTTCTCAGAAAAACTACCCGAAATAGTGGTTGCTATGGAAACTGGGGCATGGAGCAAAGAGAAGTTTAAACGTACAATGCTCGATGCCTGCCAAAAAGGCGTAAGTGCATCGCAGGTTGTAGATGCCTGGTGCGACATGATTCTCGAATTTAGAGCAATGAGGGTTAAAATGGTTCAGGATTTAGGCGAAAAGTATAACCTCTACCTTTTAAGCAATACGAATGTGTATCACGTAAGTTATTTCGAAAATGAATTTAAAAACAGGTTTCATTTTCCGATAAAAAAGCTTTTCAAAAAAGTATATTATTCAAACAAAATTGGCTTCCGTAAACCCGATCCAAAGGCATTTGAATTTGTTTTGGAAGACGCTGGTCTTAATCCGGCCGAGACCGTTTTAGTTGACGACAGTGCCGAAAACTGCGAAACAGCCGCAAAGCTAGGAATGCAAGCCATAAAAGTACCACCTCAATCGGGACTTGAAGCAGTTATCAAACAGCTGATTTAATTACGCAATTAACCTTCTCCCTTTCATTACAACGATAATCGCATCAACAATTTGCGAATTGCTCATGGTGGCATAATTAAAAGTCATATCGAAATCGGTATTCTGAACTTCTCGTCCGGCTAAATGCTGTACAAATAAATCGCGTTGATCGTCGATAGTTAAAACATAGTCGCGCGAATCGGCATATTTCATACTGCTTACTTCCATTATTTGCTTTATACGCCACTCAAGCGGGGCGTATAACTTAACCGATAAGCGGGACTCAATATTTGATGCAATAATATTTGCACCTCTTCCAACAATAATAGAATTGCCCTCAACAGCCAGCCGTTCAATTACATTTTGCATCGTATGTATCACCTGTTCGTCTTCCGAATCGTAAACCCTCTCAGCCGAAAATGCCGATTGAACATCGTATAAGCTGGAATCTATTTCCTTCAGAAAAACACTTTTAATTTTATCAGGCGTAATCTCAAGTTGGCTAGCCGCTTCTTCCACAACTTCCTTGTTCAGCCATTTCCATTCGCGCTTCTTCCCTTTTCCCGACAATGCTACATATCCGTTAAGTACTTTTGCTAGCCCACGTGCAATACGGTTTGCCGAACATCCACACTCGCGCGAGATGGTAATAACAGGTCCGGCATTTTTCCAATCATATTGTAATCCGGCTTGTGATTTTTCGAGGTAATCAATTAAAAAATTTTCCATAACAACGGTTTTCTTTAATGAATAACAGCACTATTAAAGTTAATTCATTAAAATCCGAAATGCAAGTTATTACCCGCTAAGAAAGTGACTTAAATTCAATTATTGCTTCCTCAATAGAGAAGAGCTCTTTTTTGATGTCCGAAAGTCTGTTTTCTAATATATTAATATTGTCTTCAGCTTTTTGTTTGTTTTCATTCAATATTCCCTGTTCAGAACCAATCGAATCGAATATTTCTTTTATTTGCTGAACGCGTGTAGCTGTAAGCTGTGCAATTTCAACAATTTCGCTGGTAATCACCCTGAAGCTGTTTCCATATTCACCGGCCCGTCCGGCTTCGATTGATGCGTTAAAACCAAGCAACCTGGTTTGAGCCGATATTTCTTCGATGAAACGTAATATACCGTCGGTTTTCGAAATAGCTTCGTATAACTGACCTATACGCGAAAAAACAAGGCTAAATTCATTCGAAAACCGCCTGAACTCATCCGCAACACGATCGATTTTTTGGTTCAACTGCTCCATCTCTGCAACAAGCCTGTCACTTTTATCAACTCTTTGGTCGATATCGGTATCAATTGTTGCCATATGTGTTACCTCTCCTTCGTCGTTCAGTATAGGCATTAGCGCAGTTTGAGTCCACAACTGACGACCGTCGCGTCTAATATTCGGGGCTTCGTATCTAAAAGGCGTACGTGTGGCGAACACGCTATCAAGCCTGGTTTGTACATCAGGACTAAATGATGTTTGTCGGTAATTTTTCCCCAACACCGATGTGAATTCGTTAAACGAATAACCATACATTTTTGAAAATCCATCGTTGAGCATTTGAATCTCGCCATCGCAATCCATTATCATTATAGCATTCGGGCTTTGCTCAACCAGCCGGGCCAACAATTCCGATTTTTGCTTTTCCTTTTCAAGAAGCAAATATTGAGATTCTTTTTCGTAATAAAGCATTCGCCATTTTTCCGACTCTGTTCGCGCCGTTTTCACCTTATAGCGATACCGTTTGGCTATTATGCCAACTATTACCAATGAAATTATTAATACGCCTATACAAATTAATGTGATCATGGTTTGATTTTTACAGGTTAACGCGTGATGTGGTAAACATAAATATATTGCATTGAAATATATTATTTTGATATATTATATAGTATTTGAGTATCCTTTTGTTAATATTAAGCTAATATGAGAAGTTTTTTGTCGCTTACAGATAGTTATTTATGCCACTTACACAAAGTGCCATCATGTTGACATGAAATCAAGAAATTAATAGTGATGGCATTCAGATTCGATATGCAATCAATTTTGTAAATTGCAAGTAGTAATTCAACAAACGGAGTAAAAATTAATCTTTATTGTCATGAGACTTTCTGTTATTTTAATCGTATTCTTCTTATTCATTGGCTTTTCATCCTGTAACAACAAAAAAGATTCAGGAGAAGTGCAAGTTACAATCGACCAGATAATCGACCAGATTACCGAACCTGAAATTACCGGCGAATCGTTACTGCTTAGCGATTTTGGAGCCAAAGGCGACACGGTTAGCGATAACAAACAAGCTTTCGATAAAGCCATTAATACATTGAAACAGCAAGGTGGCGGCCGATTAATTGTTTCGAAAGGCGTGTATCAGGTAAATGGTTCCATTCACCTAATTTCAAACATGGAATTGCATCTCGAAGAAGGAGCAATTCTTAAATTTGGCTCAAATCCGTCCGATTACCTGCCTGTGGTTAAAACCAGCTGGGAAGGCACTTTTCTGTATAATTACAGTCCGTTTATTTATGCTATCGGATGCGAGAACATTGCCATTACCGGTAAAGGCACAATCGACGGCGAGTCGGAAAACACCTGGCAGTTGTGGAAAGAAAAACAAGGCGACAGCCAGCAGCTAAGCCGCGATATGAATCACAAACGAACACCCATTGAGGAACGTATTTTTGGTGAAGGTCATTACTTACGGCCACACCTCATCCAGTTTTTCGATTGTAAAAATATTAAAGTTGAAAATATTAAAATGGAAGACTCACCCTTTTGGTGTTTGCACCTTTTACGCTGCGAAAATGTAACCGTACGTGGTGTACGTTACGATGCACACAACAAAAACAACGACGGCATTGATCCTGAAATGACACGCAACGTTCTAATCGAAGATGTTTACTTTAACAACGGCGACGACAACGTAGCTATTAAAGCCGGTCGCGACGACGACGGACGTGCTTCAGAAGTTGGCTCTGAAAACATTGTGGTGCGCAACTGTCACTTCCAGGGTTTGCACGCATTAGTTATTGGCAGCGAAATGTCGGCCGGCGTACAAAATGTTTTTGTAAAGGACTGTACTTTCGGTGGCGACCTCAAACGGGGCATCTACCTGAAATCGAACCCTGATCGTGGCGGTTTTATCCGCAATTTGTATGTCGAAAATGTCGATTTTGGCAAAACTGAAGATTGCATCTACATTACTTCGTATTATCATAACGAAGGCGAGGGTCATCAGACCGATATATCAAATATTCATTTTACAAACATCACCTGTAAAAAAGCTACCGGAACAGCCATTGTGATACAAGGTTTCCCCGAGAAAAAAGTAAGGGATGTGTATTTTACCAATGTTGAAATTAAAAAAGCAAAGAATGCCCTCAGCATGGAAAATGCCGAAAACATAGTAATGAGCGATGTGCTGATTGGCAAACTGGCCACGTCTCCAACTTATGTGCAATAAAAATTTTTTTTTACTAGGGGTTGCCCCCGGAGTTGTTGTCATAGTTCCGAAAGATGGATCATATTATTGTGTTTGAACAAAATATTATATCTTTAGTTCCACATTTACAAACCGTTGGATCTAACAGATAAACATATTTTAGAGCGTTTGCAAAAAGGCGACGAACATGTTTTTGAAGTTTTCTTCAAAACCTATTACGAGCGCCTGTGCAATTATGGCTACACCATTTTGAACGATATGGATGAAGCTGAAGAGATGGTACAGGGTGCCTTTCTGTCCATGTGGGAAAAACGCGAAACAATCGAGGTGCATTTATCGCTAAAATCGTACCTGTACCGTGCAGTTTACAACAGCAGCCTCAACCATGTTAAACATTTAAAAGTGAAGCAAAAATACGACAACTGGCATCAACACAATGCTACACTGGAACACAATAGCACCAGCGACACATTAATTAGTAACGAGTTGGATGTCATTGCACAAAACGCAATTAACAACTTACCCCCGCAATGCCAGAAGGTATTTAAATTAAGCAGGTTCGAAAACCTTAGCTATGCCGAGATAGCTGCACATATGAACATTTCGGTTAAAACGGTTGAGAACCACATGATCAAAGCATTGAAGGTTTTGCGTGAAAAACTGAAAGACTATCTGCCCCTGCTCATTTGGGTTTTATTATCATTAAACTAATGCTTTGGATAACAACAGCAAACATATCGACACACTGATTGCCCGCTACATTGCCGGCGAAGCTTCTAAAAAAGAAAAGCAGGAGCTGGAACAATGGATGAACAGCAACGAAAGCAATAAGAAATATTTCGAAGGCATTGATTTCGCGAACGATAAAGCTGTTTCATCGCATAAAATAATTAAAGTTGAAGTCGATTCGGCCTGGGAAAAAGTGCATCAGCAAATGAAAACAGGTCGTCAAAATTCACCCGGGAAAGACGCAAAAACACGCACACTTATCCCAAACTGGGCAAAAGTAGCCGCCATTGCCCTGCTTATTACCGGTCTGTCGGTTGTTTTGTACCAACAGGCAAATCATGCACAGGTTTCAGTTCCCGGTTATGCACTCACAAGCACCGATCTTATTCGAAACCATACACTTACCGATAGTTCAACCATAATTTTAAATCGAAACAGCATCCTTATTGTTGCTGATAATTATGGGAAAGAAGAACGAAGGCTCACCCTCGATGGCGAAGCTCTTTTCGAGGTTACACACAATCCTGAAATTCCATTCATTGTTGAAAGCAACGAAACCTTTATACAAGTTACCGGCACGTCGTTCAATATTCAGAATTTCGAAACCGACAGCCTGGTAGAGGTGTATGTAAAAACCGGAAGCGTTTTGTTTTTTAGCAAAGGAAACGAAGGCATTGCTTTAGTGGCAGGCGAAACCGGCATATACAACAAAAATACCGGCATTTTCACAAAAACCATTCAACAAAACAGCAATGTAACAGCTTATGCAACCCGTGTATTCGTTTTTTACAACACCCCACTACACGAGCTTTTCAGACAAATACAAAAAGTGTATAACGTTGAAGTTGTTTTTGATCAATCTGAAATTGAGCATTATACCATTACTGTTTCATTCAACAACGACAACATTGACACCATTCTCAGCATTGTTAGCGAAACCCTGAACCTTGATTATTCATTTATCGACGGCCAATACCACATTTCAAACGAAGCCCATTCATCAGAATAAACCAAAGGAACCATGAGAAATTTCGTTTCCCTATTGTTTTTCCTTATTACACTCATTTTTACAGCTGGGGCACAAAACCTCCCTCCATTGGAACGACGCACCAGCCTGGCTATGGAAAACGAAACCATTGAGAAGGTATTAACAAGACTTGGGCAACAAACCGAAATATCGTTCTCGTACAACCCCGATGCAATTAAATCGTCGGAAAAAATCAGCATCAACATTCATAATGAAACGGTTCGTCTGGCGCTTAACGAAATTTTTGAATACCAGATGAAATACCGCGAGCGGGGAAAGTTCATAATCATTCAGCCTGGCAAAAACGAAAAAAACAAAGCAACAATCGAAGGCTATCTTACTAGCAATAAGGGCGAACTAATAAAAAACGCCACCATTTACAGCGAGGCACACAACGCCGCAGTAGCCACCGACGAATTTGGCTATTTCAAACTGGAAGTTAAAACACAGGATACCTTACAAGATGTAAAAATTCGCAAAAAAGGATATGCCGACCTGAAACTTACCCCCATACCGGGCAAATCGTCGTTTGTTCAACTATCGATGCCCGCTAATGAAGAAATTGTGTTTCAAAAAACGTCAACCCCCATGTATAACCCACTGGGAATTGTAAAAAGCAAACTGTTGACATCCAGCGAAAACATTAACGAAACCATTCACCGAGTTGCACAAATTTCACTTTTACCGCATTTAGGCACCAACAATCTTTTAGCAGGCAATACCTCTAACATGATTTCGCTTAATATTATAGGCGGTTTCACCGAAAGTGTTGAGGTTTTTGAAGCAGGTGCGGTAATAAACATCGTGCGAAAAGATGCGGGCGTTTTTCAAGCTGCGGGGGTAGCCAATTATGTAGGTGGAAATTTCAGGGGCATGCAAGCGGCAGGTGTGCTTAACAAAGTAAATGGCACCTTTAATGGTGTGCAATTTTCGGGGGTGGGGAATAATATCGGTGGAAACTTTGACGGCATGCAGGCAGCAGCAGTTTACAACCTTACATCGGGCAGCTTTTGGGGACTTCAGGCCTCGGGTGTTGTCAATATTGTCCACAAAAACTTCACCGGGCTTCAAACTGCGGGAGTTTTCAGTTATGCAAAAAGCATCAAAGGTATGCAGACATCGGGTATTGCCGATTTAACGTCGCAATTGGACGGGGCACAAATTTCGGGGGTGCTAAATCATACTTCGAAAGGTAAAGGCTTGCAGATTACCGGTTTGGTAAACAATGCCGATTCGCTATCGGGCGTACAAATATCGGGACTGGTAAACCGCGCCGGCATCATAAAAGGTGCACAAATAGGAATTGTAAATATTGCCGACTCGTGCGTGGGGGCTCCTATCGGCTTGTTTAATTTCATAAAAAAAGGCTATAAACATATCGACGTATATGCCACCGAAACCTTTTTGGCCAACGTTGCCTACCGGGGTGGCACCAAGCATTTCTACACCATATTGATGTTTGGTTATGCACCGCAAAGCGTTGGCAGCAACATGCTGTACACCTATGGCATCGGCAGTGGTACTTCGTTCCGAAAAGATAAAAAGCTGAACTACGACCTCGATTTTATTGCCCAAAATATTGCCTTAGGCACATACACCGACGATATTAATATGCTGTACCGACTGGGCTTTACGGCCAATTATCCTATTGCCAAAAAAGTTTCGCTTAATTTTGGACTTAGCTACAATTTTTACCTGGTCGATTCAACCACGCCCCAATACGAATCAACTTTTAGCACGCTCCCACCTTATTCTATTTCAAACGAACCGGTGGGTGCCAATCGCAATCTCAAAACATGGATTGGACTGAAGGCCGGGATACGGTTGTTGTAACGATTATTGGAGATTTACTCAACACA